>JBHJGW010000064.1:0-27407 GCA_050331415.1 Opitutales bacterium | reverse complement strand
CATCGCGTCCATTGCGAGCCGCAGGCAGGGGAAACGTTCATAATCGGGCGGGCAAAAAGTCAGATGCTGCGCCTGGGTAAAGTCGAGCGTTGGCACACACCCCTCACCGCGCTCCGGATACAGCAGCGCGTGCTGAATAGCAAAGCACATGTGTGGCGGGGACAACTGCGCTATTACTGAGCCGTCCACGTAGCGCACCATCGAATGCACAATCGACTGCGGGTGCACCACGACCTCGATCTTATCGCGACCAAAGCCAAAGAGCCAATGCGCCTCGATTACCTCGAGGCCCTTGTTGGCCATGGTGGAGCTGTCCACCGTGACCTTGGCACCCATGTCCCAGTTCGGATGCTTCAGCGCCTGTTCCCGGCTAATGGACCGCATCTGCTCGCGGGAGAAGTCGCGAAACGGCCCACCGGAGGCAGTCAAAATGATCGCGTCGACATCTTCGCGCCGCTCCCCCTGAAGGCACTGGAAGATGGCGTTGTGCTCGCTGTCCAGGGGCAGGATGTCGCACCGGTGAGCTCGCGCCTCGGCCATGACAAACTGTCCAGCCATGACGAGGATTTCCTTGTTGGCGAGAGCAAGGTGTTTACCAGCCCTCAGCGCAGCCAGGGCGGGCCGCAGCGAGGTGGTCCCGACAATCGCCGCGATGACGGTATCGACTTCCGGCAAAGTGGAAACCGCGACCAGGCCATCGAGGCCCCCATGAAAGCGCGTTCCTGCCAGAAAGGCATCACTCGAGCGGGCTGCTTCGAGAGCGTCCGGACAGTACAGCGCGACGTCGCGCACGCCGAATTCCCGCGCGATTGCCGCGAGCTGTTCCCAACGGCGATGTCCCGCGATGGCCTTTAGCGAGAACCGATCAGGATGCTGGCGCAGCACCTTCAAGGTGCTTTCGCCGATCGAACCAGTCGCACCCAGCAACGTCAGGGACTTCATCATCGAGGCTGGATCAGTTCCATACGCGGCTGGCAAGGATGAGCAAGCCGTAGCCAACCGGTGCCACCAGCAGGAGGCTATCAATGAGATCGAGCATGCCGCCGATTCCCGGGATGGTCGTACCCGAGTCTTTGACCCGCGCCCGCCGTTTCAGCCAGGAGCCACTGAGGTCAGACACAATCGCCACCGGCCCCAGAAGCAGGGCAACTTCGAAGGCGGAGCCCGGGGTCAGCCCGGTGACGAACTGGAAATCCGGCACAAACCCGAGGACAAAGCCCACGAGACCGCCGCCTAGAACGCCGCCGACGGCACCCTCCCACGTCTTGCCTGGACTCGTGAGCGGAGCCATCTTGTGGCGGCCCAATTTTCGGCCCACGAGCAGCGCGCCGACGTCGTTGAACTTCGCAACGGCAATCAGCCAGATGGGCACCCACAGGCTATCGAAGCTTTGGAGGGCTAAAACATAAAAATGGAGCATCCACGGCAGATAGAGCGTACGCGCACAAACGGAGCGTACCTCTCGCTGGCTGATCAAGCAGGTGACCGGCGGAACCAGTGCGACGATCCCCAACAGAATGCCTGTGACCATCGCAAACTCCGCCTCGCCGCTGAAGTAGCTGCCCAGCAAAATGCTCCAGCCCAGCATCAGCTCGGGGAGGCGCGTCAGCGGGCGCTCGTCACGCCCGCCAGCGGTCAGGCCCATTTGCCGCGTTTCGATCTGGGTCAGCGTGGTAATCAGGACTAGGAGGACCAGCCCGCCAAGCTCGCCAAAAAGGACGAGCACAAGTGCCAATGCTGCCCATAGGGCTACCGTCGTAATGATGCGTTGCTTCATGCCAAGGGTGCCTTATCCACGTCGGCGATCTGCTCCCCGGTCAACCCGTAACGTCGCTCCCGGCGCTGAAAATCCTCCACCGCAGCGAAAAAGTCCGCTTCGGTGAAGTCCGGCCACAGCCGTGGCGTGAAGTGCAACTCGGCGTAGGCCAGCTGCAGCAGCATGAAATTGCTGATCCGCGTTTCGCCCGAAGTCCGGATGAGGAGATCTGGGTCCGGTTGACCCGCCGTGTAGAGATAGCCCGCAAACTCGTTCCAATCGAGTTCCTCTGCCTGGGCCTTTCCGGCCTGCACATCCGCCAGCCAGGCTTTCGCTGCGTCGATGACCTCCGTCCGCGAGCCATAGTTGAGCGCAACGTTGCAGGTGTACTCGTGGAACTGGTCCGTCTGATTTTCGGAGGCTTCCAGGCGCTCGCGAAGCTTGTCCGGGATGCCCTCCCGCCGACCCAACCAGCGCAACCTGACGCGGTTGGCGATCAGCTCCTCGAGGTGGTTGTTCAGAAAATGGTCCAGCAGGCTCCAAAGGCCGCGAATCTCGTCCTCGGGCCGGCGCCAGTTCTCGACCGAGAAGGCGAAAAGCGTGACCGTGTGCACGCCGGATTCCCGGGCTGCCCGCAAGGCCCGGCGCACGCTCTCAGAGCCGCGCCGGTGGCCTTCAAGCCGGGGCAGACCCCGTTGGCGCGCCCAGCGGCCATTGCCATCCATAATGATGGCGACGTGACGCGGCAGGTCGCGACGGCGCTCGTTGTAAAGGGAATCGCTCAAGCCCGAGAGCTAAAGAGACACGAAGCGGCGGCGCAAATCGAATTCGCTGCCATCGCCGTTATCTTTCCGAAAAAGCTGGCTCTTGGCCAACGGGTGGCTTACAAGCCCGGAAACCGCTTTTCGCTGCTAGCCCCACTGAAGAGACCTCGCCCCGTGGACCCGAAAGTCGAAGCCATTCGCCGCTGCCCTGCGTTCGCCTCGCTGGAAGCAAGTGACATCGACCTGCTGGCGGGCCTCATGCGGGAGCGCGAAATCGAAGCCGGGGCCTACTTGTTCCGACTGCACGAGCAGGCCCTTGCGCTTTATCTGATCGTGAGCGGCCGAGTGAGCGTTTTTCTACCCTGGGCCGATGAGGAAATTACGATGGTGGAATCCTCGCCGGGAGACCTCGTTGGTGAATCGGAATACTTCGAGGACAGCGCTCGGGAGCTCAGCGCGCGTGCGGAAGAAGCCTGCACCGTACTCGAGATTGACTACAGCCTCCTTCCGGAGCTTTTTCAGCGGTCGCCCTCGCTGTACTCCAGCTTCCTTTCGCAGCGCCTGAGCGAAACCAATCGGCGGTTTCGCGAAAGCGTTGCCCGGGGCCGGTTAGCGGAACGTTCCCTGCGCGACATCAACCAGTTTCTCGACATGTCCAACCCAAAGCTGCTCAGCGAGGGCAGCGAAGGGCTGATCCGGCGAATCGTCGAGGTTGCCTGCCAGGTCATGAAGGCCGACCGCGCCAGCCTTTTCCTGGTCGACCGCGAACAGCGACAGCTGTGGTCAAAGGTAGCCCTGGGTGTCTCCCATGGTGAGATCCGCGTGCCTTGGGGTGAAGGTATCGTCGGCTATGTCGCCGAATCCGGCGAAACCGTGAATCTCGACGACGCCTATGAGGACCCTCGCTTTTCCCGCGCCACGGACGAGCGCCTCGGCTACCGCACCAAAACCCTTCTCTGCGGCCCTATTTTCAACTCCCGGGCCGAACTGGTCGGCGTTATCCAGGTGATCAACAAGCACCTCGGGGTCTTCAACCAGGACGATCTCACCCTGTTTCGAGCCTTCAGCCATCAGGTTTCGATCGCTACGGAAAACTTTTTCCTTTTCCACGGGCTGCGCCAATCCAACGAAAGGATGTCGGTCATGCTCGACGTTCTGAGCGCGGTCACGAGCACCCGCAATGTCACCTCGCTGATCGGGCGCGTCATCGAAAAGACCATCAGCATCATGCGCTGTGAGCGCGCGAGCTTCTTTGTGGTCGACAGCGAGAGACAGCAGCTGTGGTCGCTCAAAGCGACGGGTGAGGACCTGAAGGAAATTCGTATCCCACTCGACTGCGGAATTGCGGGTCATTGCGCCGCGACGGGGGAGATCGTGAATGCGCCCGACGCGTACGCCAACCCACACTTTAATCCGGACGTGGACCAGCGGACGGGCTTTCGAACGCGCAACTTGCTGGCTTCCCCGGTGCGCGATCGTCACGGGGTTGTCATCGGCGTCACCGAGGCGATTAACCGGCGCACCGGGGGGTTCGACCGCGACGACGAAAACCTGCTGCAGGCCCTCGCCTCGCAAATTGGCGAAGGCTTACAAAAAGCGGGGCTGATCGACGAGCTTCATGCGGCCAACCGTCGCCTAAGCGAGAGCAACCTCGAGCTCGAGCGGCGGGTAAGCGAGCGGACCCAGGAGCTCGAGCAGGCATATCGGACCCTGGTGGCGACTAATGATGAATTGAAGGCCATCATGGAGCGCAAAAACGAAATGCTGAGCATCATCGCCCACGACCTGCGCAACCCCATGGCAAATGTGCTCTCTCTGGGAGAGTTGCTTCAGGAGGCCTTTCAGCCAGATGCCCCTAAAGATGCGCTCGAGCCGGAACAGCAGCGGGAATTCCTCGGTATGATCTGCAACTGCAGTCGCGGCCTGCTCAACAAGCTGAAGGACCTGATGGACTCGGCCTCATTGGACCACGGAGAAGTGCGACTCAACCTGAAGGAACTTGATGGCGGTAAAATCGCGCAAGCGGTCTTGGAGATGAATCGAGCGAACGCTGAGCGCAAGGCGATCCACCTTAGTCTGACGGCGCCGGAGGATCCGCTCCTCATCCGCGCCGATGAGCACCGACTCCGAGAACTCTACGACAATCTGATCAGCAACGCGATCAAGTATTCGCCTCGTGAGGCCCGCGTCTGGGTGACCCTGCGGCAGCTCGAAAGCCCGTCTCGGACAATGACCTTCACGGTCCGCGACGAAGGTCCCGGTATCCCTGCGGAGGAACTGCCGCAGCTCTTCGGGAAGTTTCACAAATTGAGCCCGCGCCCAACGGCGGGTGAAAGTTCCACCGGCCTCGGCCTGTATATTGCAAAACGGCTGGCCGAGCTCCATGGGGGAACAGTCAGCGTCGAGAGCGAAGTGGGCAAAGGCTCGAGTTTCACGCTCGCCCTGCCCCTTCTCGAAACGCACGGCCTTGCGGTCGCACCGTGACCCGAACGGGCGCCGACCCGGGTCAACGGATTCCAATACTAAGCCGCGGCAGACGCCGTTTTTTGCTTGGCCGGAGGCGTCTCTGGGGCGCTCAATAGCGGAGTGAGCGACCGGCCCAACATCCTTCTGATCCATAGTGATCAGCACCGTTACGATTGCATCCATGCGCATGGCCTGCGCGAAGGCCTGCACACGCCGCACCTCGATTCGCTTGCAGCCGCAGGGACTCACTTTACGCGGGCTTACAGCACCATTCCTATCTGTACGCCAGCCCGGGCATCGCTTCTGACGGGGGCTTGGCCGACGACCCACGGAAGCTACTGCATCCCCACCTCTGAACTCGACCGCGCTGCCCGGCCACAACTGCCCCTGCTCACCGAACTGCTGACCGGTGTGGGCTACCGGCACGCTTGGACGGGCAAATACCACGGCGAACTGGAAACCTATCCGACGGGCCGACCGGAAATCGAAGAATACGTCGCTGTGTGGGACTACCGCAAGTACCGGGCTGAAGCCGATCTGCCCCCGCTGGAAAAGCCACACGGACTCTTCGGGGATGTCGACGCCAGCTGCCCGCCGGAGCAATCCGCCCTTGCCTGGCAGGCCGACCATGTGATCCGGCAAATCGAAGAACGTCGCGACGGGCCATTTTTCGTCCGCTGGGACCCCCCGGAACCACACCTTCCTTGCAACCCGTCGGAGCCCTTCGCGAATAGCTTCGCGAACGTCAACCTCGCGCCCTGGCAGAGCTTTCCCGACGACCTTTCAGGCAAACCCGCTGCCCAACGCCGGCAGATGAAAATCTGGGGCGTCGAAGGCTGGACCTGGGAAGATTGGTTACCGGTCGTGCGCCTCTACCACGGGATCATCGCCGAAATGGACCACCACATCGGCCGCGTCCTGGGCAAGCTCGACGAGCTCGGGCTGGCCGACAACACCCTCGTCATCTACTCGACCGACCACGGCGATTTCTGCGGTGGGCACGGCCAGATGGACAAGCATTTCAATATGTACGAAGACGTTACTCGCGTACCGCTCATCGTGCGTTGGCCCGGGAAAGTCCCTGCGGGAGCGACCTGCGAATCTTTTGCCTCCAACAGCATCGACATCGCCCGGACGATTGCCCTTGCCGCGGAGGCCGAACCCCCGGAAAGCTTTGTCGGCGAAGACCTCTGCCGCCTGGCGGCTGAGCCGACCTACCGCCCGCGCGATTACGCTTTCTCCCAGTACTTCGGCACCGAAACCGGCGCCTACTCGATGCGAATGATTCGCGATGAACGCTTCAAATTCGTCTATCACCCGACCGGTGACCGCCACGAGTTCTACGACCTTTCCGAAGACCCGGGCGAGCTAACCAACCGCATCGACGACAGCCTCGTCTCCGATGAGGTTCAGCGCCTCAAAGCTGCCCTCTTCGACACCATGAAGGCCAACAAAGACCCCCTCGCCAACCGCTGGACATCCGTAGAACTCAAAGACGAACCCACCATAGCTGCTGAAAAAGGCATGCCCCTACCCCGCTGAACAGGGGGCGACGCCAGAGCCCGCGGAATCACGCCACCGAGGCAACGCCTCAAGGGTAACGTCCGCGAGCCGTGCTTCGCCTCCTCGATCCCGAGGCGGCATCAATCACCGCCAAAGCCGGTCCAGAAACGATCAAGTCACGAGGTCTAATACCATCTTGCCGGAGTGGTCGGTAAATTGATCGAGATGAACTTGGATGCAGAGCAAGGCAGCGGGGGCGACGGCTGGGCCTGTAAGCCCCGCCTCGTCGTCGCCAACGCCGCTCTGCGCCAAAAGCATCCGAAGCCGCCACACGGCGTTCAATCTACCGATCTATTCGGTAAGGTGGCATAAGCACCTGAACGCAATTATTCTTCGCCGGTCCAAGTGCTCGCCACGTAGACGTCCGCCAGCTGCTTGGGTTGAACAGGGCCCGGGGCAGTAGCCATAACGTCCTGACCGCGCTGTGTCTTCGGGAAGGCGATCACGTCGCGGATGCTTGGAGTCCCGCCGAGGAGTGCGCACATGCGGTCGAAGCCGAGGGCGATACCGCCGTGGGGCGGAGCCCCGAAGCGAAACGCGCGCAGCATGTAGCCGAAAAGTTCGTTTACCTTTGCCTCGTCGAGCCCGAGCACGTTGCGGAAGACACGGTCTTGCAATTCGCGCTGGTGGATACGAATGGAGCCGCCGCCGAGTTCGACGCCATTGAGTACGACGTCGTACGCCTGGCTGCGCACGTTGATGGTGTCTGTCTCGAGCTTGTGGAGGTCTTCCGCTACGGGGGCGGTAAAGGGATGGTGCGCAGCGACATAGCGCCCAAGGTCCTCTTCCCAAAGCATCAGCGGGAAATCGGTAACCCAGAGGAACTTCCAATCATCCGGGCGGATCTCGAGCTTTTTGCGCTCCTTACCGGCGAGCAGCTTAGCGCACTCCAAGCGGATTCGCCCAAGGATGGTACAGGCCCGCGTCCACTGGTCGGCGGCGAAGAGAACGAGGTCGCCGTCTTCGATATCGAGGGAACGCGTCAACGCGGCGATCTCGCCCGGTGTGAAGAACTTCAGAATCGGAGAGCGCCAGTCGGCGGGGTTATCACCCCGCACGATGATATAGGCCAGCCCTTTGGCGCCGAGGCTTTTGGCCGTGGTTTCGAGCGCTTTGACTTCTCCCTGGGTGATGTCGCCAAGGCCCTTGGCGTTGAAGGCCTTGATCACGCCGCCCTTGTCGAGCACGCCGCGGAAGACCTTGAACTCGCTGTCCTTGAACTCCTCGGACAGGTCGATCATTTCCTGGCTCCAGCGCATATCCGGCTTGTCACTGCCGAAGCGGTTCATGGCGTCGTGGTACGTCATCCGCAGGAACGGCGTCTGGATGTCCGCGCCAAGCGTATCTTTCCAGATGCGTGCAAGCATACCCTCGATGATGGTGTACACGTCCTCGCGCTCGACAAAGCTCATCTCCATATCGATCTGGGTGAACTCCGGCTGGCGTTCGGCGCGCAGGTCCTCATCGCGGAAGCAGCGTGCCATGCTGAAGTACCGCTCGACGCCGGCCACCATCAACATTTGCTTGTACTGCTGCGGGCTCTGGCTCAGCGCGTAAAAGCTGCCGGGGTTGAGCCGGCTGGGCACGAGGAACTCTCGCGCACCTTCCGGAGTGCTTTTAAAAAGGATTGGCGTTTCGACCTCGAGGAAGCCCGCCTGATCGACGAGGTAATCACGCGTGGCTTTGCTGGCGCGGTTGCGCAGCTCCATCAGGCGCAGCATCTTTGGACGGCGCAGGTCAAGGTAACGGTACTCAAGGCGCAGGTCTTCATTGACGCGGTCGGCCTTCTCATCTTCCAGCGGGAACGGCAGCGTTTCGCAGACGTTCTGCACTTTCATCTCCCTCGCGCTGACCTCGATCTCGCCGGTAATCATCTTGGCGTTAACGGTCCCGGCGTCACGCTCCTTCACAATGCCGGCCACCTGTACCACCGATTCATCCTTGAGGTTGTGGGCGGCGGCATGCAGCTCAGGGTAGTCGGGGTGAAAAACCACCTGCGTGCGCCCGGCGCGGTCGCGCAGGTCGATAAAGAGCACGCCGCCATGGTCGCGCACGCTCTGCACCCAGCCGATCAAAGTCACTTGCTGACCGGCATCGGCCTTAGTCAGCTCACCGCAAGTATGTGTCCGTAGCATCGTTCGTTTCGGGGAAAACCGTGACGATGCAACGCCAGCCGCTACTCGGCAAGGCGGGAATTTGCAAACGCTTCCTCAGGCGTACTTTCGCTTGCGCTCCGGTTTATTCCGCCAAGCGGAAAAACCGAACGCGCTGCGCGAATGCTTGCTCCTCTGCGGTGCAAGTGCCCTGTTCGACCGTTTTCCAGGTTTTGAGGTCCGGCGAGTTTTCCAAAAATAGCTGTCGCCTTCGGAAATAATCGCGACGGAGTGTCGGCAGCTTTTCACTCTGCGGCGAAAGTGCTACGTACCCGTGATTTACCATTCACAAAATTCTGGAGCCATGCTTATCTTTTGAAATGGGATTGCCGAAAAACACCAAATTCCCTGTGGCTATCTACACGTTTGCTGTCGCGGTCGTATCCCTTGGCGCTGTGCACGCTCTTCGATATCTCCAGGAAGACCGATACGTCGGTTTGACGGCATGGGTCGCAGGCGTGGGTTTTTTCGTTTACCGACTTTTCCGGCCGCAGAAGTGGACGTTTCCCGTTCTCCGGTGGCTGTTCGGCGTCCTCGCGTTGATATTAATGCTCAATTCAATGATCACGGTCTATGCGCTGGTGCGGCAGGCGCTTGGCTCAGGGTCCCCCCAGCCTTTATCTTCGGGCGAGCTCCTCGCGTGGGCGCTAGTCGGCCCGGCTTTCGCGCTTATCTGGGCCAATGCTGCGGGTTCGCGCGCTGCGCACGCCTATTTTGCGGAAGCCTCCGCCGATGGATGGGACCGGCTAAACGAACGCCTGCGGACGTCAACGAAGCACGCCTTAGCCCTTTTCCCCGCAGTCCTTGCCTTCGCCATGACCTCCCCTCAAGACGCTAACGCCCAAGACTCGGATGCCGACCTCCGCGACGGCAAACATTTCCTGAAAACACCCGTCTACACCGCCGAAGCAGACACCGAGCTCCTTGCGCTCTTCGAAAATTTGCGCGTCGCAGACGTGGTCGATGGCATGGACGCCGTCGGCCTGCCGCACGTCGGTCGAATGGACCCGGAAATTCATCCTTTGTGGCGCGACGTCGAAGATTACGAACACCGCATCGTCGGCATTGCAGTAACGGTACGCTATGTTCCGACGCAGGGCGCGATGCCGGCTGATGCTGAGCCGCAAGCATTTCAGGGTGCCGTTCGCGAATGGTACCAAGAACGCTCTTCGGAACCATTTCAACGCCTGATGCGCGAAGGCTCGGTCCTCGTCATCGACGAGAGCCCTTCGAACGACGTTGGATCGATTGGCTCGAACAACATCCTTGGGCTCGTTCGCAAGGGCGCCGTGGGTGTCATCAGCAACGGCACCGGCATCCGGGACACGGATGAAATCATCGCTCAACGAGTTCCGGTTTACTACCGCCGCCCGGGGAGGGGCATCCGGCCCGGCCGCAATGAGCTGGAATCAGTCAACACGCCGGTGGTCGTCGGCGGAGCGCTGGTGATGCCGGGTGATGTCATTGTTGCGGATGGCGACGGCGTTGTCGTCGTACCCCGGCGCGTCGCTCGTGAAGTCGCCAATTTCGCGCAAGGAGTCCTCGAACCGGACAAGGCGGCCCGCCGCCGCCAATACGAAGCCCTCGGTATTGAGCTAGACGAATCGGTGAAATAAGGCCCCTGCAAAAGGCTGGCCGCTGCGTAGAATTCCGTCGACCCCGACGCCGAACCCGGTGATGGCGACTTCTACCAAGCCACGTTACCGGTTGCCGCCGGGAACATCATTCCAGAGCCGGCAGCCATGAGGGCCCCCTTCGGCATCGCTGTCTGCGCCGGACTGTTGCGCCGCCGCAGCTGAACTTTCATCGAGTTTCGTTTCAGGCGCGCCGGTTGATTCCGGGGCGTTTTTTTGAAGGATCACCAGTAGCGATGTCCCTCATCCTCATTTCAAACTAAACCTTCAGGCAAGAGCCTGGCTTTGTGAACAAAATAGCGATGTCTTTGTTACCCCACGTTTGGCGAAGGGGCCGCGATTGACCCGCGCGTTTGCGGTGGCATGCTGGTGGGTTCCCCTATGGCTTCTGAATTTGAATCCCTCGCCCGCCGTGAGTCGCCAAATCGCCCTGCCCCCTCGGCTTCAGGCGGCCTGGCGACCGTTAAGTTGAAATACGTTCGCTTCGGGCCGGCGATCTTTTCACGGATGCTGGACAACAAGCTTCGCGGCCTCGAACCCGGCGGGCTGGTGCAGGTGCTCGGGCCTGACGGTCAGCCTTTCGGCACCGGTATCGCCAACCCCGCCGCACGGGTTCCCGTGCGGGTTTACCATCACGGGTCCGAAACCGTGGGTGAGGAGTTTTTGGATACGCTGGTCGAGCGCTCGCTCGCACTCCGGAAGGACCTGCTCGCCTTGCCCGACGTTACCGACGCCTTCCGCGTGATAAACGCAGAGGGGGACGGTTTGAGCGGGCTAATCGTCGACCGCTTTGGCGGTACGCTGGCGATCGAAGTATCGACCCTGGGGATGCACCAGCGCCTGGCTCGATGGTTGCCGCATTTGCATTCCGCCTTGGGGACCCATGCCGCGGTGGTGTCCGTTTCCGAGGAAAACCAGCATCTCGAAAACATCCCGGAGCCGGCCTCGCCGCCAAAACGCCGGGAAAAAATTCGTGAGCATGGCGTGACTTTCGAGGTCGATTTCTCCGCGGGGCACAAGACGGGCTTTTTCTGCGATCAGCGCGAAAACCGGCGTCGTTTCGCCGGACTAACGGCAGGCGCGCGCGTGCTCGACCTGTGTTGCTATACGGGTGGGTTTTCGGTTTACGCCGCGACCACCGGAAACGCTGACGAGATTATCGGTGTCGATCTCGACGAGACCGCTGTCGCTCAGGCGCAGCGCAATGCGAACCTGAACCAGGTGCCGGGCAAACGCATCCGATTCGTCCACGCCGATGCCTTTTCCTGGGCCCGGCAGGCGCAGAAAAACGGCGAAGCTTTCGACGTGGTCATGCTGGACCCACCCAAGCTCGTCCACAGCCGCTCCGAAGAAGCGTTTGCCGAAGGAGAAAAGAAATACCATGACCTCAACCAGCTCGCGGCACGGCTCGTCTCACCCGGCGGCTGGTTCGTGACCTGCAGCTGCTCCGGTTTGCTAAGGGCGGCCGATTTCGAAGCAATCGTCATTCGCGCCATTCACCGTGCTGGGCGCCGTGCCCAAATTATCGACCGCACCGGGCCCGGCCCCGATCACCCTGAATACTCCAACCACCCGGAAGGCCGTTATCTCAAGGTCATCTGGTGCCGGTTGTGGTGACCGCTGGCTAAGTGGGGCTATTTGGCTTGCGATTTTCAGCCTTTCCCGAAGCCAGCCATCAACGTAGCAGACCGAAGCACCCTAGAGGCTAAGTTGACAGCTGAGGGATCGGCACATCGTTGACCTGCGCCAAGGGTTTATCGCCTTTCAGCATATTGGCGAGGTTTTGCGTGGCCATCAGAGCCTGACGCTCAACGCTTTCAAAAGTCCGGCTGCCGATGTGGGGGGTGACTATGCAGCGCGGGGCCGTCAGCAGCGGGTGATCGTTGGACGGCGGCTCCTTGTCGAGCACATCCGCACCGTAACCTCCCAATTTCCCGGAGTGCAGTGCCGCGGCGACATCCGTACTATTGACCAGCTCGCCGCGCGCGCAATTGAGCAGGATCGCGCCGTCGCGCATGCCGTCAATGGTCTCTCCGCGAATCATTTCACGGGTATTGTCTGCCAGGTTGACGTGCAGACTCACGATGTCGCTGTCGCGCAGCAGCGCTGAAATATCCTCTTGCTGCGTGATGCCTACCTCCGCGGCAAAGGCCTCCGGCCAGAACCGGTCGAAGGCCATCACCTTGAGCCCGAAAGCAGCGGCACGCTTCGCCACCTCGCGTCCAATCCGCCCGAGGCCCACGATGCCGATCGTTTTTCCCCTCACCTCGCGACCCGTCAGGCGCTTCCACTGACCACCGCGCACGAAGTTAACCTCGTCGACCAGATGCCGGAACAGCGCCAACATCAGCGCAAATGTGTGCTCGGCAACGGTAGTGTGATTTACCCCCGGGCAGAAGCTCACGGGTATCCCCATTTCGGTACAGGTCGCCACATCGATTTTGTCGACCCCGATTCCGTACTTTGAAACCATTTTCAGCCGAGGGGATGCCTTTTCGAGAACACTCCGCGAGATGACATCATCGCCGCACAGAAAAGCGTCGAGATCGCCGGCGAGCTCCCGCATTCTGGACTCAGACAACGGACCGCGTTCGCGGACGAGTTCGACGCCCAGCGACGCCAGAAGTTCGTGGTGCGGGCCGGGAGTGTCCTGGTAGGACGTGGTCGAAAGCAGAACGCGTACGGGCATCGGATAGGGGTTGAGTTTCGGCCGGCTTCAGGTCTCGAAATCGACGAAAGTCCGCGCCGAAGTATTCGCTTTAAGCCACTCCACGACCTTCTGGTGCTCGGGGTGGACGCGATAGGCCTCGAGCGCATCGCGGTCGGAGAACGTCGTATAAAGGCCGACGTCCCACTGCCCGCTGTCACCGGAAATGCTTTCGCCCGCCTCGAGCGTGATCAGCTCCGGGATCAAGCCCTTGAGACCGTGCAGACGGCTAACCGCGTCCGCCGCGCTTACACCGTCGTTAAGGTTAAAAAACACTAGGTGGTGAACCATTCGGCAAAGCAACCCTGCCCGCCCCCAATGCACAAGCCAAAAGCAGTTCCGCCCCTTGAAAGGTGCCCAACACGCGGCGGAAGCGGTCTAGCTTGCCCCAAAACCGTTACTCAGCCGGGGTGGCAAATTCCGTTGAAGCGCGCCAGTGCGCGGCACAAGGTGAGCGCATGCCCGAACCCGTACCTGCAACCCCACCCAAGGATCTTCCCAAGGTGGCCTATTTTAACCGCGAATTGAGCTGGCTGGCCTTCAACCGCCGCGTGCTAGACCTCGCGCGGTCCGAACGCGTGCCACTGCTCGAGCGGCTAAAGTTTTTGAGCATCGTCTCCAGCAACCTGGACGAATTTTTTGAAATCCGAGTTGCCGGCCTCTACCAGCAAGTCGAGCAGGGCGTTGTGGAGACGGGCATCGACGGCCTTGGACCCAAAGAGCAGCTGCGCCGCATCCACGATATCGTCGAATCGATGGTGGCCGACCAGTATGCGTGCTGGCGCGAGCAGCTGGAACCAGCCCTGGAAGCCGAGGGCGTCTTTTTCAAGGCGCCTCACGAACTCGATGCCGAACAGGCCGAGTGGGTCCGCAACTATTTTAACGAACAGGTCTTCCCGGTGTTGACGCCCATGGGTATCGACCCCGCCCATCCTTTCCCGCAACTTCTGAACAAAGCCCTCTACCTGCTGATTCTGCTTGAGGACCCGGAAGCAGAAGAAACGGAGCGCAAGATGGCCGTAATCCCCGTGCCGCGCATCCTGCCCCGGCTGGTGGAAATCGCTATCCCCGCACGCAAGGGCCGCACCTACATCTGGCTGAGCGACCTCGTCAAAACATTCGACGATTCGATGTTCCAAGGCTACAGCGTGAAAGGCGCGTGGGCTTTCCGGATCACCCGCAACAGCGATCTCTACATCGACGAAGAGGAGATCGAAAACCTGCTTAAAACAATTCAGACCGAGCTGTCGAAGCAACGCAAAGGCGCGCCCGTACGCCTGGAAATCGAGGCCGATGTCGACGATGGCCTGCTGGCGGACCTGCTCAAGCGCATTCACCTGCACCCTGCCCACGTGTACCGCATAACGGGCCCGATCAACCTCTTGCGCCTGATGAGCATCTACGGGCTGATCGAGCGGCCGGACTTACTCGATACGCCGCTTGTGCCCTTCACCCCTCCGGCGCTGGCTAAAGGGCGCGATGTGTTTGCCGCGCTGCGCCAGGACGATTTCCTCCTGCACCATCCCTACGACTCCTTTGGTCCCGTGCTCGGGCTGTTGAAGCAAGCAGCCGCCGACCCGCGAGTCTTCGCGATCAAGCTGACTCTGTACCGTACCAGCAGCGACTCGCCCATCATCGCAGCGCTCAAGGAGGCGTGCGAAAACGGCAAGCAGGTTACCGCCCTGGTCGAGCTCAAGGCCCGGGCAGACGAGGCCAATAACATCCAATGGGCACGAGAGCTCGAAAGTGTCGGCGTGCACGTGGTATACGGCATTGTCGGTCTTAAAACGCACTGTAAATGCCTGCTCGTCGTCCGCCGTGAAGGCGACGGCCTGCGCCGCTATGCCCATCTCGGCACCGGCAATTACAACCCGAAAACCGCCCGGCTTTACACGGACTTGTCGATGCTCACCTCACGGCCGGACCTGACCACTGAAGTTGCCGCCGTCTTCAATACGCTGACGGGGTTTGCCCGCAACCCGCGGTTCGACCGGCTACTGATCGCCCCCTTCAACTACCATGCGCGAATCCAGGAGTTCATCCTGCATGAGGCGGAAAACGCAAAGGCGGGAAAGCCCGCCCGCATCATCGCCAAGTGCAACAGCCTTCTGGAGAAAGAAACTATTGATAACCTCTACCGCGCCAGCAATGCTGGCGTGAAAGTCGACCTGATTATCCGTGGCATTTGCGCCCTGGTCCCCGGTGTGCCCGGCATGAGCGAAAATATTCGAGTTGTCAGCATCGTCGGGCGTTTTCTTGAGCACGCTCGCATCTTCTACTTCGAGAACTCGGGCGAGGAGCCGCGGCTGTACTCCGGCAGTGGCGACTGGATGGCCCGCAACTTTTTCCGCCGCATCGAGTGCATCTACCCCGTCCCCGGCGAAGCCCAGCGACGCGAAATCATCGACGACATCCTTCCAGCCATGCTCAAGGATACCAACGCTACGGAATTGAAGCCCAACGGCGCCTACGTCCCCGTTCGCAAGCCGGAAGATGGTAGCGAATTCGACAGCCAGGCTCACTTCCTCGCTCGCGCCGCTGAACGCCAGCAAAAAGCCGAACTCAAAGGACTGGAGTAGCGCAGAACACGCGGAATTGACGTGAACCGGGCCACCGCCGAGCGGATTTCCTTACTCGACACAGCGCATCTGAATCGAGTCGACCATGCGGCTGGAACCAAGGACGTTGGTGACAACGACCATCCAGTCGCCGTCATTGACCGACCAATCACGCTTGTGCTCTTTCAGGAGCTCGAAGGCCTTGAGGATGGTTGCTTCGGAGTCCGTCTCGAAATCGATCAGGAACGGTTCAATGCCCCACATCAACGGCATTTGGCGGTAAAGCGTTTCATTGTCGGTAAATGCGAAAATGGGGCAGTGCGACGGGCGTAACGCCGACAGGACCTCGGGCAGAAAACCTGTGCGCGTGAATACCATGACGCCCGCTTTCAGGTCCTGCGCGAGCATTGCCGCCGACCGCAGCAACTGACTTTTTGGCGTTCGCAGCGGAAGCTCCTCCCGGTAACCCTGTGGCTCGGCCATCTCGATTTTGTGCGCAATACGCGCCATGGCCTCCACGCACTCCACGGGGTATTGGCCCACGGTAGTCTCTCCGGAGAGCATCACGGCGTCGGCCCGCTCAAAGACGGCGTTGGCGACGTCGGTGACTTCCGCGCGGGTGGGCAAGGGTTGTTCGATCATGCTCTCCAGCATGTGCGTGGCGACGATGACCGGTTTTTTGGCCTGGATACAGGCTTTGATCGCCCGGCGCTGGATAATCGGCAAATCCTCAAAGGGGCACTCGATGCCAAGGTCGCCGCGTGCTACCATCATCCCGTTGCTGGCGCGGATGATGTCGTTGAGGTTTGAAATTCCGCTCTGGTCCTCGATCTTTGCGATGATGCGCGCCTGCGAGCCATGTTGGCGAAGGTGATCGCGCAGCGTATCAAGGTCCTCGGCCGAGCGAACAAAACTGAGCGCGTAGAGCTCCAGATCCAACTCGAGCCCGACGGCGATGTCGGCTTTGTCCTTGTCCGTAAGGGCGGGCAAGCGAACATACGTCCCGGGAAGGTTGACGTGGCGCCGGTTGCTAATCGGCCCGGGGATCGCCACCTCACAGCGAACCCGGTCCTCGCGGATCTCCGTGATCGTCATCCGTACCAGGCCACTGTCGACCAGCAGCGTACTGCCGACTTCCACATCTTCGTTGAGCTTGGAATAGTTGACTGTAACGCCGCGGATGCCGTCTTCGAGGTTGTCCAGGGTCCCCTGGGTGAGGAAGTCGAAAGTTTCGCCGATCCGCAGATCTTCGATCGGCTCGGTTAGGTCACCGGTGCGAATTTCCGGGCCTTTGACGTCCATCATGATGGGCACCTGGCGCTTTTGCTCAGCAGCCACCTTGCGCACCCGATTGACGATCTCGCGGGTCCAATCGTGAGCGGCGTGCGCCATGTTCAACCGGCAAATGCCAGCGCCGGCTTTGATCAGCGCGGCCAGGCGCTCTTCGGAAGCAGTGGCTGGCCCAATGGTGAAAACGATCTTAGTTCGGCGATAGGAGGCTCTCATTGTGTAAGGTTGGCGGCTAGGGAAAGGAAAATCGCGGGGAAGCTAGAGAGCTCCGCTCAGCCAACCAAGGCAAAAAAAAGACAGGCCTCCCAGCCATTAGCACCGCGAGCACGAAGGGTGCCCGCTTCTTTTGCCGGCAGCGAGTGAGAGGGCGTTCACGCCCCTCACCTAGAGCCCCTCGAACGTGCGAAGGTCCACCTCGACCGCTTCTCGGTCCGAGTAGAGGGCTGCGTCGAGGAGTTTCTGGATCTCGACGCCCCGTTGAAAATCCGGTTGTTCCGGTTCACCGGTTTCGATCGCGCGGACGAAGCGTTCGAGCATCGTGGGCGCCTCACCACAGTAGAGCCGCTCCCAAGGCTGCGCGTCGCGGTCGACGACCCGGCAGCGCTCGATCACGTCGTAAGAGGTATCGAGGTCGATCTGCAGAGCCCCCAGTTCCCCGCAGACCGTCAATTGCAGAGCGTTCTTGAAGCCCGATGCACAGCGGGTCATCCGGATCGAACCAATCGCATCGTTCTTGAATTCCAGAGTCACAACGGCGGTATCGTTAGCGTCGAGCCGATATTCACCGATCTGATTTCCGGGAAATTTTTCCGCGAAGTTCTTGAGCTTGCAGCGAAGCCTGGCGATTTCGCCCACCGGGAACGTGGCAAAGTCGAGGATGTGCACCCCGATATCGCCGAGAACGCCGCCGCTGCCATGCGCCTGCGAAAGCCGCCACTGGAAACGCGTGTTCTGCCGGACATCGCCCCAGTAATTGGTCAACAGCCAGCCTTGAAGGTAGTGCGCCTCGACATGGTAGATGCGCCCGAGCTCTCCCGAGGCCACCCATTCCGCCGCCTTTTGCAAGGCGGACGACTTGCGATAAGTAAAGTTGACGAGGTTGACGGTGCCCGCTGCATTGGCAGCATCAAGCATGGCTTGCGCTTCGTGCGCGTCTGTCGCCAGGGGCTTTTCACAAAAAACGTGTTTGCCCGCCTGCAGCGCTGCAATGGCAGCGGGACGGTGGAACCGGTCCGGGGTAGCCACGATAACCGCGTCCATGTCGGCCTCCTGAACGAACTTCTCAGGATCGGTAAAAACCTGGGAAATCCCATGTTGAGCTCCGAAGCTCTGCACCTTTTCGCTTTCAATGTCGCACACGGCGCGCAGCTCGAGGCCGTGCGTTTGGGCGATTGCGTTGGCGTGATGGTTTCCCATCCCGCCCGTGCCGATGAGGCCAGCCTTGATCATGGTTGCGACACGAGCGGGCGCCTATCCGCGCAGCGAGCCCTGTGCTGGTGAAAGCGTTGAAAAAGGGGTATTCAGCATCTGCTCCTCACATCCCGCGCATATGAAGAAAATTTCGGCACGCTAGAACATAGATTTTTCGCCGACTTACGGGGGTTTTTACAACTTAGTTTCGGAAACGACATAATTTTTGTCAGCGACCGCCTCAAATTGAACGTACGTCCTTGCAAAAGCGCCGGTAATTCTTATCAATTGAGGGCCGAATCGTTCTCCATCCCAATGGTCTCCCTCTGCCACCGAAACTTCGTAGGAGGCTGGCGCCTCTGCTCGACCCTCCTCGCCTGCGTGCTGCTTTCGCATCCTGCAGGTGCCCAACCCCTGAATGAGCGCTTTCTCGAACAGGACGGAGTTGTCTCGATGGAGGCCGAAAGCGGCCGACTCGGTGCTTCGTGGCTGACCTTTTCCGATCCGGACGCTTCCGGCAACTCGGGTATCGAGATCGACCAGCTCAACCGGACGTTTGGGACCCTCGAGAGTGAACCCAACCCGGACAATATCGTCACTTTCGATTTCGCCCTTCAAGCGGCGAGCTTTTACGAGTTCTGGTTCCGCTTCTCGTCAAGCGGCGGTGGTGACGATTCCTTTTTCTGGCGCATCGGCAACTCCGGGCCCTGGATCACGCAGAACGGCCAGTCGGGTATTGGTGCCTGGTTTTCCAAGCCAATCGTGGAAAAGTTGGCACCGGGTGAGCATACCCTGCAAATTACCTATCGCGAGAATGGGTCCCGCCTGGACAAATTTGTCATCCAACAGACGGGACTCCTGCCCCCGGCTGGCGACGGCCCCGACGAGAGCCTGACCCTGGGAGCAACCCCCGGTTCCTACGCAGAATGGTTGTTGCTCCGAGCCTACGAGAATCCGCTCGACGACAACCGACCCGACGCGGATCCCCGTCGCCTCGGACTTCAAAATCTGATTGCCTACGCACTCGATATCGTTCCCGAGGCACCGGGTGCCATCGTTCCGGTTTGGCTTGGGCCGATTGATGAGGCTTCAGGGACCGTCGACGGTTTTTTCCGGCGTACCGCAGGAGGCGCACCGGACGTGACTTACCAATTGGAGGTCGCCGACGATCTTGGTGAGGATGCCACATGGGACATCATCGACCTTGGCGATCCCCAGTACAACTTAAGGGTTCATGAGGCCGACCCCGACGGCGACGCCTCCGCCGAGATCATGCGGTTCACCCTGCCGGTTAATGAGCGGGAACGGCTCTTCGTGGTGCTGCGTGTGTTGTCGGATGTTATTCGGTTGCCGGAGATTCCACAGAGCCCATCGCTAGCCCCCCTTTCGGAAAACGCCCTCGACGTTCGCTTCCGCGATGCAGCGACGACCGAGCAGCGTTTCGAAATCCGTTTCCGCAGCGGGCCGGATGCACCCTGGCAGGTTGAAAGCGTCTCCGGTCTGCCCGGTACCGGTAACGACCTCCAGACGGCCTTGTTTGGACTCGACTACGGAGAAGCTTACGAAGTTGAAGCACGGTCCGTTCACGCAGTCTTCGGGGCCACGGATTGGGTGCCGGTCGGCAGCCTGGTTACCCAGCCAGTCCCCGCATCGCCTTTTACCCCGGAACAAAGTGCGGCTCGCTTCCTGACCCAAGCCACAATGGGTCCCACCTACGGGCAGATCACCGCACTTGCCGATCGCATCCGTGCCGTTGGAGAGTTGCCCGCCTTCGAAGAGTGGCTTGATGCGCAATTTGCCGGTGACTTCTACCCTTTCGTGCAGCGGTATCAAGAGCTGTGGGCCGATCCTGATACCGGAATCTTACGAGAGCGCCAGGACGGCAACATCGCCGATATGAACATCGCGCTCTTCACCCACCTGAGTGAAACGGACGAGGAGCGAATCATTACGATGGAGCTGCGCAAACGGATCAATTATGCTTTGATTCAAATCCTCGTAGTCGGCGTCCCTCCTGCCGCCAATGAGTTCGGGCAACATGGCCTGCACCATTACTACGACACCCTCGGGAGCAACGCATTCGGCAATTACCGCGACGTTCTTTTTGATGTCACAATGAACCCCCGGATGGGCCTGTACCTCAGCCATCTCAAGAATCAGAAAGCCGACCCCACCCTCGGCACCAACCCCGACGAGAACTATGCTCGGGAGATCATGCAGCTGTTCTCCATCGGCCTCTTCGAACTCAACCCGGACGGCACCCGCAAGACTGACGCCAACGGCGAGGACATCCCGACTTACACCAACCTTGAAATTACGGAGTTCGCGGAGGTTTTCACGGGACTGGCGTACCAACCGACTAACACCAACCAGATCAAGACGGACAACGGCTTCCTGTACGCCGGGCGCAATGCTTTCGCGCCCATGTACATGTATGACAAGTTCCATGATTTCAGCGACAAACACCTGTTGAACGGAACGGTTCTGACCAATAACGGCGATGACCCCGACGTGCCGCAAGAGGGGCTCGCGGATATCCACGGCGCGGTCGACAACCTTTTCACCCATTCCAATGTCGGCCCCTTCATCGGCAGACTCCTGATTCAGCAACTGGTCACTTCGAATCCCTCGCCGGCCTATATCTCACGCGTTACTGACGCCTTCAACGGCGACGGCCCCTACGGTACCGTTCGCGGGGATATGCGGTCGGTAATTAAAGCCATCTTGCTTGACCCCGAGGCGCGGGAGTACACCCAGCTCGACAACCCGCACCACGGCAAACTCACAGATCCCTATCTGCGCTTGGTGCAAATGGCGCGCGCCTACGAGGCCAATTCCGGCGACCCCTCGACCGAGCGCATCCGCGCCTATTTCCAAGCCGACTACGTTGGCATGGAGGCCCTGCGCTCTCCGAGTGTTTTCAATTTCTTTCTCCCCGACTTCCAGCCGACCGGTCCGATCCTCGACGCCGGACTCGTCGCGCCCGAGTTCCAGTTGCTCACCGACGTGTGGGCGATCAGCATCAAGAACGCCTTTAAAGAAATCTCGGAGGGAGGCTGGCCCGGCTTCTCCCGCGATACGCAACTCGACCTCGCCCCGATGCGTGCTGTCTGGGAAAGCGGCGGCGACGAAGCGCTTGTCGACCGTGTCAGCCTTTTGTCCGCCCGAGGCCTGATCGGTCCCGACCTGCGTTCACAAGTGCTCTCCGCCATCGGCCCCCTCAGCAATCCCGATGATAAGGTCGCGCTCACTCTGTATCTCATCAACAACCACGCCGATGCAGCGATCCTTCGCTAGAATGCGGCCCTGAAAATCTTTCCAGCTCGCCTCCGCATGAAGACCCCTCCCAAGCTTAATCGTCGCGATTTCATCGGCCAGGCCAGCTGTGCCGCAGTCGGTTCGGTGTCGCTTTTTTCGACGCTGCTGAACCTTTCCATGTCGGGCCGAGCAGCCGCCCAGTCGATGCCCATGGCCACACCGGGTACCGATGATTACCGCGCGCTGGTTTGCCTTTTTCTCGCCGGCGGAAACGACTCTTTCAACATGCTGGTACCGCGGGAAACCAGTGAGTACGCAGCCTACCAAAACATCCGCAAGGACCTTGCGCTGACTGACACCGAGCTTACCCCGCAGGAGATCACAGACGCCGCGAGCGGTAAACGCTACGCCATCCACCCGTCGATGCCGCAGCTGCGCAACCTGTACAACAGTGGCGACCTGGCCTTTGTGGCCAATTGCGGAACACTGGTTCGCCCGACGACGCTCGCGGACTATAATTCCCGCACCGCCCTGCCCTTGGGGCTCTTTTCCCACTCCGACCAGATTTCCCAATGGCAAACCTCGGTGCCCAACAAGCGCCTCGGGAAAGGCTGGGGCGGGCGCACCGCCGACTTGCTGCACTCGCTCAATGACAGCCAACAAATCTCGATGAATATTTCGGTCTCAGGCTCGAATGTTTTCCAAAGCGGCGATACCATCGTGCCGTACTCGATCACTCCCGATGGCAGTGTTCTGATCGAGGGAGACAACCAGTCGAGCGCCATCAATATCGGTCGTTCAGCGGCTATCGACAGCGCGCTCGACCAGCAATACGCCAACCTGTTCAAGGAAACGTTCGTCCGGCGCACCCGGGCGGCCAAAGACGCTGCCGAGGCATTCCAGAGTGCGGTGCAGAACGCGCCCATCACCACACCCTTTCCCGACACTCGCCTGGGCCGGGAATTGCGGATGGTGGCCCAGGCCATCAACGCGCACTCAGGGCTCGGACAGCGCCGCCAGACCTTCTTTGTGCAATTTGGAGGCTGGGACCACCATGACGAGGTGCTCAACAACCAGCAGTATATGCTTAGGCTGGTCGACGAAGCCGTGGCCGCGTTTCACGCGGCGCTGGTCGAAATTGGTATGCTCGACAAAGTCACGCTGTTCGAAGCATCGGACTTTGGTCGCACGCTCACCTCGAACAACCGAGGCTCGGACCACGCCTGGGGCGGCCATTACTTCGTGATGGGTGGCGCCGTCAAAGGCGGCCAGCTCTATGGCCAATATCCTGACCTTGCCGACGGCTCCCAGTTCGGCTCGCTCGATACGGGGCGCGGGCGTCTGATTCCGCAGGTTTCGGTGGACGAATTTTCCGCCGAGATGGCACTGTGGCTTGGCGTGCAGCCGTCCGACCTCGATACCGTTTTCCCCAACATCGGAAACTTCTATGCGCCGGGCGGCACCGCGCCGCCGGTCGGTTTCCTGCTCTAAGCGTTTCTGGAGACAACGATGGCTCACCGTGTCGGCTGGCTTGCCGTGATCATCCTTTGCCTGGGCCTACTCGGCTGGTGGGTGAACCGTTCAAGCGACTACGGCAACACCGGATCGCCGCAAGCCCCGGTCGAAAATCCGATCCGAGAGACGCACAGGAAGCCAGAAAGTCCATCGGATACAGAAGGCGCCGGCCTGGAATCAGCCGCCGTTGAGCCGGAGCTACCTGAATACGTCCGCCAGCCCAAAATTCCGGACGACCCTGGCGAGATTCCAAATCGCCGTTCTGGCGAGACCCTCACACCCGCCCTCGAAGAACGCGCTGCCGCCTTGAAGGAGACAGCCTCCAAACAACTCGACCGGGTCGGGGCTCCTCGCGCAACGCCTCGAGACGACCTCGCGGCCATCAACGCCATTTTCGAGAACTACCTTCTGCTGGTGAAACCCGAGCGCGGTCTGCCCACGGGCCTGCACGAAGAGATTATCGTGACCCTGCGCGGAAACAATCCCTGGGGGCTCCCGTTCCTTCCCGACGAGCACCCGCGCTACGACGCACAGAACCGCCTCACCGACCGATGGGATACCCCATTGTTTTTCCACGCTGAATCTTCCACCGAACTCGCTATTCGCTCAGCCGGGCCTGACCGCCAGATGTACACCGGAGATGACGTCATCTATCCCTAGGGCGCTCCTTCGGTGCACATGCTTGATCGTGTAGCAACGGCTCGAAAGTTGGAGAAACCGTTCACGCCGCTTCTTTTACGCTTTCGCGCACGGATGGCCTGCCGCAGGCTTATTTGCCTATGTCCAAAGCTGCGAAAGTTCGGGTTGGGATCATCGGCATCGGTAACATGGGGACAGCCCATTCCCGTAGCATACTCGACGGCAACGTGCCGGAAATGCGCCTAACAGCCGTCTGCGACAGCCGGCCCGAGGCGGCGTCGAAAGTGCCTGGCGTGCCCTTTTATGAAATGCCGGACCAAGTACTGAAGTCCGGAGAAATCGACGCGGTCATTATCGCCACGCCGCACTATGACCACACGACGCTCGGCATCCTCGCACTGGAAGCAGGCCTGCACGTGATGGTGGAAAAACCGATTTCGGTGCACAAAGCCGACTGTCAGCGCCTGATCGCGGCTCACCGCAACGACCGACAGATTTTTGCGGCGATGTTCAACCAACGTGGCGACCCCCGCTACCAAAAGCTCAAGGCCTTGATCGACGGCGGCGAACTCGGCCGCATTAACCGGCTCAATTGGATCATTACGGACTGGTTCCGCACGGAAACTTACTACGCCAGCGGCGGCTGGCGGGCCACTTGGGCCGGCGAGGGCGGCGGAGTGTTGCTCAACCAGTGCCCCCACCAGCTTGACCTCTGGCAATGGCTGTTCGGTATGCCCCAACGCGTCCGCGGCTTTTGCCAGGTTGGACGCTTCCACAAGATCGAAGTGGAGGATGACGTTACGGCCTATTTTGAGTACGAGGACGGCAGCACCGGCGTATTCATTACCACTACCGGCGAGGCGCCCGGCACGAACCGGCTCGAGATCGCTGCCGAGCGCGGGCGCGTCATCGTTGACGAGGCAGGACTGCACTGGGTGCGCAACGAAGTCGCGTCGAGCGACTTTAGTCGAACCACGACCGGCAGCTTCACCAAGCCGGAAACCTGGGATGTGCGCCTCCCGGTCGAGGGGCGCGGCGAACAGCACTTGGGCATCTTGAAGAATTTCGTGGCTGCCATCCGCGACGGCATGCCGCTGGTCGCTCCTGCCGCCGAGGGAATCCACAGCGTCGAGCTGGCCAACGCCATTCTCCAGTCGCATTTCGAAGACCGCACAATCGACCTTCCCCTCGACGCGGAGAGCTACGAACGCTTGCTAAAAAAAAAGATCGCGTCCTCCACCTTTGTTAAGACGACAAAAAAGGTGGACACGTCTGATTTTGGGCTGTCGTTCTGACGGTTTCCCGGTGCGCGGAGGAAGGATGATTCGTTCTGGCAGACGGCGCAGCCCTGTCGGGTTTTCATGAAGCTCTTAATCTCTAGTGCCAGAAGCAGCCAATTATTTACGAGCCTAATCAAAAACCCTTAGATTAGGGATTTAAAGCCTGAAATTTGAGGAAACATTTATGTAGAAAATCAGAAACTAGTAAATAAGGATTGCTGATCGGGTGTTTCCGGGTACCAGATTGATTTGCTCGGCAATCAAGGAGGTTCTATGCTGCTGCCCAAAGTTCTCGTGGTGGACGATTTTGAGTTGGTTCTCGATGCCATCGAGCTCGTGCTTTCACGACGGGGTTTTAACCCTTCTCTTGCCACAGACGGAAGTACTGCTTGGAGCATGATCCAATCGAGCGACTACGCTCTGGTGATTACCGATCTGCTGATGCCCGGTTTGAATGGCATTGAATTAATCCGTCGAATTAAGGAGCATTGCCCAGAAACCCGTGTCGTCGCGATTTCGGGCGCGGGGTTCGAGATGCTCGAAGCCGCCCGCGCTGCCGGGGCGGACCTTGCGCTAGCCAAACCGTTCTCCCCGGCAGAGATGTTCGAGGCCTGCGGGGGTTGACCCCACACGCGCTTCGACCTGGCTTGCTTGCCGACGCTCCAGGAACTTCTCGAGGGGCGCAAGGGCCGTGGCGGTACCGGAAAAGGCGGTCCCGGCCCGGATTCGTTTTGTCACGGCACAGAGGTGGCGTTTACGGTCCTTCTTTTGTGGTCCGTCACCCGCGTACGGACTGAATCTCAACCACCACCGATGCCTCCAGCCGACACCTCTGCTCCCACCACCGAACGCGCGCGCGAGGTCCTCCGCCGTGTTTGGGGCTACGACGCCTTTCGCAACCACCAGGCGGCGATCATTAACCGCGTCGCCGAAGGCGGTGATGCAATCGTTATCATGCCGACCGGCGGCGGGAAATCGCTTTGCTACCAGGTGCCGGCCTTGCTGCGTGCTGGAGTCGCCGTCGTCGTAAGCCCCCTGATCGCCCTGATGGCCGATCAGGTCGCCGCGCTGCGGCAAAACGGCGTGCGCGCCACGTTTCTCAACAGCACCTTGAACCTCGAGGAGGTGCGCGAGCGGGAAGCCGCCTTGCGCAGCGGCCAAATCGACCTGTTGTACCTCGCCCCCGAGCGACTCTCTCAGGGAAAGACGCTCACCCTGCTGACCGGCCTGCCGCTGGCCCTGTTTGCCGTCGACGAGGCACATTGCGTCAGCCAGTGGGGGCACGATTTCCGCCCGGAATACCTCGCGCTCGGATCGCTGCGGCAAAGGTTCCCCGGCGTGCCCCGCATTGCCCTCACCGCCACGGCGGACGAGCGTACCCGGGCGGAAATCCGCGAACGCCTCGAACTGCCCGACGCCGAGCTGTTCATCGACGGCTTTGACCGCCCCAACATCCACTACAGCGTGTCCGCCAAAAAGAGCACGACGAAGCAGTTGCTGGCTTTTTTGAAAGACCGCCTAGGCCAGAGCGGGATCGTGTATGCGCTGTCCCGCAAACGCACAGAGCAGTATGCGCAAACCCTGTCGGAATACGGGTACCCTGCCCTCGCCTACCATGCCGGGATGGACACTGCCGCCCGCAATACGGTCCAGGAGCGGTTCCTGCGCGAAGATGGCTTGATTATCTGCGCGACGATTGCCTTCGGCATGGGCATCGACAAACCGGATGTGCGGTTCGTCGCGCACCTTGACCTCCCAAAAAGCGTGGAAGCTTATTACCAGGAAACCGGTCGCGCGGGCCGCGACGGGCTGCCGAGCGTCGCGTGGATGGTCTACGGACTGCAGGACGCTGTTATGCTGCGCCGCTTCATAGACGAGGGCGACGCGCCCCTCGAGGTCAAACGCGTCGAACACGGCAAGCTCGACGCCCTGCTGGGCTTCTGCGAGGCCGTCACTTGCCGTCGCCAGCAATTGTTGCGCTACTTTGGCGAGGTACGCGACGAGCCGTGTGGCAATTGCGATGTCTGCGACGGCTCCGTATCCGCAGTTGATGGTACCCATGCGGCCCGCAAAGCCCTCAGCTGCGTGTACCGCACTGGGCAGATTTTCGGCGCGAGCCACTTGATCGACGTCCTGCAGGGCAACCTCACCGAGCGCGTCACCGGCAATCAGCACGACGAGGTGAGCACCTTCGGCATCGGTAAAGATATTCCGGATACGCAGTGGAAAAGCCTGTATCGGCAACTCGTTGCGCAAGGCTACCTCACCGCCACTGAATTCGGCGGGCTCGAACTGACCCCGGCGGCGAAGCCGCTCCTCAAAGGCCAGGCAACCTTTCGCATGCGCGTGGAGCAGAAGCCGGCGAAAGAAGAACGCGGCGGCGGCAAAAGAAGCGCGCGCGGTAGCAAGGCCCA
>JBHJGW010000063.1:0-12404 GCA_050331415.1 Opitutales bacterium | reverse complement strand
TACCGAGGTCTCCACCGAGCACCAGGCCATTGATGACGAAGAATTGCCCCACCGGCACGCCCGCGGCCACAACCACCGCCGGGACCGCCGCCACTGCCATCAGCACGCGCAAGACGACCGCGGGCAGGCGCGGCAAGGCTGCCAGCAGGGCGCCCGCCAGCGGAAGCAGCAGCGAAACGAAGATCCAGGTCGTACTCATGGCGTGTATTCCCGTTCGGCGACCAACCGCGCAAGCGACAACGGGCTCCAGTCGGCATCCGCATAGACGCCGACCAGCAGGGAGATCAGGCCCGTTGCGATACAGGGCACCAGCATTAACCACGGGGCTTCAAACGCCTGCGAGGGCGGCGGGAACGCTTCATCGGGTTCGCGGAACCAGGCGCGGTAGAGGATCGGCAGGAAATAGCCGGCATTGAGTGCGGTGCTGCTGAGCAGGACCAGAATCACCCAATACTCGCCCGCTTCCAGCGCTCCGATGCCGAGGTACCACTTGCTGATAAAGCCCGCGATCGGCGGCACGCCGATCATCCCCAGTGCCGCGATAGTGAATGCGCCCATGGTCAAGGGAAAGCGCCGCCCGATCCCGTTCATGGCGGAAACCTTCTTTACATGCCCTTCCTCTGCGAAGATGCCCGCGCAGAAGAACAGCGTGATCTTCATGATGCCCTGGTGGATCAGGTGCACAAGCCCGCCAGCGGTGGCCGTTGCTCCGATCAGTGACACCCCGAGCGCAATGTAGGACACCTGGCTGACCGTCGAGTACGCCAGCCGTCGTTTGAGGTCGTCCTGCGTCAGCGCGCGGACGGATCCATACACAATTGTGATCGACGCCACCACCGAGAGCGGCCACAGCACCCCGAGGCCATGCGCGAATTGCACCCCGTAGAGGTCGTACACGACGCGGACGATTCCAAACGCGCCCGCCTTGACCACCGCGACCGCATGGAGCAGGGCGCTGACCGGGGCCGGCGCTACCATCGCCACCGGCAGCCAGCCGTGCAGGGGCACGATGGCCGCCTTGACGCCCAGACCGGCGATCAGCAGGAAGAAAATCAGGGTGAACTGCGGCGCGAGGCTCGCATCGAAGCGGGATAGCACACCCGCTTCCTGGAAGTCGACGGAACCGATCAGCACGTGCAGCCAGACGACTCCGATAAACAGCACGGCGCCGCCGATCATGGTGTAGCGCAGGTACGTGGTCCCCGCGCGCATCGCATCCTCGGTGCCCCGGTGCACGACCAGAGGGTAGGTACTGATGGTCAGGAACTCGTAAAAAATGAAAAAGGTGATCGGGTTGCCTGCCTGGGCGATGCCCACGCTGGCAGTCACGCAAAAGCTGAAAAACCCGAAAAATCGGCTGCGGTGCTTTCCGTGCTCGAAGTAGCCGATGGCGAAGAGGGTCGTCAGCAACCATAGCACTGACGAGAGCCCGACCAGCAGCAGCGAAAGCGAGTCGGCGGTCAGCACGAAGTCGAAGCCGAGGACCATCGAAAAACGCGTTTCGAACTCCTGGCCGTTCAGCGTTCCCCAGGCCATCCAACTGACCAGCCCAAGCTTGGTCAGCGCGCCCGTGAGGTTGAGCGTGGTACGCCATTTCCGCGCCTGCTCTGGCAGAAAAAAAATCGCCAGCCCCGTCAAGAGCGAGGTCCCCACAATCATTAATGGCAGCAGGTTGTTCCAGCTCATGGCGCCCCTCCATTTTCAGGTGAGAACGGTGTGCCGAGCGGGATCACGAACAGCAGGTCGTTGGCAAATATGCCGATTAGTAGGCTCAACAGGGCAGGGATGAAGGCAAAGAGTTGCAGCGCGAAGGGCACCGGCCGCAAGGGCGGGGCCTCGATATCCGTCAGCAGGGCCCGCCGGAAAATCCGGAAGAGGTAACCCGCCGAGAGCAGGCCGCCTCCGAGCAGCACAGGGGCCCACCACCACTGCCCCAGGCCAATGACGGCGTGGAGCAGGAGCCATTTGGCCACAAAGCCGCCGCTGGGGGGCAAACCAATCAGGCTCACGGAAGCCAGGCCGAGCGTCACGATGGCAAAAGGCATCCGTTCGCTGATCCCCCGCAGTTGCTCCATTCGGTCGCTGCCGTTGAGGGCCAGCATCAAATTGCCGGCAACCAGGAAAACCGCTGTCTTGGCGAGCGCGTGCGCAAGGATGTGGTAAACGGTGCCCTTGCTCGCTTCGAGCACCCACGGAGACAGTTCTCCGTTGGCTCCGGGCTCCGATGCCACTGCAGCCGTCAGCGGAAACAAAAACATCAGGTAGCCGAGCTGGGCGACGGTTGAGTGGGCAACCAGCATCTTGAGGCGGCGCTGCCGAAGCGCTTGGAGGGAGCCCCACAAAATCGCCAGTGCTCCCAGCACCCCAAGGGCGCCGCCAAAGCCCGGGCTGATGGCCGCCGGAAACACTTCGAACCACAGCCGTAGCAGGATGTAATAAGATCCCTTGACCACCAGGGCTGAGAGCAGCGCGCTGACCGGCGCGGTGGCGCTCGAGTGCGCCGGTGGCAGCCAGAAATGCATTGGGAAGACCGCCGACTTCATCAGCAGCCCCAGCGTCATCAGGATCAGCGCTCCGCGTTCGAGGTCACCATTTTCCAACTGGGCACCGATCGCATAAACGTCGAGCGTTCCGTAGGCACCGTACAGCAGCGCCACGCCCATCAGGTAGCACAGCGAGCCCGCCATCGCCACGATCAGGTAGCGCAACCCCGCGCTGAGCACCTCTTTGTTGCCGGTCAGGACCACCAGTCCCACCGCGCCGAGACCGATCAGCTCCAGCACGACGTACAGGTTGAAGAGATCGGCCGATAAAAACAGGGCGTTGAGCGAGCCCCATAGCATCAGCCAAATCGGCCAGAATAAATCCCGGGCACGGCCCTTCTTGCCCGTTTCGTAGCCGTTAAGATAATGCCGCGCATACAGACTGACGAGAAACCCAATCACGCCGGTCAGAAGGAGCATCGTAGCCGAGAGGCCATCGACGGCCAGGTCGATGCCCAGAGGCGCGCCCCAGCCGCCAACCGCGATGCGTAGTGGCCCTTCGGTGACGATCCCGGCCAGTGCCGGCATCAGGCAGATCAGGCTGGCGCCCGCCGCAGTCAGTGCTGCGGCTTCCGCCGCTCTGCGGGGCAGGACGAACGCCACGACCGCCCCCAGGAAGGGGAAGGCCAGCAGGCCTATCAGCGCCAGGATCACGGCGTCCCTCCTTCGTCCAGATCAGTGTCGCCGGAGGCATCGTGGTAGCTTCGCGCGAGCCGGACCGCGAAGGCGGAGGCGCTGACGGCCACGACGATGCCGGTCAGCAGCATGGCGTGCGGCACAGGGTCGGGCTCGCGCGCGGCATTGCGCTTGGCAACCGCCACCAGCACCAGGAAAACGCCAACCGCCATGATGTTGAGCGCCATCAGCCGTTTGAGCAAATGGGACACAAAAAACACTCCGAACACGCCGATGCAGAAAATTGCCGCGCCCGTCATGGCGTATGCGAGAATTTGAGTCATGCGGGCACGGAAGCATTCGAGTGGGTGCTCTGCCCAAAAATCAGGGCCGCCATCGTCCAGGCGATGGAGAGCGTGGCGCAGGCCTCGATCAGCAAGATGAGGTTTCCCGCGTGGGGCACGGGGTAGGCCAGCAGTCCCTCGCCAATCACAGCCAGTACCGTCGCAACGCCCAGAAAAGCGGAGAACCCGAGCACGAGGGTTACGCGGAAAAGCCAGGCCGGCAGCAGGACGAGGCGAGGCGCGCCGGCGAGCCAGGTGAGCACCAGTGCGGAGCCTAGCAGCACGCCTGCTTGAAATGCGCCCCCTGCGGCATATTTGCCCACCCACAGCAGGTAGCCGCAACCCAGGACCGCCAGCGGCAGAATCAGCGCCACCGCGCGAGTTACGAGGGCGTCACTGCGGGGAAGCACGCGCCCGTGCCGCAGGCTGTCCACCGGTTGCGCCAGCAGGACGCCGAAAACCGCGAGCAGCAGGACGCCGAGCTCCAGCCAGGTGTCGTAGCCGCGAAAGTTGAGCAAAACCGCCGTTACCGGGTGTTTCACGCCGCTTTCGGGCATCTTTTCCGCCACGGCCTGCGTCAGCCCTGCCGCCTCCATCGGGAGGTTCGTAACCGCCGTCAGAAGGAAGACTCCCAGGGCCGCGCACAGGGCTGCGCCCAGCGTCGTGGAAATGATCTTACCCGCGCCGCTCATCTTCTTCGGGGGCTTTGCGGTGGCGCATGTGGCGAACGGCGTCAAGCAGCAACACGCCCGTGATGCCCGCCCCCACGGCTGCCTCGGCCAGCGCGACGTCGGGTGCTTCGAGCCGCACCCAGGCCAGCGCCATGAACAGGCCCAGCGCAATGAACGCTATGACGGACTTGAAAAGATCCTGAATCGCCAGTACGCCGACCGCCAGCGACAGCATCGTCACCAGGATCACAACGTCGATTACCGCTTGCAGGAGGGTCATGGCCGTTCGGGTTCGGGAGTGTCGGAGGCTTCCCGGGCAGGACCACGCCGGACCGCGGCTTGTGCCATCAGGTAGCAGTTGGTGGTGCCGCCCAGCATCGTCACCAGCCAGATCAGCAATAGCTCCCCGGCGACGACCCACGACTGCGAGGCGACGGCCATTCCCGCAACGAGGAAGCCGAGGCCCAAGTTGTCCGCCTTCGTCAAGGCGTGGAGGCGGCTGAGCGTGTCCGGAAAGCGCAACAGCCCGACGGTGCCGGCAAAGAAGAAAAACGCCCCTACAAGGCAGAGCACCATGGAAAGCCCGAAAATCATTCCGCCGCGCCTTCCTTTACCTTTGGATTCGCCGGAATCGCCAGCCGCGCGTAGGCCACGATCGTCAACGTGGCCAGCAGGGCAAAGATGAAAGCCACGTCACGCAGTGCGGGCATTTCGAGCCGGTGAGCCATGAGCACCAGCACACCAACGCCCGTGGTGCCAAACAACTGCACCGCAAGCATACGGTCGGCGGAAGTCGGGCCCTGCAGCAGGCGCGTCAGCCCCAGCACGATGTTCAGCAACAGGAATAGCTCCAGCGCGGCGAAAAAAACTCCCTTCATGACGAGCGTGTACCCTCAACCGAAGCCTTCCTGACGTGCAAGCCCGCGATGACGAATTCCGCTCCTGGCAGGTGAAAGCGAGGGTGGCCTTCGTCGAGCAAACGGAAGCTCAAAAGGGTCCCCAGGCCCGCGCGAGACGAAGATCATCAGCACCGGGCTTGAGTCCGCGCCGCAGCTATGAGTGGCTGTCGCCCCGGCACGGCGGAAAGGCCAGCTCTGCGGGGCAGCACGGGTTGCTGAGTCGGCCTGCCCCTGGCTGTGCGTTATTCCTCGTCCTCGTCCTCGTCGCCGCCGAGAAATCCGCCGAGCCGGCGGCCGATTTCTTCTCTGGCCTGGTCGACGGCTTCACCGGCGCGGCCCTCGGCGTCCTCACCCAGCGAGCCTGCCGCTTCGCGGACGCGCTCTTCAGCTCCGGAGAGCGCCTCTTGGGCGCGAGCGCGAACGTCGCCAAGCACCTTGTCGGGGTCGACGCCGATTTCGCGCAAGGCCCCGGGTAATTCGGTCATAACGCGGTCGAGGATAAGCTCCATCATCTGGCCGACCGCTGTGGCGGCCGTCACGCCCGTTTCCGCGTCGCCCTGTAACTCGATATCACCGAGCTCGAGCGTGCGTTTCTGGCCGAGCACGTTGGCATCAACGCGGGCGTTGCGCACGATAACTTCCCGAATGATGACCTGCTTGCCCCCCTCGGATGGCTCCTGCTCGCCGACGCCAAGGTTTTCTTGGATCGTGTTGAGCAATTGCTGCAAGTTGTTGCTGCCGAGGCCCTGGTGCAGGTTGAAATAGGGATCGGTTATCTCCACCTGCTCGACGATTACCCGGTCACCGAAGACGCTGCCGGGGTCGAGTTTGACGTTGATCCCGCCAAAAGAAAGCGCCCGTTCTTCCTGCTCGAAGCCTTCGGGGTTGCCGACGAAAAATTCGTTCAACGTACCGGAGCCGCTGTACGGCGAAATATCCACTTCGGCTACGGCCACCTCGGCCTCGGCGACCCGCGGACCGTAGCGGTTGACGCTCTCCTTGACGGCTCTGCTGACGAGCGGCCCGAGGGCGATCAGTACGGCGACGATGCCCACAACGAGGATGATGACGGCGGCTGCAAGAAACTTTTTCATAAAGCTCAACCAAATGCCTTACCGTGTCAGCGACAACGGAAAACCGCCTTTTCATTTGCCAGCGCCGCGGCGCTCTGTTGGCGTCGCAACATGCGTAATTCTTCGATCAATCGCGCTGGCGCATGCGCTATGGCGCTTGCGCTTGTAGCTTCCGCCCTGCCAGCTCAGGAGATTTCCACCAACTCCGTAAAGGAGCAGTTCGAGGCCCGCACCCGGTCCGTTGTGGCGGTCGAGTATTTCGTACAACAGGAAACGGAGCGCAACGACGGCCTCGCCTATGGGCTGCTAATCGATGAGCAGGGCACGGTTGCCTTGCTGGAGGGCTCCGTGCCTGGCAATGAGCCAGTGGAGCGGCTTCGCGAGTTTCGCGTGTTTCCCCTCGGCAAGGACACGGACGGTTACCCCGCTGACTACCTCGGACAGGATTACCTGACCGGCAAGCACTATGTGCGGCTACGCAATCCTGAAGCCGCATCGGACCTGACTCCGATCACCGCATGGGAGCAGCGCGTCCCGCAAATGGGTGATACCCTTTGGGGCATTTCCGCCAATGATCGGGACTGGGACTTTTTGCCGTTTCGGACGACAGGTGTCGTGACTGCGGTGGTGACCTTACCCCGGCCGATGGCCGTGACCAACCACGAGTTGGGCCGCTCAGGCGCTGCGGCGTTCCATACAGACGGCGCGTTCGCCGGCTGGATCCTGCCGCCAGTGCAGAAGGGCCGCCGGATGATTATCAACAACCGCAACCTGCGGGTGACCCTGATCAACCAATCTCAGTCCACCGCTGTGCGCCCTGCCTCGTCGTTCTTCCGCTTCCTCGACCGTGTACCGGAAAACCCCTCGGGCGACCCGCGCCCCTGGGCCGGGACCGTGGGGCTGCAGGCGCTCGACCGAGAAACCGCCGAGTTTCTCGACCTTCGCAGCCAGGGTGCGGTGATCGTCAGCGACATCATCGAGGGCAGCCCCGCCGATGAGGCCGATCTGCAGAGTCGCGATATCATTGTAGAGCTCAACGGGGAACCGCTTCCGCGGCTCGTTCCGCTCAGGTTTGTCACGCCGGCGTTCATCTTTGAAGTCGGACAGAACGAGCCGGGTGAAACCGTCGAACTGACGATCATCCGCGGTCAGGAGCGCCTGACCCGCGAGCTTACCCTCGCGGAGTTCCCGATGGACGTGCGCGAAGCCCCTTATCAATACTACGAGGATCTCGGCCTGACGATCCGCCGCTTCCTGGTCGGAGACGCGGTGGACCGCCGCGTCTTAAAGAAGGACGTCAACGGTGCGGTCGTCAGTTTTGTCGATCTCAACGGACCCGCGCACTCGGGCGAATTGCGCCAGGGGGACTGGATCAAGGAGATCGACGGCGAGCAAATCGAGACCTACGAGCAGGCCGTTGAGGCGCTGGACGCCATAGTCGCCGACGAAGACCGCGAGGAAGCGGTGCTGCTCGTCGAGCGCGACAACGAGACCAAGCTCGTCCGCATTCAACTCGATTAAGCCTGTGCGATGCCCGAGCAACCGCCAGTCTACCTTATCCTCGGGGCGCGCGGCGCACAGCGGCGGGCGATCGTCGCCGACCTGATCGCGGGCTATTTCGACGAGGGTGAGCCCGTCGAAGTAGCCCTGCCTGCAGGCGAAGACGACGCCTCCGACGGAATTGCCGCCCTGCGCAAGCGCGCCACTACCGGCGTGGTGTTCGTGGAAGCCATTGAGGATCTGCCGGCGCCTCAATTGCCGCTGTTCATCCTGCCGCCGGGCGACGCCAGCCCCGCTGACGGTGTCGAGGCTTTTGCCAACTGGTTGCGGCGCCACCGCATTGCGCCGACGCGCCTGCTGACGGTCATTCACTGCCGCCTCCAGGTCGAGGATCCAGAAGTGATGACGCCGTGGCACCGCGCCTGTGTTCACTTTTCCGACGCCGTGCTCCTCAACCGCCGCGAGGGCCTTGCCCCGACAGCCCTGCAAGAGTTCCTGGCCTACTTCGAGAAAGAGCGCTACCCCTGTCCCATCGAGCTGGTAAAAAAAGGGCGTGTGCCCAACCCGGCGCTGGTGCTCGAACCGGAGCCGCGCCGCATGTCCCTGATGTTCGATGCAGACCTCGAGGCCGTCGACTTCCTCGAAATCGACGAAGACAACCTGCCCGAGGAACCCATCGACCTGAAACGCCCCACTGATCCCTACCTCGAGCGCGACCAAGCTGGCCAGCGGCTCAAACCGCTACCCGACATCTCGCGGCTTCTCGACCCGGAAGAGCGCGATTAGGAGCAGATGCCAGGAATTCGGGGCCAGCCCGAAGGTTGGTCACTTTGTCAGCATGGAAACGATTTTGGTCAGCGGCAACGATACCGGCATCGGTAAAACGTGGGTGACCCGTGCTCTCGTCGCTTTTTTTGCGGAGCGAGGCTGTCGATCGATTCAGATCGTCAAGCCGGTCGAGACTGGGGTCGACCCTGGAAGTCCCCACGACGCACCCTGGGCCGCGGCGGTCGAGGGCTTGGCTGCCGCGATCAGCCACCACACGCTAGTTACGTTTCGCGAGCCGCTTGCCCCGTTGGAAGCCGCTCGGCGAGATGACCGCTCGCTGGACATGGCGGCTCTCGCAAACGAACTGCGCGCGCTTCCGCCCGTCGATGTGCGCCTGATCGAAGGGGCTGGCGGACTCGCCGTCCCGGTTGCCGCCGACGGTCGCGACTGGGCCGATTTCGGCGCGCTGTGTGGCGTGGACTGGGGTGCGCTGGTCGTGGAAGACCGTCTCGGCGCGATCAACCAGGCCCGGCTTCTGGTGGCCTACGCTCAGGCAAAGGGGCTTCGCCACCGCTTGATCCTCAATCAGCGAACCTCCCCCCCGGAAGGCGTCGCCAGCAGCAACCGCACAACGCTACAGGCCCTCGACCTTCCGCTCTGGGCGGAGGTGCCGCCCGGTGGAGCGTTGGCTCCGTTTCCGTCTCTGTAACTACTGCCGGACATCCGGAGACAGGTTAGTTCGTAAGCAGCCGTGAAGTGGGAACACCAACTGGCAAATTCCCGTCAGCTTGAGAGGTGCAGCAGCTTTAGGCCGAGGCTGCCTTCACCAGCGCGGTGAAGTCGCGAAACCTCGGATGCTTCGCGTCGCGGATCAGGCTGTAAAAGACGGTTTCGGCGGGCACGACGTGGCAACCGGCACTTCGGAGCTCCGCCAGAGCGGCCCCGGCATCGGCTGTGCGGCGGGCACCCACCCCGTCGGCGAGCACCGTGACGGCAAGGTCCTCGCGCAGGGCGTCGACGACGCTCTGGTAAACGCAGATCGGCGTCTCGATGCCTGCGAGCAGCAGGTGGGTGGCACCGGCTTCGCGGATGCTGTCGAGCAAGCCCTCCGCCCCAAACGCGGAAAAGGCGGTTTTGGCAAAGACCTCACCGTCTCGGGTTTCCAGCTCCGGAATCGTCGCCCCGAGCTTATCGGGCACCTGTTCCGTAAAGCGAATCGGCCAGCCGAGCAGGCGTGTTGCGCTGATCGCGAACTGCACGCGCCGTATCAGCGTCTCGGAGTCGTTAATAGCCTGTAAAAATCCGGCCTGCATATCGACCACCAGCAGCAGGCCTCCGCGCGGTTCGGTGTCGTCCATGGCGACGAGCCTCAGGCGCCGACATCCCGTCAGGCGAGGCAAAAAGCGGGATGCAGCTCAATATCGGATTTGGGGAACTTTGGGGGAGAATCGTCGTCTGAGAGCTCGCGTGTTCCGCCGACACCCTGCGCATGTGTCCCGGAATGGCGTTGCCAGAGTAGCCTGGATAGCCTTAACTGCCATGATGATAGTACTTTCCCGAACCCCTTCGCTCCTCGCCGGATCGCTGGCATGCCTTGCCCTCCTTGGAGGCTGTGGGACGACCAGTGATCACGAACTGCTGACGCAGGCGCTGCGCCAGGGGGAAATTACGGCAGTTGTAGCTCTGCCGGAAACCCCGCTCGAGGCCGCCCTTAACGACGCCGCGGAGAACGCCGAGCTTCGGACCGGGGCCGGGAGGCTTGCCGACGACATCCTGAATGCGGGTGTTCGCGCGGGCACGTCAGAGGCGCTCGACGCCCTCCGCACGGAGCTTTCCGGGCCTTTCACGCGCTTCCTCGAGCAAACCCTCGAAGCGCAACTGCGCGAAGTGACCTCGGTTAACATCAGCGAAGTCCGCTTCCAAAGCTACGCGGACGGCAGCCCGCAGCCGGAGGAACTCGCAAAAGGCGTCGATCAACCCTTCGTTCTGGCGATGGTCCCGAAATTCACGATGGTCGACGGCTTCTCGACGCTTCGTGTAGATGTCGCGACCGAAGTGCTTGCGCAGTCTCAGGGTCTCGCGGCAGTCGTCGGCCCTCAGCGCCTGTTCTCGCAAAACTACACCAGTGAGATCGTGGTTTACGGGGGCAGCGGTTCGATCGCGCAGAACCTCGTAACCCTGTCTGCAAATGGGGGCGCAAGCATTGAGCCTGCTGCCGACGACGCCCTCGACAGTATCATGCGCCGCCTTTCTTCCGATCTGCGCACCGCGGCCAGCTCAGCCGTTCGCAACGTTACGCTCACGGGCGAGTAGGCCCCTTGTAACGCCTGCCCCGGTGAGGAAAAATGTTGGGGCGGGCACTTTCAGATGCGGCGTTCGCGAAGCCGCTGCAGGGTTTCGGCCCTGCCGCCTTGCTTCAGCATCGAAAAACGCGCATCAATTTTCCGGCGATCTCGTGGAACCCGTCTGATACCACCTTACCGAATAGATCGGTAGATTGAACGCCGCGTGGCGGCTTCGGATGCTTTTAGCGCAGAGCGGCGTTCGCGACGACGAGGCGGGGCCTACAGGCCCAGCCGTCGCTCTCGCGGCCGTCCTCTGCATCCGAAATCATCTCGAGCAATTTACCGGACCTCTGCAGCGAGATGGTCTTTAACCGGGCACGGATGTAGATCGCCCGGTCCCGTGGCGCCCCAATTTGCTTGGAGGAGGCGTGGCTCCGCTGGACTGACGGCCGACGCTTCGTGCCGGTCACCTCAGCTGCGGATCGCGTATCCGGCGTCGCGGACTTCGGACTGGATGCGGTCGAAGGCCGCGTTGATTTCTTTTTCCGTCAGCGTGCGGTCCTCTGCTCGGAAGGTGATTGCGAAGGCGAGCGATTTTTTGCCCTCGGCACCCAATTTTTCGTCCTCGTAGCGGTCGAAGAGTTCGACGTCCTCGACGTTGAATTTCCCCTCGGTGACCGCATGGGCGGCGCGGGCAATTTCGCGACGAACGGTTTCGGCGGCTTGCGCCTGCGGTACGAGCAGCGCGAGATCGCGGTGTGTCGCCGGTTGGTTGGCAAACGGCACAAAGCGTGTCGGCGGAGTTTCGCTGCGCAAAAGCGAAGGGTCGACCACAAGCTCCACGGCCCAGGCAAAGCCCGGAAGATCGTGGGCTTTCTGATGATCCATGTGGATCAAGCCGACGTCGACGGTCCAGCCGGTGCCGCCGGTGCGGGCGGAATGATCGGGCTGCCAGAGCGGTCCCATCCCGTCGGTATTCCAGTCGAATTCGCCAGTTGCCTCGGCCTCGGGCAGGTCGAGCATTTCCAGCAGGGCCTCCGCAAGCCCTTTGGCCTGGAAGAAGTCGGGCGCGGTCAAGGGCTGCCACGCACGTTCTCCCGTTTCGGCGAGGACTATCGACACCGCCGCGCGCTCCCAGAGCTGTCCACGGTGGCTGGCGAAGACGCGCCCGGTTTCACCCAGGCGAGCCTGAGGGTTGCTGCGGGCCTGATTGCGCTGCAGAGCCCCGAGCAGGCCGGGCAGCAGGCTCGCCCGCAGACAGTCCATTTCCGTGGTCAGCGGATTGGCGAGGGTCAGGGCATTGGCCGTGGCAGCGTCGGCCGCGAGCTCCACATCCGAGCGTGGCACCAGCGTGTAATGGCAGCATTCATACGCGCCCAGGCGGGTAAAATAGTCCTGCGCGCGCCGGTTAAACTCGCTGAGCGCGGCATTGGGGCGGTGGAGCGCAGGCACCCGCAGCTCGTGCTCGGGCAGGCGGTCCGCACCGTGCAGCCTGATGAATTCTTCCACCAGGTCGATGGGGCGGTCTACCTCCGCGCGGAACGAAGATACCCGCACCGTCAATTCCACCGACGGGTCGTTGACATCCCCGCCCTCGACTTCAAATCCGAGACGCTCGAAGCTGTCGAAAAGGTCGCGCGGGCTGACATCGAAGCCGCATACGCCCGAGGCATATGCCGGCGTGATGGTGATCTCGCGATCGCGGC
>JBHJGW010000062.1:0-11227 GCA_050331415.1 Opitutales bacterium | reverse complement strand
GGTTTTGGATGCAGAGCAAGGCAGCGAGGGCGACGGCTGGGCCTGCAGGCACCGCCTCGTCGTCGCGAACGCCGCTCTGCGCCAAAAGCATCCGAAGTCGCCGCGCGGCGTTCAATCTACCGATCTATTCGGTAAGGTGGTATTATCCGCCGTCCTCGGCGAGCTCAGTTTTGCGGAGCCAATTCGTCGTCGACGTCCCAGGCGACAGCGATCCCGTCTCGCTGGTCACCAACCGGTTCGACCTGGGTCGCGCCGTCGCTGACGGCTGCGAGCCGCCGGCCAAATTCCGCGTAAGTGATGACTTCGTAGTTGCCCTCGTAGTCCTCGACAACCGCCGTCATGGACTCAACCCAGTCCCCGCTGTTGAGGTAATGGATGTCGCCGATAAACTTGTCCTCGGGGGTGTGGATATGCCCGCAGATGATGCCATTGCACTTACGGGCGACCGCGAGTTCCTTGAGGTGGTCTTCGAACTTGCTGACGTGATTGACCACACCCTTGACTTTGGCCTTGATCGCCTTGCTTAGCGAATAGTATTCCTTGCCGCGAAGGGCCCGCCATTTGTTGTATAAGCGGTTGATCTTCAAAAGCGTCTGGTAGCCGATGTCCCCGAGGTGGGCGATGAACGGCGAGTGCGTGGTCACCGCGTCGAAGCAATCCCCGTGGACCACCAGATAATTGCCCTTTTTCGGGTTGTCGTGGACATATTCCTCGACGAATTCGATGCGATCGAGCGTCAGTGGCAGATAGTTCTTCAGAAAATCGTCGTGGTTGCCCCGCAGATAGATGACCTTGATATCCTGCTTCTGCGAGAGCTTCAGCAGGCGCCGCACGACCGCCGTGTGTTTTTTGCGCCAGGTGTTGCGCCGTTTGAGTGCCCAGCCGTCGATAATATCGCCGTTGAGGATGAGGATTTCGCAGCGGGTGTGCTTGAGGAAAGTCAGGACTTCCTCTGCCTTGCTCTCGATGGTCCCCAAGTGAAGGTCCGAGAGAATGATTGTGCGGTATTTGAGCACCGGTTTCTTCATGCTGCCAAAATAATCTGTGCCATCAGTCGCTATTGGGCAACGCCAGCGCCGTTAACGGCCTGTGAATAAGTCGCGAATAAGGTTAATTGTCATCTCACCGTCACGTCGCCGTTGCGGGAACGCCGTAATCGGGGTTTTTCCGCCACGGGACTGTTTCAACCTTGCGCGGATCCCACGGCGGTGTCGATGACGGATTTTAACCGTCCCTCGAAATCGTCCACGATGCGGCCCCAGGAGATGGTGGCGGCTTTTTCGCGCGCGGCGGCGCCCATTTGCCGGCATGCCGGCCACTGCGCGGCCAGTTCGCGAGCGGCGGTGAGGTAGGCATCGGCGTCGCCAAACGGTGCGAGGCGGCCGTTCTGGCCGTCGATTATGTGCTTTTGCCCGGCCGCGTAGCCGTAGGTAAGCACCACCAGGCCGCTGGCCATCGCCTCGGTGACAACGTTGCCAAAGGTTTCCGTCTCGCTGGCGAAGAAAAACAGATCACATGAGGCATAGTAAGCGGCGAGGTCCTCATCGTGTCGCATCCCGGCAAAAATAAGGTCCGGGTGCTCCGTTTCCAGGCGCGGACGCTCGGGGCCGTCGCCAACCACGACGAGTTTTGCCGTCGGCTGGCGCTCCTGGAAGGCGCGAAAGGCCTGGAGCGTGACCGGCAGGTTCTTCTCCGACGCGACCCGGCCGACGTAGCCGACCACCGGATCGTCGGGGCCCACACCCCACTGCCGGCGCAAGTCGTCGCTGCGGCGGTGCGGCCCGTAGAGTTCGGTGTCGACACCGCGCCCGAGCAGAGCCACCGGCGCGATACCCATTTCGCCGAGCATCTCGCAGATACCATCAGACGGAGCGAAGGTGACCGCGGTGCGGTTGTGGAAGTAGCGCCCGTAGGCCTCCAGGGTCTTCTTTAACACGGCATAGCCGTAGTGTTTGCCGTACTGGTGAAAATTGGTGTGGAAGCTCGACGTCACCGGAAGGCCGAGGCCGCGCGCCGCCCAAAGAGCCGTCAGGCCGAGCGGGCCCTCTGTGGCGATGTGGACGAGGTCCGGGCGGTCCTGCTTCCACCGCCTCCGCAAGGTCAGCCACGCTGGGCGGCCGAATTGCAGGTCGGGGTATTTCGGAATCGGAAAGCCTGTCAGCCGCAGGTCGTTGGCCGGCTTGGAGCGCTCACGCCGCCGCACGCTTCGCCGCGGAATCGGCCGTACGATCGTCACCTCGTGTCCGCGCCCGCTCAGGCCCGCGACGAGCCGCTCCAGCGTCATCGCCACTCCATTGACATCCGGAGGAAACGTCTCCGTGACCAACACCATCCGCATGCGCCGCACTATCGGGCGAGGAACCGGCGATAGGCAACCGCGAAAGCGCCCGATCCCTTACCTGTCAACCGCCAGGGGCCAGTAGGGCGGTCGAAAAACGATTGCTCCGTCCGGATCTTCCTCGCCGGGTTTTGCCGATGAGTTGATCTCAGCTTTGTCAGGCCGAGCTGGAAGACGCGTGTAGCAAAGTCGATAGATTGGCAGGTTGTCGTTTCTTCACTCGAACACTCCATAGTGCGAAAAATCGACTGTGATGATGAATGCTACCAAAGCTGACGCTCCGGTTCCGAGTAGGAACGCGATCCATCTGAAAATACTTTTGTTTAAGCCAAGAAGGTAGAGGTATACGTCCATCAGCGGGCCAAAGAGAAACAAGGCATTCGCTCCAATGCAAAAGAAGGGCAGGCCGATGAGGAAAATAAAGCTCCTTCTTACTTCTTTCACAACTTCTGAATTGCCACTTTCAATGAAAGTTGGAGCCAGCAAGTACCCTGCGATTGTCACAACGATCAGTATTCCATTGAACGGGATTCTGAGCTTCTCCCATGACCAGCAAATCTTCGCGAGGTCTTCCTTCATCTTTGCGATAACGTCGAGATGATCGTCCTGAGCCGGGGGTTGGGGCTTCGGGCTTGGTAAAGTGCTTTACTGATCACTTGGGGGCACTTTGAACAACCTCATTTCCTGCTGCGAGCGGTCTTTTGGCCGCTCAGCAGCGTTTGCTCAGATCGACGTAATCTCCGATTACGCCTCACTTCCCAAGCCTTGCTGAAGCAGCCAACATCCTCGCTCTCGCGACAGAAGTAGGTTGTTCAAAGTGCCCTAGGATGAGTATCGCAAGTTAAATAGCATCGCGATTGCGCTTCGTGAGAAGGACAGCTCGGGGCAAACCGTTGGTTTGCTGGTAGGAGGTTAAAGCGCCTGTCGAAACTCTTCCCAGGAATCCAGCGCGACCAACAGCGGAGGGGCGAGGGTTTCCGGGTTGTCGAGCCCGAGGAGCTGGCCCAGTTGCGCCTGGCGCTCGGGAGACATCTGGTCGTAGTGAAGGATGCTGCGGTTGACGGCTTCGATGGTCTCGGGGTCGAGCTTGACGCCGGGCTGCTCGCGAATCCAGGCCTCGAACTCAACGTAGCTCGGCTTGTGGGCGTGGAAATACGGCATAACCGCCTCGCGATCGACGTGGATGCCGTCAAGCAGGTAGTAGTCAAAACCCGGCCCGACAGCCTTGTAGCCCTCGGGCAAGCGGCCGTGGACCGCCAGCAGGCATTTTTGCCACAGGCGAGGCAGGTGGTACAGGCCCAGCGGACCTAGGGCCAGCGGGCTGATGGTCGGAACGATCGGCGCACTCATAATGCCCTACCTCAGCCATTGTCCGCGACAAGCGGCAAGGCAAAAGGGCAGCTTCTCGGGTCGATTTTAACCGCATCGGGTTTTGCCCTTGCCGGAGGTAGCGACGCTCCAATCTTCTGCCGAGATGAAGCTTCCTGAAGAGGATTTTCGCAAGATCGTGGCACTCACGCCTCTGGTGTCGATCGACCTGCTTGTGCGTCAGCGCGGGCGCTATCTTGTCGGTCTGCGGCAGAACCGGCCCGCGCAGGGCTGTCTATTCGTCCCGGGCGGGCGTATTTTCAAAGATGAGCCCCTCGCCGAAGCGTTTGCGCGAATCGCCGAGAGCGAGCTTGGGTTGTCCAAAACGCTTGCCGATGCGCACTTCCGCGCCGTCAATGAGCACCTGTACCCGGACAGCATGTTCGACCCTGCTACCTCCACCCACTACGTCAACCTTAGCTACGAGCTGTCGCTCGCCGATGGCGAAATGGTACAATTCGACGACCAGCACGCCGGCAGCGAATGGCTAACGCCACAAGAAATTCGCATGCACCCAAAGGTTCACCCGTACACCGCATGGCATTTTCCGGAATAGCCGGAACCGAAGTCGTATTAGCACCACCTTACTGAATAGATTGGTAGATTGAACGCCGCGTGGCGGCTTCGGATGCTTTTGGCGCAGAAGCGGCGTTCGCGACGACGAGACGGGGCCTTCAGGCCCAGCCGTCGCCCTCGCTGCCTTGCTCTGCATCCAAAATCATCTCGATCAATTTACCGACCTCTCCGGCAAGAGGGTATAAGAAGGTGAAATTGAGGTGCTCTTCTTCGGAGCTTGGTCTTAAAGATCGAAGCCGAGGGCCGGGTTTGGCACGCTGCCTCAGTCCTTGCTTTTCAGTCCTGACAGTTCATTCGGCATAATTGCCAACGCATCGTCTTCGCTGACGGTGTCGAGATTCACCACAAGATCGGGCGCGAGCTGGTGGCGGAACCATTTTTTCTGTTTGGCGGCGAGCTGGCGAGTGTGGATGGAGATGTCGTTGGCGAGGGCTTCAACGGCTTCCGTGGGCGCGGTGCTCGGGTCGGGGTAGGCGTCGAGAAACGCGCGGGTCTCGCGGTAGCCGATGGCGTCGGCGGCGCTGCGGTTGCGTTCGAGGCCCGCAATGCGCAGCGTTTGCACTTCGGCAACCAGGCCGGCGTCGAGCATCGTGCGGGTGCGGGCCTGAATCCGCGGCCAGAGCGTTTCGGCTGAGCGCATCAGCAGAACCGTGCGCTTTTCCCAGGCGTCGAAGGCTCCGGGCAAGGCGGCGTGGCGAGCATTGAGGTCCGCCAGCGACAGCCCCGTCGATAGGCACCGTTCCAGTGCTTTCCAGACCCGCCGCGGGTTTTTTGTGTGCAGTTCGCCCAGGCCTTCGGGGTTTAGGGTGCGCAACCTGGTCAGCATCGGTTCCAGGCCTTGCTCGAAGAGCGCCCAAGCTTCGTCGCGCGCCGCGCATGTTACGTCGACGGCATCGGCAACGGCGGTGAAATACGTTTTCAGGTAAAAACCGCTCCCGCCGGTGACGAGCACGTTGCGACCGCGCGCCTGAATATCCGTAACCGCCGTATGGGCCAGCTCCGTGTAGCGCACGACGTCCATCGGCTCGTCGACTTCGGCTACATCGATCAAGTGGTGGGGCAGGGTGGCGCGCTCGACGATGCTCGGCTTGGCGGTGCCGATGTCCATACCGCGGTAGAGCTGAAAGGCGTCGCAGGAGACAATTTCCGCGTCCAGAGCCGCTGCCCAGCGCAAGGCGAGCGCCGTTTTGCCCACTGCGGTGGGGCCGGTGAGCACGTAAATCGGCGGTCGGTGGGGCATGGTGGGGGCATGTTGACGTCCTTAGCCCTAAATCCCAAATCCCAAAACGAGGGATTGGGGTCCGCTGTGCCCACGGTGCGCGAGTCAGCCCTTGCTGGCGCTCTGGCGTTCGCAAGTTGCCGAAAATCAATTGCTTAAGAATTCGAGTGCGCAGGTTTTCGCGGCTTGTATTGCGGGCTCGTAACCTCGTGGTGGCGCGTTTGGACAGAGAAATTCACATAAATGCAGCGATGTGGGGCGAAATGGGTTGACGTGGCGACGTGGAAGGGCTGTAGTGCCGTTATTGATCGGCTAGCACCTGCAACCCTTACGTGATGGAAACCGACGCAGAGCTCTATTTCGGCGAGTTCCAGCACGTTCGTGATGCCAAGGGCCGGCTGACTGTTCCTTCTAAATGGCGTTTCAAGGGTGACGAAGAGCAAACGTACCTGGCGCTGCCCGACCCGCTCGGATGCATCACGGTTTACCCGCCCAAAATGGTGGCTGACCTCAAGGCCAAGCTCGCCGACATCAGCCTCGGCGACAAAAAATCCCAGCGCGCGATCATGCGCCTGCTCGGTTCGGCCGACAGCATCACGTTCGACAAAACCGGTCGCATCAAAGTCAGCGACCGCCTCTACGAGCATGCGGGCATCGATAAAGACGTACTGTGCGTCGGCACCCTTAACAAATTTCACCTTTGGGAACCTGAACGCTATCAGCAGCACGTCAGAGCCGAGGACGAAGAGGGCGGCGAAGACCTCGCCGACATCCTCCAAGGACTTGGTTTCTGACGTGCGGCTGAGATCTTTTGGGCGCAACCGCGCCCGTTTTACAAGCCAGGGCGTTGGGGTGTTGACGGCTTCGCAAGGCATCAACTCCCCAGCGCAAAACGCATCACCTCCAGATCCCCACCTCCACATGCGCATCAGCCGAGAACTCTATTCCGCCGGCGTGCTGGGTCACCAGCGATCGGCCCGGCGGGGCGACTGGGAGTACTTCAACCCGGGCAAACCCCACTTTGGCTACGCCAGCCCGCCGCGACGATCGGCCCGCGCCTGGCGGGCTTTGCTGAATGTCTTCCGACCCTCCCGATGAAGGAACGGCGCCAGGCAGTCAAGGCCACCGGCCCGTGCTTCTTTCCGAAGCCTTGGCCTGCTTCGAAACGGCCCCGCCCGGGGCCATCCTCGATGCCACGTTCGGCGGCGGCGGCCACACCCGCGCGCTGCTCGAGCGTTTCCCTCAATGCCATGTCCTAGCGCTCGACCGCGACCCGACTGCCGAGCCCCGAGCCTCGGCAGTGGCGGCAGCCTGCCCGACCCGCTTTACCTTCCGGAGGCTCAACTTTGCCGACCTCGATTACCTCGAGCTCCCGGACCTGCCCCCGACCGGCTTCGCTGGAGCGCTTTTCGACTTTGGCGTGTCATCGTTTCAGCTCGACGAAGCGGAACGCGGATTCTCGTTTCGCCAGGACGCCCCCGCTGACATGCGGATGGATCCCGACAGTGGTCAAAGCGCGGCGGAGTTTCTCGAAACTGCCGACCGCGAGCAGCTCGTCCACGCCATCCGCGACCTCGGGGAAGAGCGTTCGTGGCGCCGGGTGGTCGACGCCATTTTTGCCGCCCGCAGCTCCGGCAAGCTCCAGCGTACCGCTACCCTGGCCGAGCTGATCGCCGGCGCGCTGCCCAGGCAGCCCGCCAAAGGCCGCAGCCGACGCCATCCGGCCACTCGGGCGTTCCAGGGTATCCGCATGGCCGTCAACGATGAACTCGGCGCAATCGAAACCGGCCTGCCCAAAGCTTTCGACCGTCTGATGCCAGGTGGCGTACTTGCTGCGATCACCTTCCACAGTCTCGAAGACCGAATCGTAAAACGCTGGACCCGCCGGGTCTGCGGCCAACCGGAGCACCGGCTCGACCACCGCACGGAGGACCAGCGCGAGAAACGCGCCGAGATGATCCATCGCAAAGCGGTCGAACCCGGGGAGGGCGAACTCGCCGAAAACCCCCGGAGCCGGTCCGCCCGTCTGCGCGCCGTCAGAAAACTTTAGCAGATCAGCGCGGGAAATACGTCGCTGCCCCGGAATCGAAAAAACCCAACCCGGCAATACCTGCCGTTTCCTTTTATACAATGGACTCCCTTCCTCGCCTTCGCTGGATGACCGGCGCCCTTGCCCTGCTGCTGCTTGTGCTGGCTGCGGGTGGAGCGTTGACCATCTCCGGTCTGCGGCGGTCGATTGCGCGTTCAGCGGAGGAATCGGCCCGGCTGGAGCGGCTGATCGCCGAGCAGCGCCGGGAGAACGAGAACCGCGCCTCACAGATCGCCCGGGTGCACAGCCCGGAGTTTTTGCAGGCGCACATTCCGCCTGGCCTGCGCCCGATCGAAGAAGACCAGGTCATTTACCTCCCGCTCGAGGCGCCCGCTCCGCCGGAGCCGGAGCTGGTGCCATCGGCGACCGTGGCCCAGCAGTCACCGCGATCGATCTCGTTTGAACTTCCCATCCTCGGTGCCACCACAAGTGGTAGCCGCAGCACGAGCCAGTGAATCGCGCCTTCATCCAGCCCGGACGTTTTCTCGCGGTGGTCGCCGTGATCGGGCTGGCCTTCGGCTTCGTGGGCTGGCGTTTGTGGGATTTGCAGGTGGCTCGCCGGGCCGAACTGCGCGAGCAGGCCCTTGAAACGCGCCAGCGCCTGCAAGTGCTGCGCGCCCAACGCGGCAAGATCGTCGACACCCATGGCAATCTGATGGCTTCGACGAAATCGGTGGTCGATATCGGCGTCGACCCGGTCGCTGCGGGGGAAGCCGAGCGGGCCGCCGCTCCGCAAATCGCAGAGATTCTCGGCATCAGTGAGGCGGAGGTGCTCGATGCTCTCGAAGGCGGCTACCGCACCGTGACGACGGAGAGCGGCGCCGCGATCCCCCGGAAGATCCGGTGGGTCGAACTTGCCGACGCCGCTTCAGAGGAAATGTATGAGGCCGTCAAAGCGCTCGGCCTCGACGCCGTCTACGGCAACCGTCGCTTCACCCGCTATTATCCCAACGAGCGCCTCGCGGCGCACGTGCTCGGTTTCCTCAACGAGGGCGGTTATGCTCTCGGTGTCGAGCATGCCATGGACTACTATCTGCGTGGTCAGGACGGCTGGCGCGAAATCGAGCACGACGGACGGCGCCGCGAGGTCTTCGCGTTCCGCAGCCGGGAGGTCGAGCCGCGCGAGGGCTACCACGTCGAGCTGAGCCTCGATCTCGTCATTCAATACTTCGCCGACCAGGAATTGCGCCGTCTCGTCCAGGAATACGACCCGAAGGGCATCTCGATCCTTGTCAGTGAGGTGGGCAGCGGACGGATTCGCGCCCTGGCGACGTACCCGGACTTCGACCCCAACAACTTCGGCGCTGCGCGTCCCGAACATTATCGCAATCGCACCCTGACGGACATCTACGAGCCGGGTTCGACTTTCAAAATCGTCTCTACCGCCGCAACGCTCGATGCCGGCCTCGTGAACACCGACACCGAGTACGACTGTTCTAAACCGATCCTCGAGTGGGGCGGGCGAACCTACCGCCTGCCGCGTGACGACCATAAGATGGAAGAACTCAGCGTCAGCGAAATCCTCTACAAGTCGAGCAACCGCGGTGCGGCGTTTCTCGGTGTGCTCCTCGGGCGCGATGGCCTTTACCGCGCCGCGCAGGACTTTGGTTTCGGCGAGCCGACGGGGGTCTTCCTCAGTGCGGAGGTGCTTCCCTTGCGCGACCGCGAGGGCAAAGGCGAAATCGGGGGCATCCTGCACCATCCGGACGACTGGGACGGCCTGACCATTACCCGGCTTCCGATGGGGCACGCCGTGAGCGCCACACCACTGCAAGTTCATGCGGCCACGGGTGTGGTCGCCAACGGCGGCAAATGGTATCAGCCCCGAGTGGTCGAACGTGTTTTCGACGACTCCGGCAACACCATCCTGCGCTTTAACAACGAAGTTAGCCGCGAGGTCCTTTCGCGCGAAACCGCGGGTACCGTCGCGGAAATCCTCGCAAAAGTGGTCCGGCCCGGCGGCACGGCGCGTCGCGCGCGCGTCGACGGGCTCGGCTGCGCGGGCAAAACGGGTACGACAAAGAAGATCGAGCCCGACGGCACCTATTCCTATAAACGTCACGTCGCGAGTTTCAGCGGCTTTTTCCCTTACCAGGACCCGCGTCTGGTGATCACCGTGGTGGTCGACGAGCCGAAAATGAAAGACGGCATCCCCGGCTATGGCGGTGTCGTCGCCGCACCCGCCTTCCGAAATCTGGCCCAGCGCAGCGCTCAGTATCTCGGCATTCCGCTCATCTACGGCGAAACCCAAGAGGAACTTGTCGCCCGTCGCGATGACTCTTGATCCCAGTTCTCACCGGGGGGACGTCGTGTCAGCGGTCCCCTCACATTCGGCTGCCTCAAGGTTTTCTGGGCTCCCCGCCGTTACGCTCCTCACCAACGCTCGGCGAATCGAAGGACCTACTCTGTCCGTGGCTGAGCCGGTAAGGGCGTAGGACGGCAAAAAAAAGAGCCAGACATCTCAGTATCATCGTGCCCTCTTCCTCTCCAGTTTCCCCGCTCAGCCTGATTCCGAGTGATCATCAGGACGACGGCGTGTCGGCTCTGGCCAACCCGCTCAATGGGGGTGCCGCCCGGCGTTCGGTTGCCTTGCGCGAGCTGTTCGCGGGCCTGGGAAAACTGGGCCGCGCAAGGCTCGAAGGCAAGACCGTGCACGCCATCATGACGGACAGTCGGCGAGTGGTTCCCGGGACGCTCTTCGTGGCGCGTCGGGGGCTGCATGTCGACGGCAACCATTTCATCGAAGAGGCTATTGGACGGGGCGCCGAAGCGATTGTTTCCGAAGAAGTGCCCGGGCGGGCGATTCAGCGGCCGTGGTTGCAAGTTGAGGACGCTCGCCTCGCCGTCGCGAAACTGGCCCGCCGGTTTTTCGGAGCGCCGGACGAAGACGTCCGCGTGATCGGCGTGACCGGCACCAACGGAAAGACGACCGTGACGATGCTCGTGCAGGCGCTGCTTCGCGAGGCCGGGAGCGACTGCGGCCTGGTTGGGACCGTGCGCTACGACGTCGGCGCCCGGTCACTGCCCGCGTTTCGGACGACGCCTGAGGCCGTCGACGCTTTCTCGCTTCTCGACCAGATGCGAACTGCCGGGGTGGAGCACGCCGCGATGGAGGTGTCCTCGCATGCGCTTCATCAGGAGCGGCTTCACGGACTGCGGGTTCCGGTGGCCGGGTTCCTCAATCTCACGCGGGACCACCTCGATTACCACGGTGACATGGAGGCGTATTTTGCCGCCAAAACCCGGCTCTTCGATGGCTCGCTCGGCAGCCGGCCCGAGGTCGCCATCACCCCTGCTGAGGGCGAATGGGGTAGGCGGCTCCGCGAGCGGCTTGCGCCGGGCACCGCTCCATCGCCTTTGGACCTGGTGGCGATTTCCGCGCCGAGGGCGTTGAGCTCGGCCCTGATGGCACGCGTTTCACCTTCTACTGGCCCGAGGGAAGCGCGGACGTCCGGAGCCCGCTGCTGGGCAGCTACAATGTCGAGAACCTTCTCGCTGCGCTGGCCCTCGCTGCGGCCGCTGGAGTGCCGGTTGAAAAGCTGTTGCCGGGCGTCGAACGTTTCGCTGGCGTGCCCGGGCGGATGGAGCGCGTTATCGCAGGCCAGCCCTTCAATGTCCTGGTCGACTACGCTCACAC
>JBHJGW010000061.1:0-24101 GCA_050331415.1 Opitutales bacterium | reverse complement strand
AGCGGCGGCACAAAGGTGCGCCCGCAGTCGACGCAGCGCCAGCGATGCAGCTGTACCAGCAGCCGCGTAGGTTTTCCAAAACAGTCCAGATGCCGAACACAACGCTCGTAGCGGCCCTTGCTGCGCAAGCGACCGCCCCCGCAGCAAGGGCACGCCGAGCGCTCCCGTTGCGGGCAAACCCGCAGCCAGGTCACTCCAGCCTTGTGCGTCTGCGCCAGCATCTCGTATCCTCGTAAGCCTATCTCTTCGATCAATGCAGGGGGCATAGTGGATGATCTTCAGCCCCATGTCCCCACTCTTTGACGGAGAGCGTTTGTTTGGTGCTTTTTTGATTCTTTTTTTGCTCGAGAGAGATCCGGCGCGAACTCTGCCGGGCTGATTCCTTATACCATCTTGCCGAAGAGGTCGGTAAATTGATCGAGATGATTTTGGATGCAGAGCAAGGCAGCGAGGGCGACGGCTGGGTCTGTAGGCCCCGCCTCGTCGTCGCGAACGCCGCTCTGCGCCAAAAGCATCCGAAGCCGCCACGCGGCGTTCAATCTACCGATCTATTCGGTAAGGTGGTATTACTCGTTGCCCGCTAACCTGACTTGCGCCGGGTTACCGGAAAGGCGACAGTCACCGGGTATTGTGGATCCATCATGATTCGGGATTTTTTCGTTACTCCCGCACGGTCGACCGGCCGGGAGCGGCCTGCGGGGGCGCAGGCGTTGAATCTGGCGCTTGCGTTAGTTTTATTGGCTGGCGGCCTGACCTTCGTGCTGCTGCAGTTCGACTATCGGTGGGACTGGTCGGGTGTGACGGCACGAGCGGGGGTCTTTTTCCAGGGATGGCTGCTGACGCTCGCGATCTCCGTCGTCAGCCTCCTGCTCGCATTGCTGCTGGGTGTAACGGTGGCCTTGGCGCACCGCAGCCGCGTCGAGCTTGTTCGCGCGCTCGCGAAAGTGTATGTCGAACTGATTCGCGGCAGCCCCTTGCTCGTGCAAATTCTGTTCGTCTGGTACGTGCTTTTTTACGGCGCCAGTGGCGAGTGGCGGTTACCCGTGGGCGTGCTGGTGCTGTCGCTTTTCAGCAGCGCCTACCTAAGCGAGATCATCCGGAGCGGCCTACAGAGCGTCGGCGACAGCCAATGGGATAGCGCCCGGGCTATCGGGCTCACGACTGCGCAAACGTACCGTCACGTGGTCGTGCCTCAGGCCCTCAAGAATATTCTTAGCCCACTCGTGGGGCAGTTCGCGAACCTGATCAAGGACTCGTCGCTGCTATCGATCATCAGTATCGGGGAATTTACCTTTCAGGCACAACAGATCGACGCCAACACCTTCAGCCCTTTCGAAGCCTACTTCCCGCTCGCCATCGGCTACCTCGCCCTGACGCTCCCGCTGTCCTTCTGTAGCCGCTGGCTGGAGGCACGGGCGCAATATGCGACCTAGCGTCGGCCAAATCTCAGCAATTTGGGCGCCGACAGCTCAATCGAATGAAACCCGGAATGTCAGTGCCACGGCGGTAACGAAGATGTAAGCATTCATTGATCGACATCGCCAAATCCTCACTTAAACGTTTTGTTGTATATTTATTTATACTGTAATGTATTTTAAAAGCACCCCACAATGAACCTTTAAGTCATCATCTTTACTTACGCTCTGCTAATTATCATCGACTCACTGACCGTCCCCAGTACTCACGCAGAGATCGTTTACGCGTCGATCCAAGGGAATTTCGGATCCACTGATTCGGTCAACGGGATTGATGTCTCCGGCGAATTCTTCATCGCCGAGATGCGGTTCGACTCCGATGTCGACACCAACCCCAACGGAGGACGCGGATGGTACTTTGGGGATCCGGTTACGCTTTATTCGCCACGTCTTGGCACCATTACGATTTTGAACAACGCGTCCGTACTAGACGGGCAGCGCGCTGACAGCTTCCATGATATCATCGACGAGAGTCCGAGCCCCGGCGTCAACTGGTTCGGCCTGGACTTTCCGGGTAACTCGAGCGGCGTCGTCGCGCTCTTTAACAGCCCGGTCTACGGAGATCCCGATGATCCGTCTGCTTTTCCGTCGACCGCTCCAAACGCAGGCTCGAGTTTCCTTTTCGACGGAATACAAACATCGATCGGCACCTTCAATTCCGAGAACGACGGCACGGTAACGTCGGCGAGGCTTGGCGCCCCCCTCCGCTGTGATCCCTGTCATCCCCGAACCCAGTTTCGCTGTCGTATCGGGTCTTTAGTGCTCGCGCTCCTCGCCCGTCGCTGGCGTCACTGAGGCAAACCGGGGAGTGCCCGCCCGCAATAGGCGTTCCAATCTTTCGCCACATCCTGAAGGCGAAGTCCGGCCGGAATCACGGAATTGATGGCAGCCCTGCCTTGGCACAGGCGGATCGTTGCTCCTGGCCTCCTTGATCGATGGGGATTGCGCTTGCGAGGCTCCCCTGCCCACCCAACACTACTGGGCATGGGTCAATCGCAGGACGTTGTCGAAGTGACGATTAAAGCCGTAATGCCGACGCAGAGCGGCTGCGCCGTCTTCCTTGCGGCTCCAGAGAAGACCTTCGTGATCTATGTCGACCACGGAATCGGTCAGTCGATCTCGATGGCGTTTAATTCGCTTAAAAAGGAACGACCCCTGACCCACGACCTGATGATGTCGATTCTCACCGGGCTCGAGGCCAAGGTAGAGCACGTGACCATCAACGACGTCGACGACGGCACGTTTTTCGCCCGCATCCTCGTGACGATGGAGAACGAGCTCGGCCGCAAAATCGTCGAACTCGATGCCCGCCCCAGTGATTCCATTGTGCTCGCTCTCCAGTCGGGGAAACCCATTTACACCGCACAAAAGGTTTTGGATGCCGTCGAAGACATGACCGATATCCTCAAGCGCATCCTTAAACAGCGCGAAGAGGACCAGGACGAAGACGACGAGGAACCCGATATCCCATTCTGAATCTAGCAGAAGCGGGGGACCGTCTTTGCCAATAGCGCGACTCGTGTTCGCGAGCAGCCTCGAGATGCCCCCGTTTTGGCGCAGCAACACGGAACCTCATGCACGAAACTCTGCCAGAACTGCTGATCGAGGTTACCCGCGTCGCCCGGGAGGCGGGTGAAATTTTGCGCAAAGGCACAGGTTTGCGCCAGGTGAACTTTCAGGACGCCAAAGACGTCAAACTCGCCGCCGATCTCGAATCAGAACACTACTGCCGCAAAGCACTCGCCACGTTTTCCTCGTATCCGATTGTCGGTGAGGAAGAAGGCGGCGACGAGCGCCTGCCCGAGGGCTCGCAGCGCTATTGGATCGTCGACCCGCTCGACGGCACCTTCAACTACTTGCGCGAACTCGGCCTGTGCTGCGTCAGCATTGGCCTGATGGAGGGCTCCACGCCACTGCTCGGAGTGATCTTCGACTTCAACACGGGCGAACTTTTCACGGCGGCCCGAGGGATTGACCTGAAGGTCAACGGGGAAGCCGTAACCCCGCGGTGGGCGGACAGCAAAATGAACGCCGTACTCGCAACCGGCTTCCCCTCGAGCGCCGACTTCTCGACAGAGGCGGTGGGTGCGTTGATCGGCCAGATTCAAGCCTTCAAAAAAGTGCGCATGATCGGCAGCGCCGCGTTGGCGGCGGCCTACGTTGCGACGGGACGACTGGATGTTTATTACGAGAGCGGCTGCCGCTGGTGGGACATCGCTGCCGGCATCGCCCTTGCCGAAGCCTCCGGAGCAGCCTGGCGCGTCACGCCCGTCCCGGACGGGCCGCCGTTTTGCGTTAACATCGCCATTGCCGGAAAGCGGGAATGGCTGCCCTGAGGGAGCGGGCGATCGGCTGCTACCTGAAGTTGCTTCCAGACCAAATTGCGGGCTCGACCTTTGCCACGGGTCACGATAAACGGTGAGCTTCCAACATTTGCCGTCCCATGCTCGCTACCGACCCTTTGAAATCCCTGAAAGACCCGCGGGAGCTGATGACGCTGCCGCGCGACGCCACACCGTACGAGTTTCCGCAGATGATGCGCGTCGAAAAATTTTTCGAGCGCCAGTTTGCCCGGAAGAAGCTGAAGCAGCTACGGGTTTTCGATCCGGTGATTCGCTCGATGCTACGTCCGGGCGAACGGGTTTTCTACCTTACTCAGGGTGTTCGTAACAATTTTCTGGAGCAGCAGTTCTTCGGCTGGGCGGCGTACTATTTCAGCCGTAGCGCCTTCGTTTTCACCGACCAGCGAGTCCTTATCCTGCACTTGTTGGCTGAGCGCAAACTGGGTCACTTCGTCGGTGAAATCCATTACGATGATATAGCGCGACTCAAGCCCACCTTTTTCGGGGGTCTGCTGCTGAAGTTCCGCACGAAAAAACAAATCGTCTTTGCCCATGTACCCGCCCGTGACCGCAAATTCATCAAAGAGTTTCTTCTTCCGATGATCGAGGGGAACGAAGCGCTCGGCCAGGGCGGTCAGGAAATCCGACACCTTTGCCCCGCCTGCTACAGCCCGTGCGCCGATGCAACCGCTTCGGCCTGTTCCGCCTGCGGCTGCAAATTCAAGACGCCCAAGGCCGCAGCAATGCGTTCCCTGATCCTACCCGGCATGGGTGACTATTACCTAGGCTCGTCGCTCGGCCTGCTCGAAATGACGGTCGTGGGGGCCATGTGGGCTTACTTCGTTGCGATGTTGCTGATGATCTACAGCCCCGCTGTGCCCAACGAAGAGGGTCTAGTTGCCGAGGAGGCGATCACTTTTGGCGCCATCCTGCTGGTGGGTCACTTGATGGATGCCCTGAAAACCTATTACATGGCAAAAAAGGGCGTTTTTTCGAAGCGCAACATCAAGAAAATCCGGGCCGAGCAAAATCGAGAGGGTTGGCGTCCCGAAACATCGACCTCAGCCCCAGCCACCGCAGAGCCCCCGGCGAACACTCCGTCGACCGGGGCGGCGGTTTAGCGGGCCCTCATCAGATCCGATCCTGCAGCGAAGCTTCCGCGGGAGTTGCGGTGAGGTGCTCGAGCGCCTCGCCGATCAAATAGATCGATCCGATCACCAGGAGGGTTTCTCCCGGCTCAACGAAGGCGCATTTCCCTGCCCTTCGAAAAGGCTCGCCGAGGTCAGGCACACTCGTAACTCGCCCGGTAAACCCCGCCGGGACCATCGCAGCCAGCGTTTCGGGCGGGCAGGCGCGCGGTTGCGCGGGTTGGGCGCAATAAAGGTGCCCCGCATAACGGCTGAGCACTGGCATGATTTCCCGGGCGCGCTCAACACCCAGCACCCCAGTCATCACCTTAAGCCCAGGTCCTGCCTCCGCACGGAGGTCCGCGAGGATCGGCTCGATTTCGCGAATGCCATCCGCGTTATGGGTGGCGTCAAGGATAAGACGCCCTCCATTGGCGAGCGTGATCTCCTGCCAGCGCCCAGGCCAGGTGACGTTTGCCAGCCCCTTCGTAAGGGCAGCATCAGGCAGCGCACCGGGATCCGGCATCACGAGGGCTGCGATTTCGCTCGTCAGGACGGACGTTGCCGCGTTCAAGCGCTGGTAGCGCCCCGGTAAGCGGCTTGCGGGCAGACGGTCGTAATCGGCGCTGGAGAGCGCGCGGCCCGGCGGTCCAAGCGCGAACCGCTCGCGTACGCTGTGAACCGCACAACCCCGCTCGGACGCCAGCCCGCGCAGGACGCCCTCTGCGGTTGGGGGCAGCACGCCCAATACAACCGGCGCACCAGGCTTGATGATGCCGCCCTTTTCGAAGGCAATTTTTTCCAGCGTATCGCCGAGGATGTGCTGGTGGTCGAGGCCGATGGAGGTCACCACGGAAACCGTTGGGCGCACCACGTTGGTCGAGTCCAAACGGCCGCCGAGACCAACCTCGACAACTGCCAGGTCAACCCGCTCGCGCCGGAAATGCTCGAAGGCCATTGCCGTCATAAACTCGAAAAACGTCGGGTGCAGTTCAGGGTCTTCCTGCGCGAGTTTCGCCGCCAAAGGGCGGAGCTCAGCCACGTACTCGGCGATCTGCGCATCGCCGAGCTGCTCGCCGTCAACTTGGACGCGCTCTCCGAGATGCACCAGGTGTGGTGACGTGAACAGCCCGACGCGTCGCCCGGCGGCCTGATAGATAGCCGCGAGCATCGCACAGACCGAGCCCTTGCCGTTCGTGCCGGCGACGTGAATCACCGGATACTGCCACTGGGGCTGCCCAAGCAGCCTTGCAAGTCGCTCCATCCGCTCAATGCCGAAGCGGGCACCGCTGTTGCGGAGCGAGTACAGATAGTCGCGGACCTCAGGCCACGTCGCCATAAGGAAAATTCTCGTGTGGCGAAAAGCCGTTACGGGGAAGCAGTGTCGGCCTCGACCGCTTTCGGAACGCCCCCGGTCGAACCCTCCTCTTCCGCCGTGGAGGCGACCGTTGCAGGGAGCTCTGGCCATTCCGGCGAATTTCGGCGGGCCATGAAAAGCTCCAAAAGCACACGCAGGCGCTCCTTGAGTTCGAGACGCGGTACGATCTGGTCGATCAGGCCGTGTTCGAGGAGGAACTCCGAAGTCTGAAAACCCTCGGGCAGGTCTGACTGGGTGGTTTCTTTGATGACGCGCGGGCCGGCAAAGCCGATCAACGCATGGGGCTCGGCCAGAATGACGTCACCCAACGACGCAAAGCTAGCCATAACGCCGGCCATCGTCGGATTGGTCAGCACGGAGATGAAAGGCAGGCCTTCGGCCTTATGTTCCGCAAGGGCGGCGCTGGTCTTGGCCATCTGCATGAGGCTGAGGATCCCCTCCTGCATACGGGCACCACCAGAAGCCGAAACAATCACCAGGGCGCAGCCACAAGCCGTTGCGCGTTCGATCGCACGGGTAATTTTTTCGCCGACGACTCCGCCCATGCTGCCGCCGTTGAATGCGAAATTCATCACGGCCAGGGAGACCATGATGCCATCGAGCCGGGCGAGACCGCTGATCACGGCGTCGTTCTCGCTGGTCTTTTTCTGCGCATCGCTGAGCCGCTGGGGATACGACTTGCTGTCGCGGAACTGGAGCGGATCGCCGGACGTCAGCTCGGCATCATACTCGACGAAGCTGCCAGCGTCAGACAGCAGCGCGACGCGGTCTCGGGCTTTGAGCGGAAAATGGTGGCCACTGCGGCGGGCCACCATCCAGTTTTCCTCCAGTTCCTTGTTGAAGACGATTTCGCCGTTGACCGGGTCCTTGGTGTACAGGCCCTGCGGGATGTCCTTCTTTTTGACGCGGACGGTGGAATATTTCGGCTTTCCGAAAAACGGCATAAGCGATGAAGCACGGTTAATCCCTTAGCTTCGCCGTTAACCCCGGAAGGAGGCAAGTTTTTCTTGATCGGGACAACACGCGGGGCGACCGAACGTGGACGCACCCGCCTGAAGTCAGCTTTCGGATGCTTCCGCCTCTTCCTCCGATTCGGCCTCGGGATCGGCCTGTTCGATAAGGAAAGTCTGAATGCGCAGCGACCGGGCGCGACGCGGCGGGCGCAGGATAAGCAGGGTACGGTCGGCCTCGGAGAACTGCACCTCGTTGCGGTAAACGATCTCGTAGCCCTCAGGCGTCTTGATGGCGAAGGCGAAAGGTATCCAGCCGTTGTCGTTGATGTCGATTTCGTCGAAGTCCATCGGCGGTGTGCAGGAATACGGCAGCAACAGCTCCTCGTCACCCACTTTGCCGATCAGGCTGGCACCGCAAGCATTGACGACGCGGATCGAGCCAAAGGGAAAGCCACTGCGACTGTCGTCGAGCCAAAGCAGGCTATACGGCAACGTGGTCTGGCGCAGACGACGGTCGATCAGCGAATCCGTTGTCAGAAAAAGGATGAAAACCTCGTTTTCCTCTGGCGCCACCTCGACAACCCCGACGGGCGTGCGGATGATGGTACCGTCTTCGGTGACAGAGCGGGTGAAAAACGTCATGGTGGGCGGGCCCACGTACTCGTAGTCCTGTGACCGGCGGAAGCGGCGGAACTCCAGCTCGACGTCCCGCCCCTCCGTGGCGAAATGCAGCCCCTCGGGCCGACTGCCATCGAGCGAGGCTACACGAAACGTTCGTTCGACCGTCGCCGGCGGATCAGCAGCCTCAGCGCTGCCTGCAGCGGCACCGCCGGGCGTCTGGGCGGACGCGATACCGGCAGCGAGGATAGCGACCGCGCTCAGAAAGTGCCGTCGGAAAGTTCGTCGGGAGAAAGCCATCGGAAAGAAATAAGTTGAAATCGCCGGCGGTCGGGGTCTTCAGAGGTCGGCTCGGGGGTCCGGCGCACGAGTGCCTCGCAGACTGCCTCACCCGACACCACACCGGTGAGTTCATCGCGGACGATACCCGCAGCGCGGATCCTAAAGGTGTCGGAACGGGCAAACATGCGCGACGAAAGCGCATTGAGAATGCTGACCTGGCTGAAGAAGGCTGGCGCCCCATTTGGGATCCGGACTGTGCCGGGCTCGTTGAGATCCGGAACCGCATCGATTGCCCGCTGCATGACCCCACTATTGATGAACTCCGAAACCGTGATAAACGGGCGCTCCATGTCCGTGGTTTCCTGCCAAAGCTCGTGCCGGAGGTTCCGGGCCAGCTCGTGCACCTGCTTCTCTGACAGTTCGCGTACGCTTTGGATCAGCGTGGAGTCGGTACCATCGTTGAAATCATTGTCGCTGAATTCGGTCTCTTGCGCTTTTCCCACAAACTCCCAGCCGGGGCCCGCCAGTGCAAGGTGAGCGCTTGCTGGCCGCGAAAAGAAAGCACGCGCGATGTCGGGCGGGTTGTCAGACCCCGACAGCAGGGACTGACCGCCCCCAGAGTTGAGGAGACCGTGCCGGAAGGAAGCGTGATCGCGCCCCCTCAAGGCATCGCGCCAGAGCGTTTCGGAAAGCGAGTTGATATTGAGGCCACCCCGCATCATGAAGGCCTTGGCGGAATCGAAGCTCGCCAGGTCGTCGACGTCCGCACTCGAGTTGCCAAAATACTCCAGGCGCGACTGCAGTAGCGGCGTCTCGCGATCCCAGGCGTCCAGTTCGGAGGGGTTGCTCGGCAGCGAAGAAAAGAAAAAGCGGTCGAAAAACGTATTCAATTCCCGGCCGACATCGACCACTTCCGCGATCACGCCGTGTTTGCTGGCGTCGCTGTCATAATAGCGCCCCAAAGGCCGCAAGCCCGCATCGCGAAAGGTCATCCCGTTGAGCACCGTGACGTTGAGCGGCTCGTGAATTGGCAGGTCATGAAAGACCGCATAGCGCTTACCGCTCGTTTGCGAGCTCGACCAGCTGCTGTAAAAGACATCCTCGTCGCGCAAGAAGTTAGTGCGCACCATCTGATTGCCCTGATCGATGTTGCCCTCGAGAACATCGACATAGAAGCCATGACCTTCTTGCTGCGATGACGCGGTCGACATGTCGATCTCGATCTCCCGTCGATTGATCCAGAAGGTGTTAAAGAGCTCCTCGAGGGCCAAATATTCCGACGAGCCTGAGGCCAGGAATTGAGACCAGTCGTCGATAAAGCGGTAGTGGAAACCAAACGTATTCAGCCCAACCTTCAGCGAGTCGCGAGACATGTCCGACCCATTGCGAACGAAACGGTAGTACTGGTCGTCGTTCTCATTATCCCCCGCAGAGTATTCGATCGTGAAGTTGCCGTAATTCTCCAGGGTGATCCGCTGAAAGAGTGCCGGGACAATGATTGCGTCGTCCTCCGTGGTGCGAACCGTGACCGAGTCGGAATCTGCATCGGTGGTTTCCTCAACAAATTCTGATAAATCTTCGATATCCTCCTCGGTTAGGCTGGTAAGATCGATAGGCACTCGTGGCAACGCGCTGATCATTATCTCCAGATCCGACTCGCCGAAGGTGATCGTGTAATCGTCTTCTTCGTTATTGATAATATTGAGGGACGGCATCTTGACCGCGGTCACCCCGTCTCCCCCGGGAGAGGAGCCATAGCTGCCGGAGGGACGGGAATTGGCCCGCATGTAACCTGCGGGATGATCGTCGAACGAGTTGATTCCGAAAAGCAACTCGGGCATCTGCGACTGGGGGATAACGGCCGTTGCCGATCCCCCGGTACCCTGATCGATTTCGGACTGGTTGGTAATGGTAATCGATGGCAGGCCGCGGACGTGCACCATGACGTCGATGGGATTCCCGGGCCAAGATCCGAAGCCATTGTCGAGCAACAACTTTTGCCCAAAAGGATTCCAAAAATCCGCGAACACATAAAAATAGAGCCAGAAATCGTCGGACGCTCCTCGACCTTTTCCCGACTCGCGGGCAAAGCCTGCCGCCATCACCATTTCAGGAATCATGGGAGTGATCGCAAAGGTGGCGTTGCTGCTCATGTAATCGGCAGGCACGAACGCGGGCAGCCAAGGGTCACCCTGATCGAGACGCTCGATGCCGAACTCGTTTGCGAAATTCAGGTACTGAGCAATGCCCGGCGTAACAAAGCGCCAGCCGTCCTGCTCTTCCTCTTCATTTTCGTCTTCACCCGCTTCAGCCAACACCGGAAGGGCCTCCTCGATTTGCTCCTCGGTGGCATAGAAGCCCAAGCGCTTGAAATGCGTGAGGTCGTAGCGAAGCCCGCCGTCGAGCGTATTGGTCAGGACCGACCAGGTGGCCGGGGCGTAGCTGTGCTGGTAACGGTGCGCCCATTGCCCGAACTCGGGCGCAGCATCCGGCCCCAGTAGACTGCCCAACGAGGCCAGATTGCTGGTCACGGCCATCGGCGCCATGTTCAGCAGGCCTTCGCGGACCTCATCGCTGAGCGCGTTCGAAAGCTCCTCTAGATTGTCTGCAGAGGCATCCCTTTCCAAAATCTCGATGAACTCGAAAGCACCGGATTCCTGTTGAAGCCGCAACTGCGCAGCAAGCGTGGCAGCGGGCGAAATAGGAGGCACGGAGAGCTCGTCGGCGAGGTGGTCAAGGTACTCCCCGCGCGAGGGCTCCTGCCAGCCAAGATCCGATTTTTGCCCCTCGTCGCTGATCCAGTACGCAATGGCGACCTCATTACTGATCGCCTGAACGGGCACCCGAACCTCGGCAATCTCGACTGCGTCTCCATCGGCATCGAAGTATTGGATTCTCGGTGCAAACCGAAAAGTTTGTCCGGCGTCGTGAATGCTGACTCCCCAATCGTCGTCGGCCGGGCCGTCGACACCGGTTCCGGACACGAGCCAGACCGGTTCACCATCCGGATCGGAGGTATCCCAGACGCCCGTCCAGAAACGCGCTTCCGGGGCGTAGTTCTTCACAACCTCGTCTTCGTCCTCTTCGATAGGGTCCGGCGGGCCCAGGATTTCGGCCGTGGCGGTCGCGCGCTGGTCGGGCCCGGCCGCTTCGCTCAGCCTGCCCAGCGCCGCTGCCAGGGCGAGTCGCGCTGCCTCACGCGCGCGGAGCCGCTCGGAGCGGACCTCAGCCCCGGTGTATTCCGTGCGCATCAGCGCCACCAGCGACATCAGCATCAGAAAGACAAAGGCCATAGTGCCGAGCGCGGCCAGCATCGCAAAGCCCCGGCGGGATTTCGTCGGACAGGCGGAAGAGGAAGTGGTGAAGCGAAGGCGCATGATGGTCAACCCGGGCAAAACGGAACCGGTTAGCCTAAGCAAGAGAAGTGGCAGCAAGCCGCACATTGTGTGACGGATTTGTGACAATCGACACCGGAAAAGGGGAACCCGCTCTCAATACGCCATCGATACTCCCGAATTCGGATCACACCGCTTGGATTTTTGACCGTTTGGGTTTTGGTGGTTGGGCATGTGGCATTTTTTGCGCTCCCAACTCGAACTGGACCTGCCCGTACCGCAGGTTTTCGACTTTTTTTCCCGCGCGGAAAACCTCGAAAAAATAACACCCGATAACCTCGGCTTCGAAATTCTGACGCCGACGCCGATCGAGATGACGCGCGACATCGAAATCGATTACCGCATCAAGCTTTCCGGACTCCCGATGCGCTGGCGCACGCTGATCAGCGTCTGGCAGCCACCCCACGAGTTCGTCGACGAGCAGTTGAAGGGCCCGTACCATTCGTGGATCCACCGGCACACCTTCGCGCCGCTGGAAGGTGGCCGGACCCTGATGACCGACTACGTGCGCTACAAACTCCCCTTTACGCCATTCGGCGAAATCGGGATCTTCTACGTTAAACCGCAGGTGGAGACCATCTTTCGTCACCGCAACGAGAAGATCCCCGAACTGCTCGGCTGCACAGCTACCCAGGGCAGCTTCGAGTCCCGCTAGGCAGCCTGTCAGGAGCCACTATCGCTCTTGCGGCTGCGCGAGCGGTTGCGGGAGCCGCCGCGGCTGCCCCGTGAGCACCCGCCACGGCGCCCCCTGCGGGCAGCCTCGCCGCCCTGACCCTTTCCGATGGGAGCGCTGACGGTGCCTGCGTCGTCGTCACTTGGTTCCGAATCGTCGTCTTCAATAGATCCGTGGCCGGCTTCAGCCTCATCCGGATCCACGGCTTTTAGTTTGGGCGGTCCCCGATCTCCGGATCCGGACTCCTCCGCGTCGTCGGGCTCATTCTCGTTGCCGTCATCTGCGTCATCGTCCTCCTCGTCGGTATCTTCGTCGTCGTGCGCACCGTAGGGCGACGTGTCATCGTCGTAATCGTCCGAATCGTCGTCGCCCTCCGCGTCATCGTCATCGTCGCCCTCTGACTCGAAGTCATTATCGGCGTTGTCTGTGTCGTCATCCGTGTCGAGAAAATCGGCGGGCGGGGCATCGTCCTCGGTCTGCCACCATTCGCGCTCGGCCCCGGATTCGGGGGCTTCAGCCCTTTCCGCCCCCGCTGCCTCCTGCTCGGACACGATGCGCTCGGCGGCCTCGGTCAAGCGCTCTTCGGCATCGGGCTCGTCGGCGGGGATGCCCAATAGGCTCGCGAGCCGGGCCCGGGCGGCGGCGGCCTCACGGCGCGACTCCTCGGTCATTTCAGGCGCGGGCTTGGTGGCCGCCGCAGCTTCGTCAGTCGGAATGATGCGCGGCCGCTCAGCCTGTCGGCGCTTTTCCTCGGTCTTCTCGAGCTTGCTCTTGGCGAGATCCCGCTGCTTGCGCAGCAGTTCGCGCGACTCCTCGAGCAGTTGGTCGAGCACATCGTCCTCCTCCGCTTCTTCGGCCTCCTCCTGCTCTCCGGGCGGCGGCGCATCCGCGGGCCGCTGACGCTTGGGCGTCGGAATCAATTCCTCCTCGGCCGACCGTTTCTCCGGCGGAGGCAGCACCACGGAATGCTTGGCGCGGGTCAGTTCCGGGATGGCCGTCGGGATGAGGGGGTCCTCACGCTGTCCTTGAGGACGCACAACGAGGTGGCTGATCGCGTTGTGCCCCTTGAAGTTAATCACCATCTCGACCGCCTCGGCCAACAGCGCGTTGTCGATCTCGCTCTGCGGCTGAAGGCGCTGGCGGCCTTTCGGGTCACTCTCACCGGTGTTGCGGCGGGGCGTCAGCGTGCAGACTTTGACCCCGGTGTCCCGCAGCTCCTCGAAGAGCGCCTGCCCGAAGGCGAACAGACCGGCATCCGCCGCTGCCAAAGAGGCCGACGAAACAGGCCCGCCAACGCCGTCGCGCCCGACGAGAATCACGTGGCCGTGGGTTTTCATCAGGCTCGGCGCCGCAAGACGGCTGAGCACCATGGGGCACAGCAAAGCGGTATTGAGCGTGTACTCGATCTCCTCGGGGCGAGTGGCCTCGAGGGGCTCCGTCGGCTCGTGCCGGGCCGCATGAACCAGGCAGGAAACCACCGGGTCGCGGTCCCGGATTTGTTCCCAGGCCTTCTCTAGAGACTCCCGGCTCGTCAAATCACAGACCACCGGAAAGAATTCCGGATGTTGAAAGTGGCATTTGGTGAAATCGTGGGAAAGGGCGTAGACGCGAAGGCCGAGGTCGATCAGTTTTTGGGCAATTTTGAGCCCGGTGCCGCGCTCAGCACCGGTAACAAGGGCGATATCCATGAGGAGATTTCAGAAAAAGGGTGAGGGCCGGATGCCAGCGCGCAGAAAGCCCCTCGGCCCGGCGAACGCGGGGCAGGCTTCCAGAAAGAATGAGCGGCGGTGGCAGATTTCACGGCGGAAATGCTGGAAAAGACAGACGTTAACCCCTTCCGCGTAAACAAGCTTCGGGCCAATTGCAAAGATCAAAATAAGCGGCGATGGCCGGATCAAACCTGGCCTTCACGAGACCGGAGGCCTCGCCAGTAGGAGCGCGCGGGTCCACCCTCCAAGGTCGAGCGGCGCCCGCCACCTTCACCAGATCAGAGCGCTCAGCGGGTTGCTGAAGTCGTCACTCCACGGGACCAATTGCTGGCTCACGGGCGGGCCTTGCCACCCGAGCTGGCGCAGGCGGCGAGCGGCTGCCTCGTCACGGGTGACCAACATCCACTGGGCAAAATCGGCTTCGGCATCCGCCCCCGCTGGCCCCTCCCCCCGGACGGCGGAAGCGCCATGGACTTGTGCCGCAGCGTAGACCACGGGAGTGAGGTCGAAGAGGTTGTTAGAGATGTGGAGGGCCAGCATCCCGCCTGGACGGAGCACCCGCAAGTACTCGTCGAACGCTTCCACGGTTAATAGGTGTACGGGGATGGAGTCACCGCTAAAGGCGTCGACCACAAGGAGGTCGAGGCTGTCGGAGGGCGCTTCGGAGAGGCGCAGCCGGCCGTCGCCAAAGAAAAAGCGCACCTCGAGGCCACGCTTGTCGGCATCATCGAGGTAGCTGAAGTACTCGCGGGCAATCCACTCGTTGTCCGGGTCCAGTTCGTAGACGTCGAAGCGCTGGCCCTTCTCGAAGTAGACCGCCAGGGCTCCAGTCCCAAGGCCAATCATGGCGGCCTCGTCGATTTCATCCCGGTGGCGGTAGAGCCATCCCCCGAAAGGTGTCCGCGGATGGTAATACGACAGGGGAACCCTTCGGCGGGGTCCTTCCGTAAATTGCTTGCCGTGAACGGTGCGCCCGTGTTCGAGGATGGTCTTGTCGCCACGTTCCACGACCGTGTAGGCGCCGTAGTAGTTGCGGTGGCGCATCCGCACCCGCCCGGCTGTGCTGACGGACTCCGTCAACAGAACAAGAGCCAGCGCCATTGCGACCCGACTCAGGGCCACGCCCGTGTGAGGCGAGCGCGGCAGGACCAGGCCTGTTACGGCGAGGCAAGTGGCCAGCCAACCAACTGTCATCCAGCGAAACGCCTCGCCGCCACCGAGGTTGGCGATCAGGGCCAGGCCAACAGCAGCAAGAAGCGTCACTACGGCAGGTACGCCCAGTGCCCGGACCCAGCGCGCACGCTCCGGAAACCATCGCTGACCATGGGCGCGCCGCGCCACCAGCACCGTCGCCGCGGTCAGCCCAACGGCGAGGGCGTACTCGACGATCGTCGTACTCAGCACCGGCAAGACCCAGGCCACCAGCAACCCGCCGACCACGCCACCCGCCGAGAGCATGACGTAAAACAGCGTCAGCCCGTCCTTATGCGCCGGACGCAGGCGGACCAGCTCCCCGTGACAGTTGAGGCACAGCAGGAACACAATCGCCAGGTGAAGCCCGATCAGCGGCACGACCGGGATGGCCATTTGAAACGCGTCGATCGTGAAAAGTGCGAAACCGAGCACGACGAAAGCTCCGAAATAGCGCCGGGACCACGCCGGAAAAAACCAGCGTCGCTTGAAGGTGAGCACGAACGTCAGCAGAAACAACGTCAACGGCAGCACCCAGAGAAACGGCAGTGCCGCGATCTTCAGGGTAAGGACGTTCGTGGCGGCCAACAAAAGCGCGTTGGAGCTGACACTCAGGCCAAACCAAAGCCAGGGGCGATTGCGTACCGTTGCCTCCGCAGAGGTTTCCTCCGACGCGGATGCGGGTTCCCCCCGCACCTCCGCTGGAGCTGCTTCATCAGGACTTTTACGCGGCGGCAAACAGCGCAAATGCGCGAGGACCATCGCCACGAAAACGACCCACCAGAGCACCGCCTGCGCCTGAAGACTGAGCCAGGGCTCGATCAAAAGGGGGTAGCTGAGCAGACCGGCAATCGAGCCGACGTTCGAAGCGGCGTAAAGGGGGTACGGGTTGGTGCGCTCCGGCAGGGAACTGTCTGCGAGCCAGCGCTGCAGCAATAGGCTCGCGCAACTCAAAGTGAAGAATGGCAGGCCGACATATACCAGCAGCTGCACAAGCACCTGGAGCACCAGTGGCAAACCCCGCCCCGGCGCGGACAGGCCCGCCATGTCGAAAGGCAACAGCGCCAAAGGCAGGACCAGCCAGATGAGGTGCCAACGGGCATAGCGCCGCGCCCCGAGCCAGCGCTGAACGTAATGGGCGTAAAGGTAGCCGCCGAAAAGCGTCAGCTGAAAGAATACGACCGCCGCTCCCCAGACCTGGAACGTGCCGCCGAAAGCCGGCAGCAGCGCTTTGGTCACCATCGGCTGAACCTGAAACAGCAGGTAGGCAGCGAGGAAAGCGGCCAGTTGATAGGCGAACATCGTTTCTGCCGCGTTATGAGGGATCTCGCAGGTCGACGTCCGAAGCCGTCAGCTCAGGAAGACCGCCACTGCCGTTAGGTTATCAGGCCCGCCCCGCTCGTTGCCGATAACGATCAGCTCCTCGACGAGAGTCTCGGGCTTGCTCGCCTTCATTGTGAGTTCCCGCAATTCGGCGAAGCCGACCACCTTAGGCACACCGTCGGTGTAGAGCATAAAGCGCTCGCCGCGAACCAGACGGTACTCGAAGACGTCCGCCGAAAGGGGCTCGTTCTGGCCCAGGCAGCGCGTCAGGGTGTGCTCGAAATACTCCGGGATGTAGGCGTGCTCGTCGGGGTGAAGCCGCGAAAGCAGCTCACTGGCCATGGTGTGGTCGTCGGTCAGCTTGGCGACTTCGTCGTCGCCGAAAGCGACCACGCCGGAATCGCCAACGTGGCCGATGCGCAAGACTTCGCCCGGCAGCAACTGCGCCACCGTAAGGGTTGTACCGATGCCGAGTTCCGCACCGACTCGGGTGCCCTCAGAGCGCACGCGTTCATTGGCAGCGGCAAAGAGCACCCCCAGGTCCAGGGGAGCGCCGGGTGGCAGCTGGTTAACCATCGTTTCCAGTTCCTCAATGGCGGAACGGCTGGCGAGCGCGCCCTCCGGCAGGCCGCCAAGGCCATCGGCCACCGCGAAGATTCCATGCGCCAGCGAGACGTAGAAACTGTCATCATTGTTCGCGCGGACGAGACCCCGGTCAGTTTGACCGTAGGCTCGGTAGGCGGCGTTCGGAACGTTTTGCATGCGTCGAAGGTATTTTTTGCAACAACCGCCAATCCGCTGGAAGCGCAAAAGGAGTCAGATTTAAGGATCTCGAGCGCAGATGTAAAGCAAACGGAATCGACACCGCTCGTGGGCGGGCGTGCAGCGTTCGAGGAAGCCGCGCCTCCGTACGGTCGCAATCCAGCTGAACGGCAGACGCGGAGCCCGCGAAGCGCCGATAGCCTCGCAAGGGTTGAGCCGTGCATGCCCAAGCGATACCCTTCTAGGATGAGTTCGCAGCGGCTGCCCTTGAAAACCGCCGATGGCTGGCGGACCGGTCCGGCGGTTGATACCGGCTGGTCGCTAGTCTGGCGCAGCGGCGGGCAGCTCAAGCGCGCGGGCGCGGATTTCTCCCGCATTGAAACGCTCGGCTCAGTCGGGACGGTCGACTGCCCGCTGGCGGTCAACGCTGGGCGCAGCGAGGTCTATCGCTACGCCTGTGGCGAGACCGGCAGCCGGCGCGATTTTTCGGAAATCCGCGCCTTTCCCCTCGACGGGCGGCAGCCCGACCGGCTGTTCGCGCTCGACCGCCGCAAGTGGATCGTCTGGCTGTGCCACTTCCTGCCGGAAGCGGAAGTCCTGCTGGCCCTGGTGGCGAGTGAAGCGCCGGGGCGGCACCTCAACATTCAGCACCAGCTCGGCTTCTTCGATCTGCGCCAGCACCGCAGCCTCCTCGTCAACTTGCCGCGCGACGCCTTCGCGCCGCTGGCGGTCGACGCGCCTCGTCGCCGGGTGCTCTTCCACGGGGCCGAGGGCTTTCAACTTGTCGACTTCACCGGCAAGCGCCTCGCGCGGCTCTCCGGCGAGAGTGTGCCGGAAGGCCGGGGCGCAGATTTCCACCCGACGCAGCCCGTTGTCGCCCTGGGCGGCGGTGAATTGACCCTTTGGCGCATTGACCGGCAGCGCTTCGAGCGCCTCGCCGCGCGCGGCGTCAACCCCGTCTGGAGCAAGGACGGCCAAAGCCTGCTCTTTCGGCCCCACAGCGGCGCGCTCGCGGTCTGGTCGGCGAAGAGCGAAACCGCCGATACGCTTTTCGAGATCGCCGCAAGCCGTTTCCCCGAGCAACACCATGCCCGACCTGCCGTGCTCAGCCCTGACGGTCGCCTTGCCGCTGTACCTGTCGCTCGACGCATCCGCCGCGATACTGAAAACGGCGCGACCCACGTGGATAAACACGCCCTCATCATCGCCGACTTTGAAACCCGAACGCTCTGGCAGACCAACATCCACGCCGAGAACCTCGCTTGGGCAAAGGGTGAGGAGTGAGTTCTCAGTACCACGCTGAGCGCGAAAAGCGGCGATCGGCATTTCCAGATTCAGGACTTGCCGCTGCGGTCTCTCCCCCTTCACCAAAGCCTTGCCAAGCCCGGTGGCAGGGCGGCAGGCTGAGGGAATATGGTGATTAAACCCAAGATTCGCGGATTCGTTTGCATTACCTCCCACCCCGACGGCTGCGCCGCGCACGTACGTGAGCAGGTCGCGACCGTTCGGGCCAATGGCAAGCTGCCCACCGGGCCGAAAAAGGTATTGGTGCTCGGCGCGTCGACCGGCTACGGCCTCGCGTCGAGGATCGCGGCGGCGTTCGGCAGCGGTGCTGCGACGCTGGGCGTCTTTTTCGAGCGCGAAAGCACCAATGGTCGGCCCGCCACCGCCGGGTACTACAACAGCGTCGCCTTCGAGCAGCAGGCCAGAGCCGAGGGCCTGTACGCCAAGAGCATCAATGGCGACGCGTTCTCCGACGAAATTCGCCGGGAGGTTATCGACACCATCAAGGCCGATCTCGGGCAGGTGGACATGGTTGTCTATTCTCTTGCTTCGCCGCGGCGGACAGACCCGAAGACCGGCGAAACCCACAAGAGCGTGCTCAAGCCGATCGGACAGAGCTACACCAACAAGAGCGTCGACACGGATAAGGACCGAATCACCGAAGTCACCATCGACGCAGCCAACAAGCAGGAGATCGCCGACACCATCAAGGTCATGGGGGGCGAGGACTGGCAGATGTGGATCGACGCCTTGCGCGACGCAGGGGCGCTGACCGACGACGCCATCACGCTAGCCTACAGCTACATTGGCCCCACGGTCACTCACGGCATCTACCGTGACGGGACCATCGGCAAGGCCAAGGAGGACCTCGAAGCCACCGCCGCCGCCCTGCGTGAAACGGGCCTGAAAGCCTACGTATCGGTTAACAAAGCCGTGGTTACGCAAGCGAGTTCGGCGATTCCCGTGGTGCCGTTGTACATCTCAATCCTTTTCAAGATCATGAAGGAGAAGGGCCTGCACGAAGGCTGCGTCGAGCAGATGGACCGTCTCTTCCGCGAGAAACTCTTCCGCGCCGATGGGCCGGAGCTCGACGAACGCCAGTTGCTGCGCGTCGACGACTGGGAAATGCGCGAGGATGTCCAGGCCGCTGTGGCCGAGCTCTGGCCACAGGTCACCACGGATAACCTCCGAGAGCTCACCGACTACACCGGGTACGAAGCGGAGTTTCTCAAGCTCTTCGGCTTCGGCCTGGGCGGCGTCGATTACGAGGCCGAGGTGGAAGTCGATCGGCAGCTTGGCTACGCTTGACGGTCAAACAGGTTGCGAATTCCGTTCGCTCGGCAGCTTTAATCCGCGAACGCTGATTCGAAGCTCTTGAGACTGGCGAACAAAGCGGAGCTCGAAGTGGCCACATCATGGATTCAGGCCTGCCTCCCCCCACTCCTGATCCCCGCTTCGCGGGGCTGGCGCGCCTTTACGGTGCCGCCAGGCTCGAGCGTCTACGCGCGGCACATGTTGTGGTGATCGGAATCGGCGGCGTCGGCTCTTGGGCGGTGGAAGCCCTTGCGCGCAGCGGTGTGGGGGCGATGACCCTGGTCGATCTCGATGATGTTTGCCTGACCAACCTCAACCGCCAGCTCGCCGCGCTCGATGGTACCGTCGGGCGCCTCAAAGTCGATGTCATGGCAGACCGGGTACGCGCCATCGCTCCCGACTGCGCCGTATCGGCCGACCCGCGCTTCTTCACGGAACGCACCGCCGACGCCATCCTGAGTGGCGGCTGCGAGTTTGTGGTGGATGCTATCGATGCTGTCGACAACAAGTGCCGTCTACTGGCGGCCTGCCGAAGGCGCGGGCTGCCGGTGGCCACGAGCGCCGGGGCGGGCGGACGACAGGACCCCACGAAAATCGCGGAGGCCGACCTCGCCCGTACCACCAACGATCCGCTAGCGGCGCAGGTGCGCAAAAAACTGCGCCGAGAGCATGGGTTTCCCTCGGATCCCGGCGAGCGGTTCGGCATTCCTTGTGTCTACTCAACAGAGCCCCTCACCTACCCCGCCCCGGACGGCACGACTTGCGACCGCCCCGCCGAAGGCGGCGCCCGCATCAACTGCGACGCCGGGCTCGGCACGGCTGCCTTTGTCACCGGTGCTTTCGGCCTGCACCTTGCGGGCATCGCAGTGCGAACGCTTGCGCAGAAGCGAGCTGAATCAGGAGTGAGTCATACCACCTTACCGAATAGATCGGTGGATTGAACGCCGCGTGGCGGCTTCGGATGCTTTTTCCGCAGAGCGGCGTTCGCGACGACGAGGCGGGGCCTACAGGCCCAGTCGTCGCCCTCGCTGCCTTGCTCTGCATCCAAATCTCGAGCAATTTACCGGCCTCTCCGGCAAAGTGGTATAAAGAGCGCTGAATGCCCGTCTGGAAGAGGTGAGATTCTCGATTCCACCCTTTCCGGGGGAGGAAAAATGCGCTGAAATGAACAGCATGAAGCTGGGAATGATTCAATACGCGATGGTGCTCGACGCCGCCGAAAATGTCGCCAAGGCCACCGATTACGTCCGCGAAGCGGCGGCCGCCGGGGCGCAGGTCATCTGTCTCCCGGAGCTCTTCCACACGCCGTACTTTTGCAAGATCGAGAACACCGCTCTGTTTGACTACGCCGAGCCACAGGACGGTCCAAGCGTTTCTGCCATGCGCTCTTTAGCGGCGGAGCTGGGAGTGGTGATTGTCGTACCCTATTTCGAGCGGCGCGCGCCAGGGCTTTATCACAACAGCGCCGCCGTTGTCGACTCCGACGGCACCATGCTGGGGCACTACCGCAAAATGCATATTCCGCAGGACCCTGGCTTCGAAGAGAAATTTTACTTCACTCCTGGAGATCAGGGATTCCGTGCGTGGCAGACGCGGTTCGGCAAGCTGGGGGTGCTGATCTGCTGGGACCAGTGGTACCCTGAAGGCGCTCGCCTGACCGCCCTCGCCGGAGCCGACCTGCTGCTCTACCCGACGGCCATCGGCTGGCTGCCGAGCGAAAAGGACGCCCTCGGGACCGCCCAGCATACCGCCTGGGAAACCGTCCAGCGCGGTCATGCTGTTGCCAACGGCTGCTACCTCGCTGCCATCAACCGTGTCGGCACCGAAGGTTTTCACGGCGACAATGAACCGACGGAATTCTGGGGCCGCTCGTTTCTCAGCGATTGCTACGGACAAGTCGTCTACCGCATGGACACCTCCGCTGAAGGGGTCGCCGTATGCGAGCTCGACCTTCGTGCTCAGGAAGACTTCCGCCGCATCTGGCCGTTCTTCCGTGACCGCCGCATCGATGCCTATGGTGAAATTGCGCAAAGGTGGCGCGACGGGTGAGGCCTGCGAAAGCCGGGGCCGCAGGGCCGCTCCCTGTGGTAAAAAGTGTGGTGCCTCGGCTTGTTTCGGCGTCGAAAAACGGGTCCGAACAGTACTCCGGCCTTCAGAGAAAGCGGCCAATGTAGCGCATTCGCTGCGAAGGGGCGAGGTCCGGAATTCCCAACACGCGGGGCGCTGCGAGGTAGGTGGCGACATGCGCACGGCAGAGGTCCTGAAATTCGCGCCAGCGCTTCCACTCGTAGTCCGGCGCAAAAGCGACATGGTTGAGCAGGCTACGCCACTCGACTGTCGCGCGCTCGATATCGCCGTTACCGAGGTTGCCGTCGACAAACTCGCTGCGGCGCTGGGGCTGGCTCTCCAGAATCGCGAGCAGCTCACTGGCCCCCTCGCCGTAGTCGGGAGGCAAGCCGTGGTCGAGGTAACCAGAGGCCGTGAGGCCTCGATAGGCCAGACGGCAGACCGCAGCGAGGCGCCCGCCCCCGCTCCCAAGCTCGTTAAAGCGGTGGCCCGCGCGAAGGTTGGCGAGGTCGAAGATAAGCTCGTCGAGCGGATAGGAGGCATCCTCGAGCGCGGCGGCGACCGCGAGGCCTTCTCCGTGGTTGAAGAAACTCGCGATGACGCCTCGACGAGTCGGGCGCTGCCGCTTGTCGATAAGCTTTAGCTGCTCCCAGATTTCTGCCGGGGTACGCTTTGCGGCTTCGCTGTCTTGATAGCCAGCCAGCTCGGCGAAGCTAGGGAAATCCGGAGCGTCGACCTCGCGAATGGGTGGATTGAGCAAGCGGGCGCCCTCGCTGTCGGTGCGGGCGTGGACGACGGCCCGGCCGTAGTCGAGGCGCGCCTGCAGGGCGTTGCCCTTGGCCTCGAGGTCGACCGCCACACCGCCCTGGGTCAGGTGCGGCAATAGCGGCACAATCTCCTTTTCCAGCTCTTCGATCGACCAAAAGCGCCGGGGCCGCGGCTCTTCGGGCCGGTTCTCCGCGTACCACGCCCGGAGCGCCCGGGACAGCCACTTGACGAGGGCCACATTGCCCTCTCCCTTGCCCTGCGGGAGCGAGGCCAGCGGGACCACCCGGCCGTAGCGGCGACCATTGCCCGTCTCGAGTCGGCACAGATTGCCCAGCGGTACTTTTTCCAGGGTGATCGGCAGCGAAAGCGCCGGCTGCCACTGTTTCTCCCGATAGACCAGCGTGTCGCCGAGCGGTGCTTTCGTGGGTGGCTTCAACCGCTCCCACAGCCCTTGGGAGTTGAGCATCTCCTTGATGCGCTTCGGCGGGGATACCTCACCGCCAAGTGCAACCGGGCTACCGTTCGTCCCCGGTCGCGGCCCACGGCGGATGCGCTCAAAGCCCAGCACAACCCGCTTTTCGGAAAACAAGCGGCTCGCAAGCCCACGCGCCGCTTCTACCGGATCGTCCCCAGTGCGCGTGGCGTTGTGCATGGTGGCCAAAAACGATGGCCAATCCACCTTCGAGGTCCGCCGGATGACGGCGGGGCGCGCCTCGTGCAGCCGAGGGCGGTCGGGAGCGACAAGGACATAGCCTTTGGTATCCAAGCCACGTCGTCGAGCTCGGCCAAACATGTGCAGCAGCTCGTCACTGCGCACCGGGTGACTGCGACCGCCGTGGACGTATTCGCGCTCCGTCACGAGCACGCTGCGCATGGAAAAGTTGATCCCGGCAGCGAGACCCGTCGTCGCGACAATCACGCGCAATTGCCCGGCTTTGGCCAGCGGTTCGATAAGGCCGGCGCGCTGCGGATAGCTGAGGCCGCTATGGTGAAAGGCGATGCGGTTGCGGAGCAATTTCGACAACTCATCGCCAGCCACCGCCCGCTGTTCGCGAGTCAGCTCCAGCCAGTCTGCCAGCGGCAGTGCCGCGGAAATCTTTTTGGCAAGCTCCTCGGCGGTCTTGCGCTGAGGCGCGAAAACCAGCACCGGCCCCATATCCACGGCCAGGGCGCGGGCAATCCAGCGCGGCCACTTGCCCTTGACGGGCACGGGCAGGCGGTCGGGCAGTGCCTCGATCTGCACCTCCTCCAGCGGCACAGGGCGGTCCTTATGGCGTACCAGCACCGCCTCGCGCCCGTTGCTGCGGAGCCACTCCACGATGCGCTCGGGATTGGCGACGGACCCGCTAAGCATCAGCAGCTGCGTGCCGACCGGCGCCAGTGCGACCGCCAGCTCATAGTTGATGCCACGGTGGTCGTCGGCGAGCATCTGGTACTCAT
>JBHJGW010000060.1:0-4853 GCA_050331415.1 Opitutales bacterium | reverse complement strand
GAAGCCGAAGTCGCACGGCACCTCGAAGCCTGGTGGAATGACGCCCAACGAGTCCTCAGCCTCGTCGGAAACGGTTGGCAGCACTCTCAAGCAAACGATTCCTAGCCAATCAATCTACTCACCTATAGGCGGAAATGGTATCAGACCGCGAACGCGGCGGCCGGTAGCGCTGCCATGATTTGCGGGGCCGGTTTCTTCAAGGCGACTGCACCGGCCAGGCAGAAGCCATGCACAACCGCTGACGGGACGGTGCAAGCTGGCACTTGGCACAACCTCAGCGTTTCTCCAATACTTTCGAGAAATCCAGCGCGCGATGTCAAAACCCGCCGAAGCAAAACCCGGAGCCCGCACCAGCAGCGAAAACCGCAACTGCCGCCACTTTTGACATCCAAACACCAATTTTTATAAAAAACAAAAAGAACCTCTCCGCGGCCCCTACCAGCCTCAAAGCCACCCGCCCCGCTCCCAGAGCCTCTTTTCAGGGATTTTAGCCCTGTTTCATGTTTCTTAAACTATTCAGGGAACGTTCAAGGAATGTGCAAAAAAATGGGCCCGCGGGGGCTCGAACCCCGAACCAAGGGATTATGAGTCGTAGTCATACACGCCTTGTGTATGAAATTCCGCTCCAGCAGCCAGATTGGCGACAGTCAGACAGAGGATTATAGGCCCATTTTTGGGACCAGTTTTTGGACCGATTCTCAACCGGTTGACAGTCAGATCAAGGTCGTCTCCGAAGCAGGTACGCAGCTTGTGCCAAAATCCGTTGGCTATGGCCAGACTGCCCGACCTGGGAAGGAGGTCCCGCATGGGTAAGGTGCCGTACCAGCTCATACGTCCCAAGGGCGCTGGCAACTGGCACGTAAGGTTCCGGTTCGAGGGACGGGAGTATCGGCCTTCCACCGGCACTTCGGATCGGCGCCGAGCAGAGCGCATGGCGGATGACGTTCGCCTGCGTGCCATTTTGGCCTTTAAAAACGGTGACGGCAGTGCACCGGGCGGGCGAGTCTCTTTGGACGCGGTTGAGCGTCTCTTCCTCGATTACGCCAGCCTACCTCGTTCACCTCGCAGTTGTCAGGACTACCTCGTCCGATTTCAGTCCTTTCGAAAGATCCATGGCCTCGAGACCTACGGCGAGCTCCTCGCAGTGGCAGAAAGGTATACCCTCGAACAGGAAAACCAAGTGCGTAAGGCCTGTTCCCGGAAGAAGGGCCAGCCTCGGCTAAAGCAACTTTCGCCCGGCGGCTTCAAAAGCAATCTGCGGGCGTATGCTGCAATTTTTTCTAAGAAGGCGCTGGCCCACTACCGGAAGAATGGCCTCCAGCTCGAAAACCCATTCCGAGAGCTGGATTCCCGTGCTGGCTTTGAGGCTTTCCAATCTCCTCCCGGTGGACTGGGGTTCGTGGAAAAACTTCAGGCAGACGCGAAGCAGGAACTGGCGGATCGCCCGGGCCTGTACCTGCTCTTTCTGCTTGCGCTTGGGTGCGGCTTACGTGCCCAGGAGGCAACCCATGTCCGATGGTGTGACATCCGCGAGAACCATCTCTTCGTTAGGTCCGACGAGGTACACCGGACAAAGAGCGGTCTCAGCCGGATGGTACCTATCACGCCGCTCCTTCGGGATCTGATCGGCAGTTTCCGTCCAAAGCAAAGCAGCGACGAGGACTATGTGCTCCCTCCGATGCGCGCACTTCGCAAGCAGACGACTAAAAGAGGAGCGCGGGGCTTGTGCTATACGAAGGGTCTTGGCGAGTGGCTAAAAACCAAAGGCATCCGCCGCCCACTGACCACCCATCCCCTCCACTATCTACGAAAGCTGTTTGGCGCCATGATCGTAACCAAGCACGCAAATGGCTACGCATTGGCGAAAGAGTACTTGGGGCATCAAAGCATTACCATCACTGAGAAGATCTACGTCGGGCTTTTGGAAAAGCCTGCGCCGGAGATTTTTAAAGAACGTAATATATCGACATCATAAATGATAATCATAGCCCACGATCGACGTTTCTACCCGCACAAAATTTGTGTTGACGATCGAGAACCTTTTGATCATTTATAAAAGAATGCATAAGTATCACATTGAAGAGGCGGCGAAGTTTGGCAGTTTGGGTCGATTTTCTTTGAGCCTGCTCTCGCAACACCTAACCCATCGATACTCTGCCTGTTCTGACGGAACTTTCATTCACGTTGCTGCTAAACACAACCGCCTAGACATGGTCCCTTCTAGTCTGATGACCATGAAGAACCTTGCGCAAAGAGACGCCCTAGGACGAAGCGCCTTCCATTTGGCGGGGTTGGCTGGCAACATTCGACAATGTCCCGCAAGCTTGCTGACCCCAGCCATGATAGGTCTGCGAGACAACTTAAACGAAACCGTCGCTCACGCCTGTGTCCATGGAGATTGCCACGGCGACCTTCCTATTAATTCACTATTAGCAGTGGCCGACAATCTCTCGGCCCTCGGCACGACAATTTTCCACGATGCGGCCACACTAGACCGCATCGATCGTTTTCCCGATTGCCTACTCAGCCCGAAAGCTTTAACGAACAATGGAGGTATCGGGAAGAGCCCTTTCGACATTCTGGGGGATAAAGGATTGCAAGCTAACCTTGCCATGCGTGTCATTTTTCGGCTCACACTTGAGGCCCCCGAGGTGGTCAGGAGTGCCGCAGATAGGGATCCACTTCTCAAGCCGATGTTTGAAAGTGCCGTCGAACACATCGAGAAGCGGCGAAGATTACAAGCCGTGATTGCCGCGATGACCTGCCCGTAGCGCTTGAGCAACGACCCGTAATCCTCTGGAGGTCCTACCCGCAATAGATGCGGGTCTGGGGCAGTCGTGCACGTCATTGAGATTTAAGACTTCCGCTAAGGGCGGCAAGCTGGTGAAATCTCTCCAGCCGCTGTGCTGCAATCTGTCTCGGATTGTATCATCGGCGTGAGCGTCTCTGACCCAATGAAGCCCGAAACAGTCTCCCTGAGCCAGCTTTCCAACCACCTTTGGGAAGCCGCGAACATCTTGCGCGGCCCTGTGGATGCGGCTGATTTCAAGACGTACATCTTTCCTTTGCTCTTTTTCAAGCGAGTATCCGATGTGCACGATGAGGAACACGAAGCGGCCTTGGTGGAGTTTGAGGGTGATGAAGCGGCAGCCCTGTTTCCTGAGAATTTCCGCTTTCAGATCCCCGAGGGCTGCCACTGGCGGGATGTCCGTCAGGTTTCGACGAACGTCGGGCAAGCCCTCCAGGCCGCCCTGCGTGGCATTGAACAAGCCAACCCGGATAACTTGTACGGAATTTTTGGCGACGCCCAATGGACCAACAAGGACCGCCTGTCCGATGCCCTCCTGCGCGATCTCATCGAGCATTTCTCGCGGCTAAATCTCAGGAACGAGACGGCCAAAGCCGACATCCTCGGCAATTCCTACGAGTACCTGATCAAGAAGTTCGCCGATGCCACGAACAAGAAGGCTGGCGAGTTTTACACGCCCCGTTCCGTGGTACGATTGATGGTCAACATCCTCGATCCCCAGGAAGGGGAGTCTATTTACGACCCGACCTGCGGGACCGGCGGTATGCTGCTTGAAGCCATCCATCATGTAATGGAGCAGCATGGAGACGTTCGGACGCTCTGGGGCAAGCTCTATGGGCAAGAGAAGAATCTGACGACTTCGGCGATCGCTCGCATGAATTTGTTTCTGCACGGAGCCACCGACTTCAAGATCGTGCGCGGGGATACTCTCCGGAATCCGGCCTTCCACTCCGGAGACAACCTCGCCACCTTCGACTGCGTGATCGCCAATCCGCCTTTCTCCCTAGAGAAATGGGGCGACGAGGTCTGGACCAGCGATCCCTACGGGCGAAATTTCGCCGGCATGCCGCCGGGCAAGAGTGGCGACTACGCCTTCGTGCAGCACATGATCAAGTCTATGGCTCCGAAGACCGGGCGCATGGCCGTCGTCCTCCCACATGGAGCCCTCTTCCGCATGGGCAAGGAGGGCGCGATTCGGCAGAAGCTCCTCGGCATGGACCTGCTGGAGGCCGTCATTGGCCTCGGCCCAAATCTCTTCTACGGCACCGGCCTCGCCGCCTGCATCCTCGTCTTCCGGCAAAAGAAAGCGAAGGACCGGAAAAACAAGGTGCTCATCATCGATGCCTCGAAGGAGTTCAAAACGGGCCGCGCCCAAAACGAACTGCTCCCCGAGCACGTCGAGCGCATCCACGGCTGGTATCGCAATTTCCAGGACGTGGAAGGCGTCGCCCGCGTCGTCACCCTCGAAGAAATCGCCGCCAACGACCATAACCTCAACATCCCCCGTTATGTCGAGCCGAAGGTCACCGGTGACGTGCTTACCGTGGAGGAAGCGATGAAACGGCTGCGGGAGAGTGCGGAGGCCGCGTTTGCGGCGGAGGAGAGACTGGCGGGGATCCTCAAAAAGGAAGGCATGCTGTTGGGCCAGTAAACACATCTATTTGACTCATGTTAATCGAACAAGCTTTCTTCAATTTGCCCGAGATCCTAGTTGGCGCTGGATATGCGAAGCAGGACTATGAAGCCGGTATTGTCTCAGCATTTTCGCTCGCGATTTTGCAGGAACTGAACGGCAGAAATGCTCCGAACCCAATATCCTTCCTCTGCGCTGAAAAGCGGTTTCTGGGCAAAAACTCCAAACTGCGAACAGACATTCATGTGAAGCTTGGAAAGCTATATTCTGGATCGCGAGATTATTCAGAGTTTGGCTTTCGTTTTAGCAATTGGATTGAAGCCAAGTTCTTCCGCCTGGGGAAATGAACACCCCCCAGCACGCAGCACCTAGGATCGGATGTTGAACTCATATTTCGTTTTGTCTCTATCG
>JBHJGW010000059.1:0-5000 GCA_050331415.1 Opitutales bacterium | reverse complement strand
GAGGCCGAGCCGGTCGCCGTTCCCAAGGCCGCGGCGCCCGTCAAGCGGAAGAAAAAGCGCAAACCGGCGTCGTCCGGTGAGGGCATTTGGGGCTGAGGCCCGGGCACTATCGAAAAGCGTTCCCGTCGCCCAGCGACTGCCATTCAGCCTGAGACGCGTGCCTTCAAGTCGCTGAACGCCAGTTTCCAGACCGTTCGGGGCTTTCCCTGCACGCTTCAAGGCCGCTTCTGGCGGCAGCACGTCCGCCCTTCGGGCTGCTTGGCTGCCATTGATCTGTTTCTCCTGCTACGACTGCTATCAACCGTCTAATCGTATAAGTAAAATGAACGACATCCTGACCCTGCTCGATCAAGGCTCGCCGCTCGAAATCGTCACCTACTTCACCTTTCTCGTCACGTTCCTCGGCATGGCCGCGGGGGCGTTTTACTTCGCCATGGAGCGCGGCTCCATGCCTGAGCGCTACCGCGAGGGCGTCGCCGTCTCCGCGTTGATCGTCGGCATCGCCGCCGCGAACTATTTCTTTATGCAAGGGCTCTATCTGGAGACCGTGCTAGGCGACGGGCAGAAGACCTTCCCGACGATTTTTCGTTACATCGACTGGATCCTCACCACGCCGCTGATGTTGCTGAAGTTCCCGCTACTGCTCGGCATGGGACGCAAAGGCCGCCAATTCCTCTACAAGCTCATCGGTCTCGACCTGGCAATGATCGGGTTCGCTTTCGCCGGAGAGCTGATGGAGGCGAACGTGCGCCTGCACTACGCGTTCTTCGGCATCGCGGTGATCTGCTGGTTCTTCGTGGTCTATCTGATATTCAGCGCCTTGCGCGTTCTGCCCGACTGGGCGACCGACGCCGACCGCCAGTGTGTCAACGTCATGGCAAAATTCATCCTCTTCGGCTGGCTCATTTACCCGCTCGGGTACCTGTTTCCCTCCTTCGGCGTGCCGGCGGAATCGCGTGAATTGATGTACAACGTCGGCGACCTCATCAACAAGGTGGGCCTTGCCATGGTCGTTTACGCCTGTGCCTTGCGCTTCCATAAGGAGGCGGAAGCCGAGGAAGACGAGTATGAATACGAGGAAGCGCCCGCGCCGGCACCCGCGCCCGCCCGTTAGCAGGGCACCCGACCGCTCATCGCCATCGAGCCGGCTTGCGGGCCGGCTTTTTTTATGCCCTTGGGCATAAGCCCAGCTGGCGACCCGCCCGTGACACCAGCCGAGGTGATACCCGGAAATGTCCGAAAAGATTCAGCCCAATGCCCCCGACGCTTGCCCAGTGTTGCAGTATCGACCGACCCGAAAACCCCACTACGCAGATCCCAGCATGAAGCAAAACGTCATTTGTGTGATCATGGGCGGCGGCCGCGGCTCGCGCCTGTACCCCCTGACTGAACAGCGCTCCAAGCCCGCTGTGCCGCTGGCAGGCAAATACCGCCTCGTCGACATCCCGATTTCCAATTGCCTGCACTCCGGCTACAACCGCATTTATGTGCTGACGCAGTTCAACACGGCCTCGCTGCACAACCATATCCAGAAGGCCTACCAGTTCGACCCGTTCGGCGGTGGGTTCGTCGATATTCTTTCCGCCGAGCAGACTGACCAGAGCGACAACTGGTACCAGGGGACCGCGGACGCCGTTCGGCAAAACCTGCACCACTTTCACCACAACGAGAACGACCTCTTCCTCATCCTTTCCGGTGACCAGCTCTACCGGATGGACTTTCGCGAGATCATTGCCCAGCACAACGACCACGGCGCCGATGTGACCGTGTCGGCCGTGGCCGTGCCAAAATCGGAAGTTTCGGGCCTGGGCGTGATGGAGGTCGATACCAGCCACGAAATCCGCCGCTTCGTGGAGAAGCCGAAAGACCCGGCTGTGGTCGAGGAACTTTTGATCCCGGAGGAACTGCGCTCAAGTCTCAAGGACCCGGCCCGGAAGGATATCTGCCTGGCCTCCATGGGCATCTATGTCTTCAAGGCCAAAGTGCTGATGGAAGCCCTTCAGGGCCCGGAAACCGACTTTGGCAAAGAAATTATCCCCGGCCTGCTCGGCGAGAAAAAGCTCAGTGCGTTCGTGTTCGATGATTATTGGGAGGACATTGGGACCATCGATGCGTTCTTCGAGGCGAACCTGTCCCTCGCCGATCCGATGCCGCCATTCAATTTTTTCGACGGCGATGCGCCCATCTATACCCGTGCCCGCTATCTGCCGGCCGCCAAGCTCAATGGAGCGCAGATCGACCACGCGATCGTGTCCGGGGGCTGCATCTGCGAACACGTCAAGTTGCACCGCTGCGTGATCGGCGTGCGGTCCATGATCGGCTCCGGTTGCGACCTCGATAATGTCGTGATGATGGGGGCTGACGGCTTCGAGAACGAAGAAGACCACCAGACCAACCGCGAGCTGCAGCGCCCGAATCTTGGTATTGGAAACAACTGCAAGATTCGCCACGCCATTATCGATAAAAATGCTCGCATTGGTGACGACGTCGAACTGTCGCCCGAGGGCAAAGAGGATGGCTGGCGCCAGGGCGGGCTGTATGTGCGCGACGGTGTGTTGATCGTCATGAAGAACTGCACCGTTCCCAGCGGCACCAAAATCTAGCCGTTAAGCGGTCCCGGCGGCTTGCTTCCCGAAGGGAAGGGCCAAAGGGAACGCGGAGGGACATCCAAGGCGACTCAGGATGAAAGCCAGGACTGCAAACGCACCCGGCTTTGGTTGTGCTCAAGCCGTCATCAGCTTTCTTCGGTGGCCTCGGGCTTTGTTTCGCGGGGTTCTCCTTGCATGAACGAACGATATGACATTCGGGCAGTCGTTTGCGACATGGACGGCACGCTGCTCGGCAGTGAGCGCGTTTGCCGGTCGGTGTACCAGCGGGTCGCACGGGAGCGCGGGCTGACGCTGACCGACGAAACCTTTGCCGCCATGATCGGCCACCCGCCTGAGGTCAGCCGTGCTATCCTCGCCGAGCGGCTTGGTCCTGGGGTCGACGTCGTCGGCCTTGGCCAGCAGGCGCACGCCGAGTACACCGCAGCCATCGGGCGTGGCGAGATTCCGCCGCTCCCGGGGGTCGTCGACGGCCTTGCGTGGCTCGCCCGCACGGGCTTGCCATTGGCCGTCGCAACGAGCACGCTCACTGAGCGGGCGCGCCTGAAGCTCGACCGCGCCGGCCTCGCCGCGGCCGTTACCTGTGTGATCGGGCGCGACCGGGTCGAGCATCCCAAACCCGCCCCCGACACTTACGTGGCCGCGGCGGAGGCGCTCGGCGTCGAACCGGCGCATTGCCTCGCTGTGGAGGATTCTCCGACAGGCCTGCGCAGCGCCCATGCGGCCGACATGCGCACCGTGCTCATTCCCGACCTCGTTCCGCTCTCCGAAGACAGCCGAGCGCTCGCGGACCACCTCTTCCCCGACTTCGGAACGTTCATCTCGTGGCTTCGCGAGCAAGTCGTTTCAGCCGCTGAAGTTGTGAGGCGGGGGGCCTGACGCGGAAGTTCAGTCGTCTCCCTACGGCGGCAGCACTGGCCGGGCCGGGAGCGCTCCAATCGGTGTCGGCGACGGATTCGCCGCTGGACAAACGGTTGGCCGGCATCAGAATCAGCGGCTGCTGTTATGATCGACCCCCAATTGACTGATTTTGCACGCGAACTGGCGGACGAGTCCGCCGAGCTGATCCTCAAGCACTGGCGGCGTGGCGGGCTCAATGTGAGCCTCAAGGCCGACCGCACGGTGGTGACCGAAACCGACCGGGAGGTCGAAACGATGATGCGCGAGCGCATCAAACAGACGTTTCCGGATCACGGGATCATTGGCGAGGAGTTTGGCAACGATAACGAGGACGCGGAGTGGGTGTGGATCCTCGATCCCATTGATGGCACCGTCAGCTACGTCCATGGCATTCCTCTGTTCGGCTCCCTCTACGGGTTGCTGCACAACGGGCAGCCGGTCCTCGGGGTCATCAACCAGCCGATCCTCGAGCAGCTTTGTATCGGCGATGGCCAGACGACGACCCTCAACGGCCAGGCGGTACACTGTGCCGACAAGCAGGACTTGGGGGACGCTGTCCTGCTGTGCACCGACCCTCGCCGCCCCCATAACCACCAGGATGGCCCGGCGTTCGACCGGCTTATCAACAAGGTGCACACTTACCGCGGCTGGGGGGACTGCTACGGCTACTTGATGGTCGCCACAGGACGGGCCGACGTAATGCTGGATCCGGTAATGAGCCTTTGGGACCTGCTGCCGCTGATTCCGATCATTCGTGGCTCGGGCGGAGTGATTACGGACTGGAGCGGCGCCGATCCGGTCAAAGGCACCTCGGCAATCGCTGCCAGCCCCGCGCTGCACGCAGCAATCCTCCGTGAACTGCATGGCTGAGGCTGCCGGGGTAAGGGTAAGCAGGAGCCCTTCCAGGCGAAAAACTGACGTCGCCGGCTTGGCGCCGCTCGTATTGTGCCGATAGTATCCCAATCGCTTTGGCTTCGACAGATAGCGCCAGTGCGCCGCGAAACCCGGCTCACTGGTGGGTTCCCGCTGCGGGCTTGGCACTGGGCGCCATCGCGGTGGCAACCGGCCGGGTAACCGCGGCGCATTTGTGGCTGCTGTCGTTTTTCTGCCTCGGCATGCCGCACGGCACGCTCGATGTCTGGCGTGGCTGGGCCTGGTTGCGCCAGCGGGCGCGGCCGTATTTTGCCGCCTTGCTCTTCTGGGTGGGCTATCTGGGCTTGGCGGGGGCTTTTTACGGCCTTTGGCAGCTCCTGCCGTGGCTGGCGCTCGGGGTATTCCTTGCGCTGACGGTCTGGCATTGGGGGACTGCCGAGGCTCAGTGGCTGCGCTTGCGGAGCGGTGAGCGGGAAGCCCTCGCCGTCGCGCGAGGCGTGTGGGTGCTTGCCCTTCCGGGCGCGCTGGACGGGCCCGGCTGCCTGCGGATTCTTGGGGAAATGCTCGCGGTCGGCGGCACGGGCGCCAATCTGGAAACGTTGGCGGAAACCCTGGCCTTTG
>JBHJGW010000058.1:0-10574 GCA_050331415.1 Opitutales bacterium | reverse complement strand
GCTGTTGTAACGGGGGTCCGGAGTGACCGGACGTTTTTCGGCGCGACGGCGACGTGACATGTTCCAGCAAAAATCTGAGGTTACTTCTTGGCGGCCTTCGGGCGCTTGACGCCGTATTTTGAGCGGCTGCGGCGGCGTTTTTCGACGCCCTGACAGTCGAGGGTTCCGCGCACGATATGGTAGCGCACCCCCGGAAGGTCCTTAACACGACCGCCGCGCACGAGCACCACCGAGTGCTCCTGGAGCTTGTGCCCTTCGTCCGGAATGTAGGCGATCACTTCATAACCATTGGTCAGGCGCACCTTTGCCACTTTGCGGATTGCAGAGTTCGGCTTCTTAGGCGTACGGGTCATGACCTGCACGCAAACGCCCTGTCGGAAGGGATTCGACGCCAGCGCTGGCGACTTCGTCTTGGTTTTCTGGAGCACGCGGGGGTTGCGCACCAATTGGTTAATTGTAGGCATGAGAAATATCGAAAAAATCAGGAGTTCTCCGAGATCGCGATTTCAGGGAAAACGAGAAAACTAATCCTGCCACACCTCTTGGCAAGCGAAAAATATCGCAAAAATCGGGTCCGACTCGTCGGGCCTGCCATAGTGCTGCCGAATGAGCAGATTCCCTGTCCGTACGCATTTTTGATGCAGGCCAAGCCCTTATTCCGGCCCGCCGCCGTCGGTCAGCGTTCGATTCTTTCGGACAGGTGCCCTGCGAATTGCTCGAGCAAGGCACTCAGTGCGGCCACCTCATCAGAGGTTGCGGCCCCGCTCACCGCTACGCTGTTGAAGAAGATACCGTGCTGAGCCTGACCGTTGCGCAGGATGGTGTAGCGCGCGAGGATGGTGGCTTTGCCCGATTCGTGAACCTCGAAGCGGTCGAAGTGAACGCTCAGCCGGAGGTCTTTAGGATTCATCATGCCCGGCCCGCGAACGAGCAAAGCCTCTGGCATTTCCTGTTCAAGGGCGATCCGCAGGGCACGGGCGACACCGGCTGTCAAAGGTTCGGCCCAGAGGTCGAGCGAACGGTAGTCGATCTTGTTGCCGCTGCGGCGAATCGCCAGCTCCCGTCGATTGAGGTACTCCGGGATACGAACCTCCTCGATGACGACGGTCGGACCCGACTTGTCCAGCTCGGTACTTCCCCCATCGTCAGCCGTACCGAGCACGTAATGCCGCGACGGTGCCGAAGGCTGCGCAATCTGGCAGCCACCCGCCAGCAGGCCTCCGGTAACAATTGCAAGGAAAAGGGCGAAACGCGGAAACATGGCAAGCGATGCAGAGGGTTATTCCGAGGCATTGCGGCCGGTCAGCAGCGCGCTCGGGTTGCGCTCCAGATAGTTGGCCAGCTGGTTGAGCGAACGCGCCGCCGCCGCAACCTCCTCCAACGAACGGTTGAGGTTTCGCTGCAGAGGGCTGTTTGCGGTGCCCGCAGAGGCGTTCAGGTCCGCCAAAAGGAGCTCGGCCTCTCTCAGCGTTGTCCGCGCCTGCTCGAGGGAGACGCTCAGATCCGCCATCAGAGGGTCGATATTGGCATCGACTTTGGTCGTGAGGCTCTGGACCTGCTTCAGCGCGTCGTTGAGGTTGGGGCCGACCTCGCTCAGCGCGGGGTCTTCAACCAGCACACGGACCTGTTCGAGGGTCATTACAACCTCGCGGTTGATGGCGTTCACATCCAGCTGTCGAACCTTGGCATTAACCTCCGATAGAAGTGAATTGGCGTTGTTGATCGTCAAGCGGGCGTCGTTGGCAATCCCGGGAAAGTCAATCTGGCTGACGTCGTTGACCATGCGCGTCAGTTTCTGCAGTACCTCGGTCAAACCAAAGCGCAGTGTCGGAATTTCAAGATACGCGGGCTGGTCGTCCGGTCCTTCGGCAGACTGCACCATTTCGGGCGGCTCTTCGAGGTCGGGGTAATAATCGAGCTCAATGTACAGACGGCCCGTCACAAAGCTGTCCTGCTGCAGGGCGGCTCGCAAGCCGTTGAGGATCTGGCGCGCGAGTTCGTCGGGGTCGGCAAGGTCGACTAGTACGTTGTGTTTTTCCTGCAGGCCCTCGGTGTCGATTTCGATAATGACCGGCACATGCGGGGAATCCGCTGGCTGGCGGTAGCGGATAAAGATATCCGTCACCTCCCCAATAGTCACCCCCTTGAACTTGACCGGCGCGCCGACATTGAGGCCCTGCACCGAGTCTTCGAAGTACAGGATGAAGGCCTGGCGGGTCTGGAAGAATTTGCCCGAACCGAAAACTACAATGGCAGCGAATCCTAGAAACAGGGCACCAAAGACGAAGAGTCCGACGGCTGCTGGATTGGCACGCTTGCTCATGAGTGACGGAAACTAAAAAACCCCGCTGAGCCGGGAACTTAGGGAACGGAAAGCTCCGAAGTAAAACCCAAAATATCCGGAGAGCAGGTCACTGAGTCACCGCATCATCGCGGGATTCGCCGGGGGCAGCAGCGTTGTCGGGCGCTGCTTCGGGTGCGGGCTCAAGGAACGACTCGCCGCGTTCACTCAGGCGGCTCAGCACCCGCCGTGCAATGCCCTCGCCCCATTGCTGGCCGAGCTGAAGCGATTCCCGCCGGATGGCGGTCTGCTCCTGCAGCAGGCGCTGGCCAAGCGCGCTTTCGTAAAACGCCGTCAGCTCCTCGAGCTCGTCGAGCGTGTAGTGCGCGGCGTAGATTTCGGCCTGTTTAATGACAAATGCTTCGAGATCCACCGCTTCGCGCGCCTGCTGCCAGTAGCTGTCGTTTACCCGCGGCATCGCTTCGTCAAGCTGGCGAAACATCCTCCCGAGCATGCGCTCGCTGCGCTCGGCGGCGCCGGTCGCCTCGAGGAGGCTCCGGGCCGCCGCGATTTCCTCCGATGTCACCTTCGCCGCCTCCGCGGGCGTTTCGCCGACCTCGTCGGCCTCCTCAACGTCCTGCGCCCATGCAGGCGAGGCAGCGACGAGGCAGCCCAAAAGGCAGAACAGATATACGGGGTAAAACGTCATAAGGCACTAACATGGGGAAACGCAGGGGCACCGCAACTCAATCCTCACCGCGGCGCAAGAACGTGCGAACCGCCGCGTAATCGGTCATGTCGCGCAGCTCCCGCGGCGAGCCAATCGGCCCTTGCCGCCGGGTTTGCGCGTCGAGGAAGACACAGCGGTCAGCAGTCTCGAAGATGCTCGCGAGCTCGTGGGTGACGACGACGATTGTGGTGCACAGGCTGTCGCGCAGTTTGAGGATCAGGTCGTCGAGCCGCCGCGAGCTCAAGGGGTCGAGGCCGGCGGACGGCTCGTCGAAAAACAGGATTTCGGGATCGAGCGCGATTGCCCGCGCAAGGCCGGCACGTTTTCGCATGCCGCCGCTGATCTCAGACGGGTAGTACCCCTCGAAACCGCGCAGGCCCACCAGCGCCAGCTTGTACCGCACGACCTCGGCGATTTCTTCGCGACTCAATTCGGTGTACTCGCTCAACGGCAGGCCGACATTTTCCGCAAGCGTCATCGAGCTCCAGAGCGCCCCCTGCTGATACAGCACGCCAAGCCTCCGCAACATCGCGCTGCGCGGGTCGGGACCGGCCTTTGTAAAGTTTTCACCAGAGTGAAAGACCTCGCCGCTGGCGGGCTCCTTCAACCCGATCAAGTGTTTGAGCAAGGTGCTCTTTCCGCAGCCCGATCCGCCCATGATGATAAAGATTTCACCGCGGGGGATCTGAAAGTTCAGGTCGCGCATCACCACGAACGATCCGTAAGCCATCGTGAGGTCACGGACTTCGATTTTCGCAGACTGCTGTTCGGCGCTATCCATGATGGAGGGTGTCGTCTTAGCTCGGAAAAACGTGAAGGTAGCAGGCAGCCAGGCAGCGCAGCCGCCCTTTGGACGGGGAAACCGCAACCCGGCCGGAAGCCCGGTCCAGGGCACATTGGAACGACCAGGGGAAAAACGGATCCGTGACCCAGCGACACCTCATCATCCTTACACTCCGATTATGTTGAGGATCACGGCGAAGGAGGCGTCGGCCACAATGACTGCGGTGATGCCGGTGACAACCGCGGACGTTGCAGCCGTGCCGACATCCTCGGAGCTGCCACCCGCCTGCGTTCCGCGCAGGCAGCCAGCCGCGGCGACGAGTACCGCGAACACCAGCGCCTTGGTAAGGCCGATCAGGAACTGCGTGAGGTTCACGACCGCCACCGTTTGCTGCAGGTATTGCGAAGTGGACAGATCGAGCATGAAAACGCCGATAATCAAGCCTCCCAGCATGCCGACGAACATGCTGAAAAGCACCAGCAACGGCATCATCAGCACCATGGCTAGAATCCGCGGCACGACCAGGAAATCCACCGGCGGGATGCCCATTGTTTTTAACGCATCCAGCTCTTCGTTGGCCTTCATGCTGCCAATGGTCGCGGCGAACGCAGCCCCTGTGCGGCCCGAGAGGATGATCGCGGTCATTACCGCGCCCATCTCCCGCGTCATCGAAATGCCCACCAGATCGGCAATATAAATACTGGCGCCCAGAGCCTCCAATTGAACTGCGCCGACAAACGCGAAAATCAGCCCGACCAGAAAGCTGAGCAGGGCCACAATCGGCAGAGCATCGACGCCTGTCTGCTGCACTAGCATCCAGAAATCCACGCCTCGGTAACGCGCCTGTCCCCTCAGTGCGTTAAAGCAGGCGATGCTCGCGGAGCCTACGAACGACATCAGGTCGCAGAACTCCCGCGACCATCGGAGCGTGAACTCGCCCGTCATGGTGAGGATGCCCGCGCGCTCCTCATCGCGGTGGGCATCGCCTTTCTCGGGGACGGCCCTTGCCAGGTCGAGCAGACCCTGCGCCTCGTGAGACAGCCCGCCGGCATCGAGGATGACGCCGTTGTCGTCAGCCCATTCGCCGAGGCTGTACAGTGCGACCATCAAGCCGGTGTCCCAGCTGGCGAGCCCCTCATCGTTCAGGCGCAGGCGCCGGAGTTCCCCCTGGGGAAGTTCCGCCACGATAGCCTCGGCAGCCGGGCAACCCTGGCCCAAGCGCCATTGCCCCCCAAAGGCAATCGTCGCGCTATCCGCCCCATTGGCGCGGACGGAAAAAGTGGGTGCAGACTCGGGTGCCATCGTGGAAACGAGCAAGGCGTGCATTGCAGGCCAATCACTTAACGCGAGGAAAACAAGGTTTTCTTGCCTTCATGTCGCGCTTTGGCCATCGAAAGGAGCAATGCCGCTACCCGCAAATCTTTCCACGGTACTCCTCGACCTCGACGGCACCCTGGTCGACAATTTTGAGGCGATCTATCTGTCGTACCACTACGCGACCGAGCAGCTCGGCCTCGAACCTGTGGACTACGCCACCGTGCGGGCGACCGTCGGCGGCTCGATCGTGGTTACCATGGAGCGCCTGGTTGGGCCGGAACTGGCCGAACGCGGAGTGACGCTCTTCCGCGAGCGCTTTCCGGAGGTCATGCTCGAAGGCCTCCGCGCCCTGAACGGAGCGCTCGCCCTGCTCGAAAAATTTTCGGAGGCAGGCATCGCCGCCGCCGTCTTCACCAATAAGGATGGCCCGGCTGCCCGGCAAATCTGCGAACACCTGGGCCTCGACCGCTGGCTAGCCGCTGTTGCGGGCACTAACGACACGCCCCACCGCAAGCCGCAGCCGGAATTTACCGAGCACATTCTCAGCGTGCTCGACGCACGCCCGGAATCGACCCTGCTGATCGGCGACAGCCCCTTCGACCTCTCCGCCGCTCAGACGCATGACCTCGCTTGCCATCTGGTAGCCACCGGAAGCCATACCGAAGCACAACTGCGAGCCGAAGATCCCGCTCCCGACGGGGTCTGGTCCGACCTGCACGCTCTCGCCAAAGGCGTCTTCGGATGGGAATTGCCGGAGCCGGCCGGCGTCCCGGGCTGAGGCCGGTTTTTCTCTGTGGTCTTTGATGCCAAGGCATTGATTGACCAGAATAACCAAGATGACCGCCGAATCTTCCGACCACCCTCCGAACGGCGAGCCACCGTGGGTGCATGTGGTGCTGTTTCAACCGGAGATCCCTCAAAACACGGGTAATATTGGCCGAATGTGCGCGCTCACCCGCAGCCGCCTGCACCTGATCCACCCGCTGGGATTTGCCACCGACGCCGCCTCGGTGCGCCGCAGCGGGCTCGACTACTGGGCGGAACTCGACGTCGTCGAGCATGCCGACTGGACCGCGTTCCGCGCGCACCCGCTTTCCCCCGCCCGTCTATGGCTATTCACCACCCATGGCAGCCGCGGGGTTTGGACCGCTCGGTTCGCCCCCGGCGACGGCCTTGTCTTCGGGCGGGAATCCGCTGGCGCCCCAGATTGGCTTCACGCCGAAATCGGCACCGGGCACCGGCTGCGGATCCCCCAATTCGCGCCGCAACTGCGCTCGCTCAACCTCTCGACCGCCGCGGGCATCGCCACCTACGAAGCCCTGCGCCAGCTAACCAACGATTAGGGCACGCTGCGTCTATCGGGTAACACCCGGGACCTTTAGACGAAGCCGCTTTCGGCTCGGACCTCGCCTGCTATTATGAGTTGCGGGTCCGCAAGCGCTCATCGCAGTGCGGGCAGCGGCGGAGATTGAAACGCAACCCAAGGCCACCGTCGCAAGCGAGGCACCGCCAAGCCAGGTGGGTTTGAAGGGCCACACTAAACACGATCACCGCGGAGGGCACTAGCAACCATTCCGAAACCGCTGGAACCAGCACCGCCACAACGCCCATAATGAGCCCCAACGCGCCAAGAGCGAAGATCCAGCGCTGGATGCGCTGCCGATTCTCAAAGCGTTCCACTAGCCGGACATCGAACTGCGGGCTGACGGGGATCGAGCGTTTGAACGATTGTTCCATTAGGACTTTAATTATCACCTAGCAGCGAAGATAGGTCAAAAGTTTTTGGATGATAACCTAACAACCTTCGAGATTTTGCCGGACTAAAGTAATGATCCGTCGCGAGCTCATGCGCTAAAAACACGGTCATGGGTGGTTCTCCGGGCAGGCGTAACCCCTGCCAAATTTTTTCCGCAAACCTGCCGGCCTGCTTCGCCAGCGGATAGGGGATTCGCTGCGTCACCGGCTGGAGGCCCTTTCGCTCCAACAACGCATTGATCCATGGCCAAAGCTGGACCGGAGCGCCATCGGTGATGAAAAACGCCTGCCCCCCTGCCCTGCCCTCCGCAAGGGCGTGCAGGGCATCAAGGTGCGCGCGAGCCGCGTTTTCGACGTGGGTCAAATCGACGCGGTTTCTGCCTCCACCTATAATGCGAAGGCGCCCGGCCCGGGCACGACTGAGCAGGCGTGGCACGAGATGCGGGTCGCCTGGGCCCCAGATCAAATGAGGGCGGAGCGCACACGTCGTCAGGCCATTGCGCCCGCTGGCTTCCAGCGCAATCTGCTCGGCCAGGACTTTCGTTGCGGCATACGCACAGGGGATGTTCCACCCGTAGGGCAATCGCTCATCGCCGTCCTGAAGCGAACGGTGGTTGAAAACCACACTCGGGGTACTGGTATGCACGAGGAAGCGCGCGTTGGCCGCTACGGCGGCCGAGACGACATTTCGCGTCCCCGTCACGTTGATCCGATAATAGGTCTCCCACAACCCCCAGATTCCCGCCTTGGCGGCGGTGTGGATGATTGTTTCACAGCCTTGGGCGGCCTTGCGGACTGCCGGAGCATCGTCAAGGTCGCCGCGGTGAACCTCGCACCCCAATTGCTCGAGCGCGGGGCACGCGGACCGCTGAAACAGCCGCACCGAGTAGCCGGCATCGAGCAGCTGCCGCGCAACTTCACCCCCCAAGAAACCGGTTCCACCCGTGACCAAACAGCGCATCGCAAGCGTTGGCGTAAAGCACTAGCCGGAAGAGTCGACTGAAAAAACGAGATTCGCGAAAATTTCAATGCAACCACGCGCAAAAGGTTGACAAGGAGGGGACACCTTCTGCTCTTGCTAGATAATGGCAGACAAGAACGACAAGTGGCCCGAAAACGTAGCGGGGAAATTTTATGTGGACGAGCAGTGCATCGACTGCGACCTCTGCCGTGAAACCGCGCCGGATTACTTCGCCCGCAGCGACGATGGCGGCTATTCCTACGTATTCAATCAACCCACGTCGCAGGAAGGCATCGACCAGTGCGTCGAAGCTCTCGAGGGTTGCCCCGTCGAAGCGATTGGCGACGACGGCGACGAATAGCCTCCACGGTTTTCTTTTCGAAGCCTCTGCCCGGCAGGAGCCCGGTCAGCCTTTTTTTGGCATGCGCTATTCGAAACGCCGCCACATCAAGGGCGAGAGCAGGGCGAGGATGGCGTAGAGCTCCAGACGTCCCATGATCATCAGCAGGCTGAGGAGGAGTTTCGTGGTTCCTCCGAAGAAGCTGAAGGTTTCGGCTGGGCCGACTTCGGCAAGGCCCGGTCCGATGTTTAGTAGGCTCGCGAGGACCGAGGAAACCAGCCCCGGTACCGACAGCTGCGGCTCGATCACGGCGACCAAAGCCATCCCGGCCAGTGCCACAAAGCCGATCATGACGATAAACGTCATGATCTCGGCGCGGTCGTCATCGTGCAAAGTTCGCCCATTGAGGCGCAACGTCCGGACCACGTGCGAACGGAATGCGCATTCGATGTCCAGCACGCAGATTTTCCACGCGGCCACCAGGCGGCCCACCTTGATGCCGCCGGACGTCGAACCGGCGCAGCCACCGATGATCATGATCATCAGCAGGAAAATTCGTGTCGCTGGCGCCCAGATGGTGTAATCCTCGGTCGCATAGCCGGTAGTGGTCATAATCGAAACGACCTGAAAACATGACGCGCGGATCGTGTCCCCGCCTCCGGGCCCACCGCCGGTTGCGTAGAGGATAATCGCGATAATCACGCTCACTGCGATCATCAGCGCGAGGTACACCCGCGTTTCGGCATTGCGCAGGACGACTCGCCAATTCCCGCGCACGAGCTGCAGCAATAAGGGGAAACTGGTGCCACAGAGGATCATGAACAGCATTGCCCACCACTCCAGGCAGGAGTTGTCGAAGGCTCCGAGGCTCTCCGCGCGAGTCCCGAACCCTCCCGTGGAGACCGAGGTGAACATGTGGCAAACGGCATCGAACCAGCCGAGCCCGCAGAGCTTGTAGATGATAACACAGGCCAGCGACAGCACCAGGTACAGCTGCACGATCTTCGTGACGCCATCCTGCACCCGCGCGGTATTGAGATCCGCGGCCTGCGCGGAGGCTTCGTTGGAGTAGAGGATTTTACCACCTGCCCCGAGAAACGCCAGAATGGCTACGAAGAAGACGACCACGCCCAGGCCGCCGATCCATTGGCTCATGCAGCGAAAGAACAGCAAACTGCGCGGGAAGCTCTCGATTTCGGCGAAGACGGATGAGCCCGTTGTCGTCAAACCCGAGGTGGACTCGAAAAACGCGTCGGGAAAAGGTGCCCCGAGAATAAACAAGTACGGCAAAGCGCCGATCAGGGAAGCCAGAAGCCAGCCCAGCCCGATGGTCGCAAGGGCCTCTTTGCGGAAGAAGGTCGTGTCCGCGTTCCAACCGATCGCGCCCAGCACCGAAGCCACCAACAGAGCAAAGCCCGCGCAAATGCCCCATGCGCTCAAGACGCTCTCCGGCTCATCGAAAATGGCCCATCCGAGACCCAGGCTGATCAGGAACGCCAGCGCGACGGTCAGCACAATGGTCGAGAGCAGTTTAAGGATAATGCGGTGGTTCATCGCGGCGGCGAGCGTCGTGACAAAGCGCCGAAGCGCCTACTTAGCGGTCATTCGCGGGGGCAGAGCAGTTCGACCAGGGGTTGCACCTTGTCCTCCTGCACGATGATAACGAGGCGATCTTCGGGCAGCAATTTGTCCTCGGCTCCCGGCACCTTCGACTGGAAACGGTGCATCAGGACGATGATCACGCACCCGCGAGGCAGCTCGACGTCCTTCAGCGGGGTGTTGATGACGGCGCTCTTTTCCGAGACACGCACTTCGATGATTTTGCCGGAACCCTTCGGCAGGCTCGCCAGCTCATGGTAGTCGCGCTTCGACAGGTAACGAATCACCTCGGCGACGGTCGCCTGACGCGGGGAAACCGCCAGCTCCACGCCGAGGGTGCCGCGCAGCTGGTCGAGCACGCCTTCGTAGTCCGGCTTGTTAAAGATGAGCATGACCCCTTTGACGCCAAGTTTGCGCGCCTGCAGGGCGGTCATGATGTTGTCTTCGTCGTCCTTGGTGCAGGCCACGAAATAGTCCGCGCTGCCCACCTGTTCCTCCTCTAGCAGGCGCAGAGAAGTCGCACTCCCGTGGATAACCGTCACGTCGGGAAAGGTTTCGGCTAACTGCTGGCAGGCCTCTTTGTCGCTCTCGATCAGGCGGACCTTGAAGCGGGGCGATTTCAACAGGCGCACCAGCGCGATCGCCGTTTCGGAGCCTCCAAAAAGGACCACTCGCACGGAACCCTCGGGTCGGCTTTGGGGCTCGAACTTGGGTCGCAGCTCGTACAACGCCTCCGGCGGGCCAACGATGGTCACCACGTCGCTCGGCTTCAACTCGCTGTCGGCCATGGGCACGCTCGATAAACCC
>JBHJGW010000057.1:0-23479 GCA_050331415.1 Opitutales bacterium | reverse complement strand
AAAACGCCGTCGAATACTTCGTTAGCTATTACGATTATTACCAGCCCGAGGCCTACGTCCCGCAAACGGACACCTACATCGAAAAAGACTCATCGATCAATGATGAGATCGAGCGCCTGCGGATCGCTTCCACCTCTTCGCTGATTTCGCGACGCGATGTCATCGTCGTCGCAAGCGTGTCCTGCATCTACGGGCTCGGTTCGCCGGAAGACTTCCTGAAGTTGCGGATCGACCTGCGCGAGGGCATGGAGCTCAACCGCGACCATCTGCTCGAGCGGCTGGTGCAGAACCTTTACGAGCGGAACGATATTCAACTCAAGCGCGCGACATTCCGCGTGCGCGGCGAGGTAGTCGATATCTTTCCCGCGTACATGGAAACCGCCATTCGGGTCGAGTTTTGGGGTGATGAGATCGAGGGCATCTTTGAGCTCAACCCCCTGACGGGCGAGACCGGGCAGCGGCTGGCGAAGTTCGACCTGTATCCGGCAAACCAGTACGTGACGACCGGCGACAAGCTGAGGTACGCCGTTAAGGGCATCAAAGCCGAGCTCAAAGAGCGCGTCGCTTTTTTCGAGCAGAACAAGCGTTACCTCGAAGCGCAGCGGATCAAGATGCGAACGGAGTATGACCTCGAATTGCTGCAGGAACTCGGCTTCTGCAACGGGATCGAAAACTACTCGATGTGGACCAGCGGCCGCAAGCCGGGCGACCGTCCCTTCTGCCTGCTGGACTTTTTTCCTGACGACTACTTGCTGATCCTCGACGAAAGCCACCAGACGCTTCCCCAGATCCACGGGATGTACCATGGCGACCGCTCGCGCAAGGAACGCCTCGTCGACTTCGGCTTCCGCCTGCCATCGGCGCTCGAAAACCGTCCGCTGAAACCCGAGGAGTTCACGTCGGTGACGCCGCAAACTCTGTTCGTGTCGGCCACTCCGGCGAAATTCGAATACCAGAACAGCGCAGTGATCGCCGAACAGGTCATTCGCCCGACGGGTCTCGTCGACCCGGAGATGGAGCTGCGGCCAATCAAGGGACAGGTCGAAGACCTGATTGGCGAAATCAAAGCAGCGGTCGAGAAGGGCGAACGCACGCTCGTCACCACCCTGACGAAACGCATGAGCGAAGACCTCACGGCTTACCTGCGTGATGCCTCCGTCAGGGTCGAATATTTGCACAGTGACATCGACGCCATCGAGCGCGTTGAAATTTTGCGCAACCTCCGCCGGGGCGACTTCGACGTGCTTGTCGGCGTCAACTTGCTGCGTGAGGGTCTCGATCTACCCGAGGTTGCGCTGGTGGCAATTCTCGATGCCGACAAGGAGGGCTTCCTGCGCAGTACCACCTCTCTGGTACAGACGGCGGGGCGTGCCGCCCGTCACGAGAAGGGGCGCGTGCTGCTCTACGCCGACGAAATGACGGACAGCCTGCGAGCCACTTTCGAGATCGTCGAACACCGCCGCGCCAAACAAAAAGCCTACAACGCGGAGCACAACATTACGCCTCGCAGTGTGGAGCGCGGTGATCAGTTCAGCCTGCACCAATACAGCCAGCCCGGAAACGACCCGGCCAAAGTGGCCGAGGATGGTGATGTCGCCGCAGTCCTTGCCGAACTCGAAGAAGAGATGCTGGAGGCCGCGCGCGAGCTGCAGTTCGAACGCGCAGCCGTTCTTCGGGACCAGATCGACGCCCTGAAGGCGGGTAAGACAGACGGGGCGATGACCCGGCGCAAGTCGGACCCGAAAAAAGGGAAGCGTCGCAAGGTCGCCAAGCGCGGCAAGGATGTCACCTGGGGCAAAAAGCGCGGATGATGCTCAGCCTGGCTAATCCGATTTCCCGGCCGTAAAGCTGGCGGGAGCGTGATCGTGTTGGCATGTTCGTCGCCCGATATCGGAAGCCATTGCACGCGAACCTGGTTATCGGCAAACCAAAAAATTTTCGCGCCAAAGAGCCCGCCATTTTGGAGGCCAACCCAGGGGCCGGATCGGGAAGGGGCGTGTGGCCTTCGCGTTCAGGCTCGGGCTCGGCCGAAAAGTTCCCACAGCGGCTCCCGTTCCACCATTGCCAGCGTGGCGTAGGACCGTTTAGTCTGTCCCGATGTTTGAATCGTTGAGTGACCGGATGGGGCAGGCCATGCGCAATTTACGCGGCGTGGGCAAGCTGTCCGAGGAAAATATGGCCGAGACCCTCAAGGAGGTCAGGCAGGCACTGCTGAGCGCCGATGTGCACTTCAAGGTCGCGCGTCAATTCATCAACGATGTGCAGGAGGCGGCTAAGGGCCAGGAGGTGCTCAAGACCGTTTCTCCCGGACAGCAGATCATCAAGATCCTCAGCGACGAGCTCGCGCGCCTGCTGGGTGAGGGCTCCGAAGGCTTCTCCGAAAAAAAGCCGCTGAAGGTCATGATGGTTGGTCTGCATGGCTCGGGCAAAACGACCTCGACTGTCAAGCTCGCCCGCCGCATGGCCAAAGAGGGCTACAACGCCGGCTTGGTTGCCTGCGACGTCTACCGCCCCGCTGCTATTGACCAGTTGGAAAACCTTGCGGGGAAAGAAGGCCTGCCGGTGTATGCCGACCGCGAGAGCAAAGACGTGGTCAAGATCGGACAAAAAGGTCTCGACTGGGCGCTTAAAGAAGAGGGCAAAGACCTTGTCATTTTCGACACCGCCGGACGCTTGCAGATCGACGAGGACCTCGTGCAGGAGCTGGTCAAACTCAAGGCGAAGATTCAGCCCGACGAGGTTCTGCTCGTTGCCGACTCGGCCCTCGGCCAGGAGGCTGTCAATGTCGCGCAACATTTCCACGACGCGGTCAACCTCACCGGGATCGTCTTGACGAAGCTCGACGGTGACGCCCGTGGCGGCGCCGCGCTGTCGATGAAGGCCATCACCGGCGTGCCCATTAAGTTCATGGGTACCGGTGAGAAACCGCATGACTTCGAGGTCTTCCACGCCGACCGCATGGCGCAGCGCATCCTAGGTATGGGCGATGTCGTCAGCCTTGTCGAAAAAGCCCAGGAGGCGATCGACGAGGAATCTGCGGCCAAGCTCGCGGAAAAGATGCAGCGGGCGGACTTCAACTTCGAGGACTTCCTGCAGCAGATGCAGCAGGTCAAGAAGATGGGTTCGCTCGGCGGCCTGATGAAGATGATGCCTGGGATGGGCAACATGCAGTTTGGCGAGGACGAGGAGAAAAAGATGAAGCACACCGAGGCGATGATTCTTTCCATGACCCCTCAGGAGCGCCAGAATCCGCGCCTGCTCAACGGCTCCCGCCGTAAACGCATCGCCGATGGCTCGGGGCGCGGGGTGCGCGACGTCAATGCGCTGATGAAGCAATTCGACCAGATGCGCAAAATGATGAAGATGATGCGCGGGCAGAAGGGCCAGCGCATGATGAAGCAGATGGAGGCCACCGGCCAGATGCCCGCTGGCCCGGGCGGCGGCATGCCAGGCCTAGGGGGTGGCGGCGGTGGCGGCCTTCCTGGTCTCGGCGGCGGCATGGGCGGCCTTGGAAGTGGCGGCGGTTTCCCCGGCCTCGGCGGTGCTGGCGGTTTCGGTGGTGGAACGGGCGCAGAGGACACCTCCGAAAAGCAAAAGCCCAAGCGCGCCAAACGCCCAAAGCCGGCTAAGAATAAGAAAAAGAAGCGTTAATTTCAGCATCGGCAGCAGGAGCACATCCGAAGCCGCTAAGCGGCGTTCCATCTACCGACCTCTCCGGCAAGGTGGTATCAGGCCACCCGTGGGCAAAGGTCCGTTTGCGGAGGTAGCTGGACCCGTCGCTTTGGTGAGTCTCGAGCGTAAGTTTCATGCGAGTGGGGCGTCGAAGTTGACGCCGGGCATTTTCGACTGCTGACTGCCGGCCTCTATCCCGAACTTTTATGAAACACTACAATTACCAGACAAAACTCCACGAACTTTGGTCGAAAGCCGTCGAGAGCTACGCAAAGGGCGAGCGCGGTGCAGCGAGTTTCTTCAGCGCCGACGAGACCGACTGGCTGCTGGAAAACGGCATCACGACGCAGGAAATCTACGATTTTGCTGAAGACTACAACAACGGCGGGGAACCCGATTTTGCGACGTTCGCGATGGTCACCGATGTGCGCCGAAACTTCTTTCTGCACGAGTTGGGCGGCAAGCATACAACCGACAAGGTTGACCCGGATACCTATCCTCCGAAGACGGAGGAGATCGACGGAATCGTGTGGTTGCCGCGCATCATCCAAAAAGCCAAAGCCAAGCTGCACGGACGCCTCGACGAGGATACCATGTACGGCTGCGGCGGCGACCGAAAATTCCTCCGGGAAAACGACATTCATCCGGCCGAGTTCCTGACGGTGGTTCGCGAGCACCTCGACGATGACCAAGCCGTAATCTCGTTCGTGAAAGCGCGCCGCGCATAGCAATTGAGGCATGGTGCGGCGGCGTGGCACTTTGCCGCCGCACGAAAATCGTGTGCAAATTGGGATCATCTCCCCAGCTCCCGGTATTCAAAGTGCTACTTTCCCGGGAAATATCCGGTGGCAGCGCGGGTGCCGGTTGAACTTTCGAGAGTCGGTCGCTACACCATTAGTATTGGCGACAAGCCGTTTCGCTTCCGCTAATATACGATTTGGCCAACAAGCAACCAACGGGGGAGATCATGAGCATCAACGCGAGAACCGAAGGCGTCGCCGCACCCGAGGTGCGCAAGCAGTTAGACTTGCTCCGCCGCAACATTACGCGGGTGATCCGAGGCAAGGACTCGGTCGTCGACAAGGTGCTGATCACGCTGGCCGCTGGCGGGCATGCCTTGCTCGAAGATTTGCCGGGGCTGGGCAAGACCACCCTGGCGTATTGCCTCGCGCGGTCGATCGACTGTGACTTTCGCCGCATCCAGTTTACCAGTGACTTGCTGCCGACGGATGTCATGGGCGTGTCGATCTACGACGAGCACGAACGGCGCTTCATCTTCCGGCGTGGCCCCATTTTTGCCAACATCGTCCTGGCCGATGAAATAAACCGGACGACCCCGAAAACGCAGTCGGCGCTGCTCGAGGTGATGGACCGCGGAAAGGTGTCCGTGGAAGGCGAAACGCAGGACGTCGGCTCGCCTTTCATGGTCTTTGCAACGCAGAACCCAACAGATTTCGAGGGCACGTTTCCCTTGCCGGAGAGCCAAATGGACCGCTTTTTGATGCGGCTGCAAATGGGCTATCCGTCTTTCGACAGTGAAATGGAGGTCTTGTCGCGGGGCGAAGCGAATCGCCATTACGACTATCTTGACCTCGAACCGGTCACGGACGCCGCTGCAGTGCTGCGCATCCAGGAGATGGTGCCGCAGGTTTTCCTCGAAGACAGCGTGCTGGACTACTTGCTGCGCATCGTTACGGCGACCCGCTCGGAGGTGGATTTTCGCAACGGAGTCAGTACTCGCGGCGCGATCTCGCTCAAGACGGCAGCGCAGGCGCGGGCCCTCTTGCTCGGGCGCAACTTCGTGATGCCGGAGGATATTGCCGAGATGGTGACTCCGGTCTTCAGCCACCGGTTGAGCCTGCAGCGTTATCTCGCCGATCCGCTTGAAGAACGCCGCAATGTCGAGGCGGTCCTCAAGCGCATCGTCGATTCGATCGCTCAGCCGAGTTAAGGTTGGGAGATGGCGCAGGTTGCTCGCAAGTCGGGCAGCACCTTGCGGTTGCCCTTTTTATCCCGTCATGGCTTCCGAAATAATGACGTCCGCCAGAAACAGGCGCCTTGTCTTTCGGGGTGCTGAGGTTCGTTGCCGGGGAAAACTTCAGATTAAATGAAAACGGCATCCCTCACGGAAGACTGGTACGACGCAGGCACGCGGAGCCGGAGTCGGAATGCCGCCTGGCGGATGCTGTGGTGGATCTTGCTCCCGCCTGAGGGTCGCCGGACAGTTTTCACAGCAACAGGCGTCGCCCTTGTGATGGTGTGCTTCGGGCTGGGCGCCGCGGCTTACAATTCGGGCTCCAGTAGCAACATTCTGTTTCTGGCCCTTTCGCTGCTTTTTTCCAGCCTGCTGCTCAGCGGCGTGCTCAGCGCGCTTAATTTCCGCAACATCCGCTGGCGGATCAGCCCGCCGGGGCACTTGCGCGCAGGGGAGCGTGCCGAGATAGCCGTGGAGGTGCTTAACGCCAAGCGCTACCTGCCGTCGTTCAGCCTGCAGCTGAGTGTCGAGGCGCAGCAGCAGGGGGCCCGGGAGACGCTGATGCTCGACCGATCACTGCAGCCGGGCAGGGTCCGGGAGCTGCAGTGGGACCTGAGGCCAGAGCGTCGAGGGAAAGAACAGCTGCGGGTGGCTGCTCTGGCCTCGAGTTACCCGTTCGGTTTTCTGAAAAAATACCTGCACAGCGACGCCAGCCGCAGCCTGGTTGTCTGGCCGCGTCGCGTCGCGTACCATTTTCCCGCACCCGGCACTCGCCCGGCGCGAAGGTTTGGCGCGACTTTGCGGCGGCCCGGCACGGGCGAGCAGCTTTACAACATCCGTCGCTACCAGGCCGGTGACCAACAGCGAATGGTCCACTGGAAGGCCAGTGCACGGACGCGTCGCCTGATGGTCAGGCAGCTCATGGACGAGCGGCAGGACGGATTCCTGATCGTCGTCGAGGCGCGACGCGCCCTCTGGCAGATCGAGGAGCAGTTCGAAAAAATGATTTCACTGGCGGCCAGCCTGGCTGAGGACCTTTTCCGGCAGCAGCGCCTGCTCGGGTATGTCATCAATGGGGGCGGCCGCCACACGGTGTCCCGCCTGAGCGATCTGCACGGATTTCTGGATGCCCTGGCGGTCGAGGTACCCGTCGACCAGGTTCCCGATACGGAACGTTTGGGCGAGGCGCCGGTCATCACGTTTTCACCCCAGACGACGGAGGGAGTACATGTCATGGTCAACGGCAGGGAAGTCGGCGGGACTGACTGAAACGGAGCTGCATCAGGTCAAGTGGCTGATGGGCGGCATGCTGGCGCTCATCGCTCAGTGGGCGCTGCTTTCCATCGGCTTCAACGGCAGCAACCTGATGGCGCCCCTGGCGTTTCTGCTAGTTGTGGTGCTGCTTCGCCCCGGCCTGCCAGGAATGCTGCCGCCGCTGTTCTGGAAGGCACTGACGCCCGCGCTGATCCTCTTCATCCTCCTCGATTTCGCCGTCAACCTGCGCGAGGGCACTACGATCGAGTCCATTCTGCGCATGACGGCGCTGCTGGCATTTGTGCGGGCCCTGCAGTACCGCAAACGCCGGGAGGAGCTGCAGCTTGCGCTGCTCTGCCTCTTTGCCCTCGTCATCACAGGTGTCTTGACGACGTCACTGACTTTCGCCTTGCAGATCCTCTTGTTCACGCCGCTGGCGATGGTATACCTGTTTTTGGTTAACCTGCTGGAGTCGGGAAAGAACCGTGTGTTGACTCGGGAGGACTGGCGGCGATTCGAATGGCGGGGGCTGCTTCGGCGCCTGGGCCATTCGCTCGACCTGCGCTTCCTCAGCGTGGCCAGCCTGCTGTTTCTAGCCATGGCCGGGATTGGGACCGTCATCTTTATGGCGATTCCGCGCTTCGACTTTAATCAGGGGCTGAATTTCCTGCAGATGGAAGCCTCGGGCACTGTGGGTTTCAGCGATCGCGTGGGTTTCGGCGAGATCAACGCCCTGTCCACCGACAATGCTCTCGCGATGAGCGTGGAGCCGCCGAGCCGTGAAGTCGTCCCCGATCGTCCCTACTGGCGGATCCTCGTGCTCGACCGGCACCTCGGCGGAGATTTCATGGCGTCGTCGATGGCGGATACCCGCCCCTACGGCGAGTCCGGTGAAGGCAACCGTTACGCTTCGTTATGGCGGGCCGGTCCCGCCTACGCCGAAGGCTCCTGGCTGGTCTGGCTGGAACCAGGGGTGAGCCGTTACCTCCCGCTCCTGGGGCCGTTCTCCGAACTGCGTTTCAGCAAATCGGTCAAATTCACCGTCGACGAAGAGCGCCTGATGGTTAAGCAGTCCTCCCCTGGCATCGATGTGCTCGCCTACCGCGTCGACCAGATGGCGTCCACGGCTGTCCTGCCAGCCACCCCTCGGGAGGTCAGGGTCCTCGCTGGGGCGAAAGCTATTCCGGCACAGCGCGGTCAAGGCCGCCAGGATACGATAAAGTATCCGCTGACGACCCTTGAGGTGCCGGACGACCCCGAAAAACTGGCGTATCTCCGCGAGGTCAACCGGGAGATCACTGGCGGGCGGGACTTGCCCATGCAAGCGTATGCCGAGGCGGCTTCCCAGTGGCTGATGAGCAATTACCGGTACGATTTTGAAGACAGTGCGACGTACGGCGAGTCTCGGTACCCGATCATCGATTGGATGCAGACGGCCGACCGCGGCTGGTGTGAGCATTTCGCCGCCTCGCTGGTCATGCTGGCGAGGGCCTACGACATTCCGGCGAGGATGATCGCCGGCTTCGCGGGGGCTGACTGGAACGATGCCGCTGGCTACCTGCTCGTGCGGCAGAACAACGCCCACGCGTGGGTGGAGCTCTTCGACGGCGAAAATTGGCGCCGCTACGACCCCACCCCCGTCGGCGACGCGAGCCTGCTCGGCCCCGGCAGCCAGAATGCGGCCCTCGCCAGCACCCTGGGAACCTACTCCGGCTGGCAGGCGTGGGTCGACAGTCTGCGTATGGCGTGGTACCGCCGCGTCGTTAACTTCGACCAGACGGACCAGCAAGACCTTGCTGAAGACGTTCGCAGCTCGACGGAAGAGGCGATGATTTGGTGGCAGGCGCGCCGGGACTCCAGCTCTGCGGGGCGCCACGAGGGGCGGACGGGGGGGTGGAGCTGGCGTCGCCTGCTCTGGACTGCGCTTTGGCTTTGTGGTGGCGCAGCGCTTTTTCTCCTCGGTCGTCTCCTGTGGCAGCGGCTCGGACTGTTGACCTGGGGGCGCAGCCCGGCCTCACGGCGACGTCAGATCGAGCGCTCTCGTCGCCAGGCCTCGCGGGTCCTGCGGCGTTTCGGGCCGGCTAGCCGCCGGTGGGAACATGAGGGCCCGAGTGCCGAGATCCGTCAGCAGTGGCGCCAAACGCGGGAGGCTTTGCTGGCCATCCGCTTTGGCGACCTTTCACAGACAGAAGATCCCGAACAGATCTTTCGGCAAGCCCGGCGATTGCTCTCCCGGCCCGCACGGGGGTGAAAGATGATTGCCAACTGGCTGCGTTTCGCAACGGACACAAGTGGTCCTCCCGAGGACGTTATTCGGTTTGAAGCTTTTTTTCGTCTCCGCTTCGCACCACTCTTCGGGACTCAGCGCGTGAAATCCTTGCGTTTTGCAATTTTGTAATGGGGAGGCTCGCGTTCTCAGCTAGGCTTTGCTATCGGCGTCCCGCAAAAAAATAGGGCCAATCGAGTTTTCAGCTTGCGTTGGGTACTGTATTCCGCGTTGGCTAGCCGTCATTTATTAGGGCGTGCAGAACTGTAAGCTGCAGAAAATCAACAGACAGGGTTTTTCGAGAAGTCGTCGCTCCCGCCTCACAAGGGGCCTTGTTCCGGCTTTTGGGACCCGAGCGAGCAAGGCGCGGCACGTATCTTGCGATTCGGCGGGGATGCCCTCCGCACGCCCCATCTGGAAAGGTCAGATTTCCTTCGGCCTCGTATCCGTGCCGATCACCCTCTACTCGGCGGAACAGCGCAACGATATCCACTTTCATTTGATCGATAGTCGCAACCAGGCGCGCGTCCGGTACCAGCGCGTGAATGAAGACACCGGCGAAGAGGTCCCGTGGGACCAGATTGTCAAAGGCTATGCCTACGACGACCAGGGCTATGTGCTCCTCAGCGACGAAGAAATGCGCGAGGTCGGCGCGGAGATGACCAAGCAGATCGAAATCGAAGACTTTGTCGATCAGGCTCAGATCGATCCAGTTTACTTCGACAAGCCGTACTATCTGGAGCCCGGCAAATCCGGCAAAAAGCCCTTCGCCTTGCTGCGCGAAACCTTGCGACAAGCCGGGAAACTCGGCATCGCGCGTGTGGTCATCCGAGCTCGCGAGCACCTCGCTGCGGTCATGGTCCGGGGCGATCTTCTTGTGCTCGAGCTGCTGCGCTTTCCACAGGAATTGCGCGATCCGGGTTTCGTCGACGTCCCCGAGGCCGACGACGTCAAAATGAACCAGCGGGAGATCGACCTCGCCATGCAGCTCGTTGAAAGCATGTCGGTCGATTGGGAGCCCGCTCGTTACCACGACCAGTACCGCGATACCCTCATGAATTACATCGAGGATAAAGTGCGACGCGGGGAACTGTCACCGGGAAAGGCTGGTCAACAGAACAAGGACGATGCTTCTGCAAGCACGGTGGTCGATCTAATGGACTACCTCAAGCGCAGCGTGGAGCAAAGCCGCGAGCAGCGAAACGGCAAGGGCCGCTCGAAACCAAAGGGTGGGGAAACAAAAAAATCCGCCGACTCAAACCAGGGCGGAGCGAAAAAAGGGGCCTCGCGCAAGCGTGCCGCCAAAACCACCAACCGGGAGCGTCGCAGTGCTTAAAGAATACCAACAGAAACGAAATTTTGACCGGACTAACGAGCCTGCTGGAAACGGCGAAGAGGGCTCGAACAAGCCGTTCTTTGTCGTGCAGGAGCACGATGCGAGCAGCCATCACTATGACTTCCGGTTTCTGCACAACGGTGCCCTGAAGAGCTGGGCCGTGCCCAAGGGGCCGAGCCTCAACCCTTCGGATAAGCGCCTCGCTATTGCCGTGGAAGACCACCCGGTCGACTATGCGGACTTCGAGGGGACGATCCCCGAGGGTGAATACGGCGCCGGCAGCGTCCTGGTGTGGGATCAGGGTGAGTTCAAGCCGCTCAAGGACCTCGACCAGGGCCTCGAGGAAGGCCAGCTGCAGTTCGCACTCGAAGGCAAGAAGCTTCGCGGTGAATTTGAAATGGTCCGGCTGAAGAATGCCGATGACAACGACCAGTGGCTGCTGATCAAGCACCGTGACCGCTACGCCCGTAATGGCCGTTCAAAGCCGATCACCGAAAAGGCACCACAGAGCGTGAAGAGCGGGCGCACGATCCGCGAAATTGGAAAGGCATCCGGCGGCGCGAACGGGGTCAACGGCCTGCCGCTGAAGCCCCGGGCCGAGGCGCAAAGCCGCAAGCTCGGCGATCCCGAAAAGCTCGAGGGCGCCAAGCGGAGTAGATTCCCAACCGAGGTGCAGCCTGCGCTTCCGAAACTCACCGAAAACGTCCCGGAAGGCGATGACTGGATTCACGAAATCAAGTGGGACGGGTATCGCTTGCTCGCGGAAAAGCGGGGCGGCAAACTGCGGCTCCTCACGCGCAACCGCGCGGACTGGACTGACCGATTCGCCACCATTGCGCGGGAACTCGACCAGACCTGTGAGCAGGATTTTATCTTCGATGGCGAAGTTGTTTTCCTCGACGACAATGGTCACAGCAATTTTCAGGGGCTGCAGCAGGTCATCAAGCAGCGCAGCCAGCCCCGTCTGTTCTTTTACCTCTTCGACGCGCTCTATTTCGATGGCGTCGATCTACGCGGGGTCCCACTCACCGAGCGGAAAGATTTTTTGCACCAGTTGTTCAGTCAGCACCAGCATATGAAGCTTTTGTACAGCGATCACATACATGGCGACGCCCAGGGTTTTCACCAGAAAGCCTGCGACGAGAAGCTCGAAGGCGTCGTTTCAAAACGTGCCCCGTCTGCTTACCAGAGTGGGCGGACTGCGTCTTGGCTCAAGACCAAGTGCAACCAGCAACAGGAGGCCATCATTGTGGGCTGGACGCCCCCCGGCGGCAAGCGGCCGTGCTTTGGTTCGCTGCTGCTCGGCGCTTTCAACGACGATGGTAACTTGACCTACATCGGCCGGGTTGGCACCGGGTTCGACCACGATACGCTGAATTACCTCTTTGGCGAGCTGCAGAAAATCGCCCGGAAAACGTCGCCTATCGAAGTCAACCCCGAGCACGTGCCCGACAACGTCAACTGGGTCACGCCGACTCTGGTCGCCGAAATCGCGTTCACGCAGGTAACGAAAGACGGTCTGTTACGCCACCCGTCCTTCCAGGGGTTGCGCGAAGACAAGCCGGCCTCGGAAGTCGGGCTCGACCTGCTCAAGCAGATCCAGGCCCCCAAGCCCGGCTCCTCGCCGGAGGCAGCCCCGAAAAAAGAAGCGCGTGCCGTCGCACAACCGGCTGAAAAAGTGGCGAAAAAGGCGGCACCACGGAGCCGGAAAAAAAAACCGGTATCCCGCAACACGGAGCCTGAAATCGAAGTGACAGGCGTCTCGATCTCCCACGCTGACCGGGTGATCGAGCCCGAAAGCGGAATCACAAAAGGGGACTTGGCGCGCTACTACGGCAAGGCTGCCGAGGTCATCCTGAACTATTGCCACGAGCGGCCCCTTTCGGTGGTTCGCTGTCCGGAGGGGATCGGCGGCGATTGCTTCTTTCAGAAGCATTTCGACGGCTCGGTACCGAGCCATGTCGAAACGATCGCGCTGCCGGAAAAAGAGGGTAAAGGGAAATACTGCTTCCTGCGCGAACAGGCCGGTGTGGTTTCGCTTGCCCAATACGGCGGCGTGGAGCTGCACGGCTGGGGCAGTCGGATCGACTACCCGGAAAAACCCGACAACCTCATCTTCGACCTCGATCCCGATGACTCCGTGGCATGGGAAGAAACCCTTGGCGCCGCGTTCCTGTTGCGCGACATGCTGGGTGACATTGGACTGCGCGCCTGGGCGAAATTGACCGGGGGAAAGGGTCTGCACGTGTGCGTGCCCGTAACCCGTCGCGTGGATTGGGAGGACGCTCGCGATTTCTGCCACCGCATGGCGCTCGCCGTTGTGAGCCAGAATCCGAAAAAATTCGTCGCCAAAGCCAACAAGCAGCAGCGCAAGGGCAAGATCTTCATCGACTACCTGCGCAACGCTTATGGAGCTACTGCCATTCTGCCCTATGCCGTTCGCAGCAAGCCGGGGATGCCGGTGGCGATGCCTGTGGGATGGGACGAGCTCGACGCTTCGATGACCCCGGATTACTGGACTATCGACAACTCGTTCGAGCGAATCGAAAGTGCGGGGCGCGGCCCCTGGGCGGACTATTTGCGCTCCCGGCAGACGCTCACGAAAGCCCGTTTGGATGCTATTCGAAACGTCGAGCTCTGACAACTGCCGAAGCTCAGCTGTTCTACGGCTCAAGCGCGGCCAGCAGGCAGCGCCAGGGCAGCGCGGCGCACTTTACTCTGGCGGGCAGGTGACGGATGCCCTGGAGGGCCTCAGCGTCGCCTAGGGCTGTCCACGCGTCGGCTGAGTCCCCTTCCGGTGTGGTCAGGGTCTTCAGAAACGCTTCGGCGTGGTCGTGTGCTGCGACCGGTGTCAGGCCGCTGGCCTGCTCCGCCATAATCGATGCGGACGCCCGCAGCACCGTGCTCCCGGAAGCACGCCAGAGGATTGCTGCGATCGTCGTGCCGTCGGAGGCGAGTTCAACAGCCAGTGCCACACGGTCGCCCGTGGCAGGATCGCGGAAATCGACGGCAGCCGGTGCTTCCGCGGTGAGCGGACGCCCGCGAGGGGCCTCGGCATGGTCGAGCAAAAGGGTCCGCCAACGCTCCGTGTCCGCACGCTCCATAATTGACCTTGGGATTTTAGGTTTGGCTTGGCGAGCGTTCCGTTTGGCGGTCCACGAGTCCCTCTCGCTTCTGGGCAGTGAACCGGTGGTCCCCAGGTAGCGTGCCATCGGGAATGCACAGGTCCATCGCGAGAACGTCATGACCCACTATGGAGGGCTTTCGGGTGGTGTGTTCGGCATGCGTTTGCGTCTTCAAAATATTCATGCTGCCGTTTTTTTTAGGGTTGTCGATGGTCCGCGTCCACTCCGATTGCCCCGGCTGCGTTTATCCGGCAACAGGGATTGTCCGGCCTGTCCCTTTGTTGGCTTTGGAGGTGTGGCGTGGTTGTGACTTGCGGGTGGTTGGTCCACTGCCTTCGCTGTTTGGGTGCACGTCATCAACAGCCTGCTGCCCGTCTTTGCGCTAATCTTGCTGGGTAAAAGTCTTCACGCGGGCGGCGTGCTGCCGGCGGACTTCTTTCGCCAACTGAATCGGCTTACATACTATTGTGGCCTGCCGCCTTTGCTGGTGTACAAGATCGCCGAGGTGGACCTGAAGGGCGGGGCCAGTAGTGGCATTCTGGTGACACTGCTTGCGGTCATCGCCGTGTCGATCGGGCTGGCCTACGCGCTGGCTCCCTTACTGCGCGTGCCGGCAGCGTCACTGGGCGCCTTTGTGCAAGGTGCCTTCCGAGGGAACCTGGCCTTCGTCGGCTTTCCGGTTGTCTTTTTCACGCTCGGTGAGGCGGCTCTTGCCGAGGGAATGCTCGCCAGTGGCGTGTGCATCCTTGTGTACAATGTGCTCAGCGTTGTGGTCCTGCTGGCTCACGGGCAGAGTGGTGGCCTCTCGCCTTGGGCGGCTATCTGGAAGCACGGCTTGAGCAACCCGCTGATTTTGGCCTGTCTGGCGGGCTTCATTCTCAACCTGGTCGATTGGGAGCTGCCGCTGGCGGCGCGGGCGACCATGGAAGTGCTTGGCCAGATGGCGCTCCCGCTGGCGCTGATCGGATTGGGCGCGGGTCTGTCTCTGACAGGCTTGCGCGGGAGCCTCGGCCAGGCTACCGTCGCTGCTCTCGTCAACGTGGCCGTGTGCCCGCTGCTGGGCTGGGTGATCGGCCGGGCAGTGGGCCTCGACGGAATCCCGCTGCAGACCGCGATTCTTCTTCTGGCCTGTCCAACGGCTGTTTTTTCTTACGTCTTGGCGGAGATGCTCGGTAATGACGAGGTCATGGCGCGCAATATCGTAATCCTCAGCACGCTGTTTTCCCTCGGCAGCTTGAGCATCGCGGTAGCCGTGGGCTCGTGAAGGCCCGGCGCTCAACCGAGCAGCTTGCGGGCCCGCTCGAGGCTTTCAACGAAGGTCTCGATCTCGCTGCTCGTGTTATAATAGGCAAGGGAGGCACGCGTGGTGCCTTCGACGCCAAACCGCTGCCAGAGTGGCATGCAGCAGTGGTGTCCGGTTCGGACGGCGATACCGTCAAGGTCGAGCATGGTGCCAAGGTCGCTCGGGTGGATGCCCGGAAGGTTGAACGAAAAGACCGGCACTTTGTTGGGCACGTCGCCGTAAAGGGTGATGCCGTCGACGCGGCGCAGCGCCTCGGCCATCTCGTCGCGCAACTTCGCTTCGCGCTCGCGGATAACGTCGGTGGTGATCAGGTCGATGAAGTCCAATGCGGTCGCCAAAGCGATGGCGCCTTCGATGTTCGGCGTGCCCGCCTCGAAACGTTCCGGCAGCCCGCGAAAGGTAGTACCATCGAAACTTACCCGTTCAATCATGTCTCCGCCACCTTGGTACGGCGGTAATTCACCAAGAATTTCCGCCTTGCCATAGAGCACACCGATGCCGGTCGGGCCACCGACTTTGTGTCCGCTGAACATAAAGAAGTCGGGGTCGAACTCTGTAACGTCCACCCGGCCGTGGGGAGCCGCCTGGGCACCGTCGATCAGCACAAACGCGCCAGCCTGGCGGGCGAGGGCGACGATTTCTGCGACCGGGTTGAGCGTGCCGAGCGCGTTAGAGGTATGGACCACTGCGACCATTTTCGTGCGCGGGCCAAGAAGGGAGCGAAACGCGTCGAGATTAAGTTCGCCGGAATCAGAAACGGGTGCCACGCGGATGTGAGCGCCTGCCCGTTCAGCCGCCAGCTGCCAGGGCACGATGTTGGCGTGGTGCTCCATTTCAGTAAGCACAATTTCATCGCCGGGATTCAGGTGCTGGGCACCCCAGCTGTGGGCGATGAGGTTGATTGCCTCCGTAGTTCCCCGAGTGAAGATGCACTCGCGACTCTCTCGGGCACCGAGGAAGTTTGCGACGGTCTCACGGGCGCGCTCATAGGCTCCGGTCGCCGCTTGGCTCAGGTGGTGGACGCCCCGGTGAATATTGGCATGTTCGAACGCTCCGTATCGCGTCAGCCGCTCAATGACCGCACGCGGTCGCTGAGCGGATGCGGCGTTGTCAAAGTAGATCAACGGCTTTTTTCCGAGCTTGGTTTCCAAGATCGGAAAATGAGCGCGGATGGTAGCGACGTCATCGAATGCCGGTGCAAGGGTCATGATTTAGAATGAAACCAAATTGCAGTGGTCTGCAAGCACCAGCTGAGGGTCCCCCCGGAAAACGTCTTCCGGTGTCAGTACGGGGCGCGTCGGTCAGGCGGTACGCCGTCGTTGGGAAACGAATCCGAGGGAACGCCGAGACCGCGATTGTGCGGTGATTCAGCCGGGGCGCCCTCGGGGCCTCCGTCAGGAGACGGCGAGGCGCAACCCGCCGAAAACCCGGCAATCGCCAGAACAAGAAAACCGTGACAAATGAATCGTTTCAGCATGACACAAATGGTGACAGATATCTAGCCAGCGCGTTGCCGGCAAAAGCGCTCGAGCCGTTCAAGGCACTTCGCGATGGTCTCATCGCTGCAAGCATAGGACAGGCGGATGGCGGCATCCTCGCCAAAGGCAACCCCGGGGACGGCGGCGATGAGCGCTTCGTCAAGCAGCCGGTCGCAGAAGGTGAGCGAATCGAGCCCGCAGTCCTTGACAGTTGGGAAGAGGTAAAAGGCGCCTTTCGAGCGGAAACAGGAGATCCCGGGAAGGACGTTGAGGCCATCGAGCAAGGTCAGGCGCCGGCGGTCGAAGGCCGCTCGCATGGCCGCTACTGCGGCATTGGCCTTCTCGGGTTGTTCAAGAGCCGCCAACGCGCCGTACTGGGCAAAGGTCGTCGCGTTCGAGGTGGTCTGGCTCTGAAGGTTCGAGACGGCTTTCGCAATAATGGGATCCGCCACAAGTGTGCCGAGGCGCCAACCCGTCATCGAAAACGTTTTGGCAAACCCGCTGACGGTGATAACATGGCGCGCGGCTGCTTCGCTGAACGATGCCGGACTGACGATTTCGGCGTCATCGTATGCCAGGTCTTCGTAAATTTCGTCCGAAAGGATATAGATGCCGGCCTCGACCGCCGCTTCGGTCAGCGCTCGCAGCTCAGCTGGCGTGTAGACCGTACCCGTCGGATTGGAGGGGCTGTTGAGGATCAGCAGGCGAGTGCGGGGGCTTAACGCCTGTCTGAGCGCTTCCGGGGTCAGCTTATAGGCGTTGGCGTCGCTGGTCGTGACGATGACCGGCTCCGCGCCCGCAAGCTTTACCATTTCGGGGTAGCTGACCCAGAAGGGCGCCGGAACGATGACCTCGTCACCGGGGCCCACAGTTGCCAGCAGGGCGGCGTAGCAGGAAAACTTTCCGCCCGGGCTGACGACGGTCCATTCGGAGGTTACTCCGGGGATCCCGTGGCGCTCGCGGTACTTCGCCGCCAAGGCCTCCCGCAGGGCAGGGATGCCTGGCACGGGCGCGTATTTTGTCTCGCCGCGGCGCAGCGCTTCGGCACAGGCGTCCTTGAGAAACTCCGGAGTGTCGAAGTCGGGCTCTCCCGCCGCCAGCGACAGGACGTCGTGCCCGTCGGCTCGGAGGGCTTTCGCCTTGGCGGTGATCGAAAGCGTAGGAGAAGGCGCAAGGTCGCGGGCGCGGGAGGACAGGGGAAGAGGCATGCTCGGAATAGAGCAAGCGCTTTGGCCTCAACGTCAAGGCTGCAGCGTGGAAAAGCTGCGCGTGGCGCCGCTCGAGCAGCGGCTCACTCCGCCGTAGCCCTCAAACTACGGCGCGGCGCGGCTGGCTGGCCTTTTGCGCTTAGGCCTTTTTGCGAGCCGCTTTTTTGGCAGCCTTCTTTGCCGGAGCCTTCTTGACCGCCTTTTTCGCAGCTGTCTTTTTTACCGCCTTCGTTGCTGTTTTCTTCACGGCCTTTTTGACGGCTTTGACAGCGGTGGTCTTTTTAGCTGCGGTCTTCTTCACCGCCGCCTTCTTTGCCGCTGTTTTCTTAACCGCTGTTTTGACCGCCTTCTTGGCGACGGCTTTCTTCACGGCCTTTTTGGCGGGCGCTTTCTTTGCGGCCTTTTTTACGGCTTTTTTCGCAGTCGTCTTCTTGGTTGCCATGTTGGTTTCGGTTGGGATGGTACGCGGAGCTGCCGAACGTAACTGTTCGAGGGCGGCCCGCAGCAACACAGCCTGGCTGACGTTGGCTTTGCGGGCTGTCTCGAGCAGCGTATTCTTGAGCTCAGGAGAAATCCGTACGGAGAGTTGACGCTTCTCGTGGCGGCGCTGGTTGAACTGAGAAAAATCGAATTGCAGAAGCGCTTCGCGGACGACTTCGCTGATGCTTCCAACGCCGAACTGGGCGCGCTGCATCTGGAGGAGTTCGTAGGCTTCGGCGTCGAGTTCAAACGTCACCGGAGCGGAAAAAGCGTCAGGGTCTGCGGGTCTTGCTATCGCCATCGTTAGAAAGTAGTTATGTCGTCTCATTTATCAAAATCAATCCTTAATGTAGCAAAAAATAGAAAAAGTTTTGAGCCCTCTTCGGAGTGTGATGGTCGGTTGGAGTCACCATAAAACCATGACGCAATTTGGTCTACGGTGTGCCTCTCGATGGAGCCCTGCAACAGGCCCGGATACTCGGAAACGGGCTTGCTGCGGCGGCTCGAGGTGTCAGGATAAACCCCACTGGGCGAGCAGGTGAATTAAAAATTTTAATTGACTAGCTTCACGGCTTAAGCCCAGCTTAACTGCTTACCTTTCGCTTTCGAGCTTTCAACTGGCATTTCGATCATGGCTGATGCATCACCTCAACCTTTGCTCAATGACTTCGAACCCGCCTCGTACGAGGCCTGGCGCGCGGCAGCGGAAGCGCTGCTCAAGGGCGCTCCGTTCGAAAGGAGAATGCTGACCCCGACGGTCGAAGGCGTGACCCTGCAGCCGATCTATCGCGCGGAGGATGCGCCGGCACCCGCTCCGTTACCGGGTTTCGAAGATCGTCGCCGAGGCGCTGGCGCCGAGGGCTACGCACAGGAGCCGTGGGTTGTCTCGCAAGAGATTCCCGAGGGCCTGCCAAGCGATTTCAACGCGGCGTTGCGCGCGGACCTGATGCGCGGGCAGACCGGCGTGAACATTCTCCTCGATGTTGCCTCCCAGGAGGGCAAGGACCCGGACAGCGCGCTGCCGGGCGAGGTCGGCGCATGCGGGCTTTCCGTTGGGCACCTCAACGACCTTCGGGAAGCCTTTGCCGGGATCGTGCCGGAAGCGGTGCCTTTCCACCTGCAGGCTGGCGCGAGCGCCTTGCCGCTGGCGGCCCTGTTCCTGGCCTGGGTGGACGGAGCAGCAAGCAACTGCGAGCGCCTTTCGGTGGCCTTCAATTGCGATCCGCTGGCCTACCTGCTCAGCGCTGGCCACCTCCCGGTTTCAGCCAATGCCGCTTTTGACGAAATGGCCGCTTTGGTCGACACTTGCCAGGCGCGCGGAGAGGGTCTCAGCGCAATTGGCGTCTCCGCACTGCCCATCGCGAACGGGGGTGGCAGCGCTGTCGAGGAAGTCGCTTACGCGCTCGCAGCGGGCACGCAGTACCTTCGCGAATTGCAGGCGCGGGGCGCCGAAATCGATACCGCAGCCTCCGGCATGGTGTTCTCCTTTGCGCTCGGGCCGATGTTCTTCATGGAGGTCGCCAAACTCCGGGCTGCGCGTCAGCTTTGGCACCGCATTGTAACGGCTCTGGGCGGCTCAGAAGCGGCGTCCGGCATGCGTATCCATGCGCGCACGACACTCTGGAACAAGACGGCCACGGACCCCTACGTCAATATGCTGCGGACTGCCACCGAGGCCCTGAGCGGTGTTGTTGGCGGGGTGCAGAGCATGCACGTGGGCTGCTTTGACGAAGTCGTGCGCGTGCCTGATACCTTCAGTCGCCGAATGGCGCGCAACACCCAAGTCATCCTTGCCGAGGAGTGCGAGCTGACGGCAGTTACCGACCCGGCGGGCGGTTCCTGGTTCATCGAGTCGCTGACTGAAGAGCTCGCCAAACAGGCGTGGACTTATTTCCAGGAGATTGAAAAAGCTGGCGGAGCGCTGGAAGCAATCAAGGCTGGCAGCATCCAGGAGCGCGTTGCCGGCGTGCGTGATAAGCGTCAACAGCTGGTCAACAGCCGACGCCAGAGTCTGGTCGGGACGAATGTTTACGCCAACCTCGACGAACAGCCGCTACCGCCGCGTGTACCCGATTACGGCGCCATCCAGGCCAAGCGCGCGAAAGAGCTCGAGCAGCTGCGCTCAACCAACGGAGAGGCCAATGACCTGAAGATCCTCGAGGCGCTGCAGAACCTGGTGAATTTGAAAGGAACCGACCGGACCGCGGCTTTGCTCGAAGCTGCCCGCGCCGGAGCCACCCTTGGCGAACTCTCTCGTGCCCTGCGGGTTGGTGAGCAGCCCTTGAAAGCCACTGCCATTCCCTCGGTTCGGGGCAGTGCGCCCTACGAGGAGCTACGCCGGGCCTCCGCCCGCTACACCGCCGAGCAAGGCCATCCGCCGAAACTTGCCTTGGCATGTGTCAACGTCCTGAAGCGCCATAAGCCCCGGATGGACTTTACGGTGGCCTTTTTCGCTGCGGGAGGTTTCGTGCCAGAGCCGCTCGAGGCAAACCTTCCCGCGGAAGAAGCCGCTGCGGCGGTCGCAGCCAGCGGAATGAAAGTCGTGGTGATTTGTGGCGCCGATGCGGACTATCCTGAATACGTCCCGGCATTCTGCCGTGCTTTGAAAGCGAAGGCGCCGGAAGCGACCGCCATCCTTGCCGGGGATCCCGGCGAACACGCTTCCGCTTTCGCCGAAGCTGGGCTTGATGATCACATCTCGATCAAGTCTCCCAACTACGCGGTCAATCGCAAGTACCTGGAAAAAGTCGGCGTGCTTTAAGCGTCGCGCAGGTCTTATCGTTTGTCAGTCCTCTCCATGGAAACGCCCGTCACCATCGCGCGCCTGCACGGCCCCGATCGTCCCGGCCTTGTTGCTGCAGTTGCTTCGTGGATCACGGAGCGAGGCGGTAACATCGAGCACGCCGATCAACATCGGGACGCCGCCAGCGAAACCTTTTTCCAGCGCGTAAGCTGGGTGCCAGCGGCACTCGAGCAAGCGGCTGAGGAAGCAGCGGCGTTCGCTGCTTTCGCGCAAAATGAGCTCGGTATGCAGGTGAGCATGGCCAGTTCCGTCGGGCGTCCGCGCGTCGCGCTCTTTGTTTCCAAAACGGACCACTGCCTGCACGAGCTTTGCCTGCGTTTTCACTCGGGAGAGCTCCGGGGTGAGCTGTGCGGGATTATCGGTAATCACGCTGAGCTCGAACCGGTTGCGCACCGCTATGGCGTTAATTTTCATCACATCCCGACGACCGCCGCCACCAAGGCCGAAGCCGAGGCGGCGCAACTGGCTCTGCTGCGCGACTATCGGGCCGACCTGGTCGTCATGGCGCGCTACATGCAAGTCCTCAGTGACGACTTTCTGCGCGACTGCGGCTGCCCGGTTATCAACATCCACCACAGCTTCCTGCCCGCCTTTGCCGGTGGTCGTCCATATCATCAAGCGTTTGATCGGGGCGTCAAATTGATTGGTGCCACCGCGCACTACGCTACCGCCGATCTCGACGAGGGTCCGATTATTCATCAGGACGTCACCCGCATTACCCACCGCCACCAACCCAACGACCTCATTCAGCGGGGCCGCGACCTCGAAAAGATCGTCCTCGCCCAAGCCGTCAAATGGCACCTCGAACACCGCGTGCTCGTTTACGGCAACAAGACGGTGGTCTTCGACTGAACTTCACCAACCTCTTCGAATCGTCTCCGCGAGAAACCGCGCCCTCTGCGCCCGGTGCCAGAACATTTTCCAAGCCATGAACAACGTCGACTTCACCACCATGCCCTTCGAGTCCACCGCGACCGCGCCGCAGCCTTCCTTCGAGGAGTGGAAGGCCGCCGTGGAGCAGCGAACCGGAAAATCGCTGGATGAGCTGACCACCGAGACGATGGAGCAAATCCCGGTGAAGCCGCTCTACACCGAGGAGGATCTAGCCGGCATGGAGCATCTCGGCTTCACCGCGGGCCTGCCGCCGTTTTTGCGCGGGCCGTACGCGACGATGTATGTCTTTCGTCCCTGGACAGTACGGCAGTACGCGGGTTTCTCCACCGCCGAGGAGTCGAACGCGTTTTACCGCCGCAACATCGCGGCTGGCCAGCAGGGCCTTTCCGTCGCGTTCGACCTCGCTACGCACCGGGGGTACGACAGCGACCACCCGCGCGTCGTCGGTGACGTTGGCAAGGCCGGCGTGGCAATCGACTCGCTGCTGGACATGGAGATCCTCTTCAAGGACATCGACCTGTCGAAGGTTTCGGTGTCCATGACGATGAACGGTGCGGTGCTGCCGGTGCTGGCCTTTTACATTGCTGCGGGACTGGAGCAGGGCTGCACGCTCGACCAACTCGCGGGCACGATCCAGAACGACATCCTCAAGGAGTTCATGGTGCGCAACACCTACATCTATCCGCCGGAGCCCAGCATGCGCATCATCGGTGACATTTTTGCGTACACGTCGCAAAACATGCCGAAGTTCAACTCGATTTCGATTTCGGGCTATCACATGCAGGAGGCCGGTGCGACCGCCGACCTGGAGATGGGCTACACTCTGGCCGATGGATGGGAGTACCTGCGCACGGGCGTGGCAGCGGGCTTGACGGTCGATCAGTTCGCGCCGCGTCTTTCCTTTTTCTGGGCCATCGGCAAGAACTTCTTTATGGAGATCGCCAAGATGCGCGCGGCGCGTCTGCTGTGGGCGAAGATCGTGAAAAGCTTTGGCGCGAAAAACGACAAGTCGCTGGCGCTGCGCACCCACAGCCAAACCTCAGGTTGGTCGCTGACCGAGCAGGATCCCTTCAACAATGTTACCCGCACCTGCATCGAAGCCTTCGCTTCGGCATGCGGGCATACTCAATCGCTGCACACCAACGCGCTCGATGAGGCCATTGCGCTGCCGACGGACTTCTCGGCGCGCATCGCCCGCAATACGCAGCTCTTTATTCAGGAAGAGACGGGCATGACCAAGGTCATCGACCCGTGGGGCGGCAGTTATTACGTCGAGGCACTCACAAACCAGCTCATGCGGAAGGCCTGGGCGCACATCCAGGAGTGCGAGGAGTACGGCGGCATGACCAAGGCTATTGAAGCCGGCATTCCGAAGCTGCGTATCGAGGAGGCTAGTGCCCGTCGCCAGGCCCGCATTGACAGTGGAAAGGAAACCATCGTCGGCCTCAACAAGCACCGACTGGAAAAAGAAGATCCGCTCGACATCCTCGATATCGATAACACCGCCGTGCGCAACGCGCAGCTCGAGCGCCTTAAGAAACTCCGCGCAGAGCGTGATGACGCCGCAGTGCGCCAAATCCTTGAAGAAAATCCGCATGTGCGCGGCGTGGTCCGGCTTGCCGAGCGCCTTGTTCATATAAGCGTCCCAGGTGAGGCGCTGAACGTCCTTATCGGCGCAGATGGAG
>JBHJGW010000056.1:0-6158 GCA_050331415.1 Opitutales bacterium | reverse complement strand
ATCCCTATTCTACCTCGTCGCGACCCCCGTGGCGGTGCTGCTCATCCGTTTGTTCCGCACCTCCATGACGCGCCGCAACGATGACCTCCGCCGGGAGTTCGAAGGCATGTCGCAACGAGTCGCCGAGATGATCGACATGGTGCCCGTCACGCGGGCCCACGGGGTCGAGCAGGCCGAGGTCGAATCCGTCCACGGCTACCTCGAGCACGTGAAAGACCGCGGACAGCGCGTCGATGCCATCAACGCTATTTTTGGGTCCAGCGCGTTCGTGGTATTTATGTCGACAGTGCTGCTGATGATCGGGGCCGTCACGTGGTTCGTCCTCAATACCGATATGAGCCCGGAGAAGATCGTCCTTTACGCCTCGCTGTTCCAGCAGGTGGTCGGCTCCGTGCAGGGCCTGCTGGCGATGATCCCGCAGGTGACCAAGAGCATGGCCTCAATCCGCTCCATCGGAGAAATTCTAGAATGTCCGGATCTCGAGGAGAACGAGGGCAAAGAAGAGCTCGCAGAAGTCTCCGGCCACATCGACTTCCGCCAGGTCACCTTCACTTACTCCGGGCAGGAACGCCCCGCAGTAGCCGACTTCAGCCTCAGCGTGCAGCCGGGAATGTGTGTCGCCTTTGTCGGCGAGAGCGGCTCGGGGAAAAGCACCCTGATGCAGCTGGCAATCGGCTTTTTGAGGCCTCAGGGCGGGCAGATCCTGCTCGACGGCCGGCCGATGGAGAGCCTCGACATGCGGACCTGGCGCCGCCACATCGCGATGGTGCCGCAGCAAACGATCCTCTTCTCCGGCACTATCCGACAGAACATCACCTATGGCCTGCGGCAGTTCACCGACGATGCGCTGGTTTGGAAGGCTGTCGACACCGCCAACCTCCGAAGCGTGATCGACGAGCTGCCGCTGGGCCTCGATACCCGTGTGGGCGAAAACGGGCTGAAGCTTTCCGGCGGTCAGCGCCAGCGGCTCGCCATCGCCCGGGCCGTTATCCGCGATCCGCGCGTCATCATCCTCGACGAAGCTACCAGCGCCCTGGACGTCATCAGCGAGCGCGAAGTGCAGATCGCGATCGAGAACCTGATCCAAGGCCGCACGACCTTCGTCGTTGCGCACCGCCTGTCCACCATTCGTCAGGCCAACCTGATCGTAGTGATGAAACAGGGCCGCGCCATCGAAGTCGGCTCTCCGTCAGAACTCCAAGCCGCCAACGGTGCCTTTCGCGAGCTCCAGAACCTGCAGGCGGTATGAAGGAAAGAGGCCCGAATTACCGGAAAATGACGCAGCCGGGGCGCGTGGCCTCGACCACCTGGCCGGTAGGCTGCGGCATACCATCGTCGCCAATCGCGAACACGGTCAGGTTGCTGGCGCCCTGATTTGCGGTGATGAGGTGGCGACCGTCCGGGCTGATGGCAAAGCTGCGGCAATTGCCACCGCCGGTCGCAACAACGCCCAGCTGCGCAAGCTCACCGCTTTCCGCATCCACCGCGTAGCAAACGAGGGCGTTGGAGCCCCGAACCGAACCGTAGACAAAACGGCCGCCGGGATGAACCTTGAGGTCCGCACCCGCACCGCCGGGACGCTCGATGTGCTGGAAAAACTCCAGCTGTCGGGCGTCGGCATTGAAGCGGAGCGCACTGACGGTGTTGGCGACTTCGTTCATCACGTACAGCCACTCGCCATTGGGGTGCCAGCCGACGTGGCGCGGCTGCTGGTTGTCCTCTCCGCGCGCCTCAGCGATTTGCTCGAGGCCTCCCGATGCCGGGTTCGGGCCGTAGATCACAACCTTGTCGACGCCCAGATCGCCCACCGCAAGGTAGAGCCCGTCAGGTGAGAAGACTGCCGAGTGCGGATGGGAAGCCTCTTGCCGCGGCCCCCCGCCACCGCCCTGACCCGGATGCTCAAAACGCTGGGCTGTGGCTTCCTTGAACTCGCCCGTTTCGCCAAACCGCACCCCGAAAACGCTCCCGCGGCTCGGGCCAGTGTCGAAGCGAAAATTAGCCACTGCAGCGACGCCAAAACGGTTAGCATCAACGTAACAGGGAGTCTTGCCCTGCGTCGCGATATCGTCGACACGCTCCAACGAGCCGTCCTCCAAGATTCGGAATGAGGCGAGGCCGCCATTGGCGGGGCCTTCCGCCCGCGGGTAGTTGCCGAGGGCACCCAGCAACAGCGGAGCCTGCGGCACCGGCGCCAGCCAGCCAGCCCCCTGGCCCAGGGCAACCGCGGGCTCCGTCAGACGACCATCGGCAAATTCAGCATGGAGAATTTCCCCGCCAGCCGAAACGTAAACGGAAAAGTCGGCCACGGCTGTCTGAACGGTAAGGGCGGCCATTGTCATAAGTACCGCAACGTGCTTCATCGCATAGGGACTAAAGTAGAAAGCTTCCCGACGGCAAGTCTTGTCCACCGCTCAACCAAGGCTCCCTCACAACGCGAAGCGACGTTGGGCGAAGCGCATGACAAGGTCATTTGTTTTCCGCTTCCTTGGTACTAAGCTCTGTTCGGGCAACCTGCCATTCTTCCCAGGCGAATTCAGGGTCGATGTCATCATACTGTCTTCCCTCGTCAACGGCTCTTCTTTGCTCGGGCGTCATCGCGATACAAGGGGCATTGTCCCGGATCCTTTCCACCTCCTCCTGAGTCAGTGGTCCTCCCTTTTCTCGTTCTTTATTCAGCAATGTGGCAACTAAAGGGCACTTTGAACAACCTACTTCTGTCGCGAGAGCGAGGATTTTGGCTGCTTCAGCAAGGCTTGGGCAGTAAGGCGTAATCGGAGATTACGTCGGCCTGAGCAAACGCTGCTGAGCGGCCAAAAGACCGCTCGCAGCAGGAAATGAGGTTGTTCAAAGTGCCCTAAAGAGGGAACGTGGGTAATAATGATGTCGCCTTCCATTTCTTTCCCGACAGTGGTAGACAGCGCCAAACCAGATACACGAAGGTTGTAGCGGAATCGGCGGTGTGCCGGGAAGCGTAATCTCCTTGCCGCAGACTATTCCGGTGTCCAGCGTGCCCGGAATGATGACAGAGGTAACGATCGAGGGTACCCGGTTTTTGCTTAACGGCGAGCCGACTTACGCGGGGAAGACTTATCGGGGCCGCTCGATCGAAGGACGTCTGTTCAATGCGCGGTTGATCCAAGCGATCTTCGACGACGAAAACCCGGAAACGCGCCCCCAGTGGGCCTACCCCGACACCGGCATCTGGGACCCCGACCGCAACACGGCGGAGTTTTGCGCAGCGCTGCCCGAATACAAGCGGCACGGTTTGCTGGCATTTACGGTTGGCCTGCAAGGCGGCGGCTCGATTTACGCACCCGAGGTTTACGACCATTTCGTCAATTCAGCTTTCGGTCCGGACGGGACCTTCAAACCCGCCTACTTCGACCGGCTCTTGAAGGTACTGCAGGCCGCCGACGCGCTCGGCATGGTCGTGATCGTCAACTACTTCTACTTCAAACAGGTGGAGCGCATTCCAGACGAAGGGGTCGTCAAGGACATTACAGCACGCGTGACTGAGTGGCTCTTGCGGACCGGCTACCGGAACATCCTTATCGATACCGCCAACGAAGCCGGCCGGTTATACCCCGCGCCGCTTTTTCAAGAAGATCGCGTGCACGAACTGATTGAGGTCGTGCAGGGAGTCTCGGTCGATGGGCGACGGGTGCCGGTGGGCGTCAGCACGCTCGGCGGCGAGCACATCTGCGAAGGGCGCTGGCGCGAGCTCGAGGACTTCCACATGCCGCACGGCAACGGCTGCAAGCCGGAGCAATTGCGCGAAAAGTTGCAGCGCCTCAAAGCCACTCCGGAATACCAGGCAAAGCCTCGCCCCATCCTCATTAACGAAGACAGCCCACACCTCGACAATTTCGAGGCGGCTTTGGCCGAAGACTGCTCCTGGGGCTTCTACCAGCAGGGCTATGGAAGCGAGTACGGCGAGAGCCGTGCTGACTGGAAAACGAAGGGACGGGAGCGACGTTTCGAAGACTTGAGCGGCTTCCAGACCGTGCCTGTCAACTGGGGCATCAATACGCCGAGCAAACGGGCGTTTTTCGATCGGCTGGCAGAAGTCACCAGCGGCGACCACTAAGCAGCGACTGAGCGATGCTGGACACCATTGGCACCATCCTGCTGACCATCGTCCTGCCGGTTTTTGCGCTGATCGGCCTTGGGGCGCTGCTGGAGCGGGCATTCCGGCTGGATGTGCCGACGCTGTCGAAGCTCAACTTCTTTGTCTTCGTGCCATCGCTGGTGTTCATCAGCCTGCTGCACTCGCCGTTCGCGTTCAGCGCGCTGGGCGAACTGGCCCTGTTGGCCACCCTGCATGTTTTGCTGCTCTGGGGCTGCTGCTCGCTGCTTTTTGCCGCCTCACCGCTGCGCGAATCCAAAGCGACCCTGACGCTCGGAACGCTGTTTTACAACGCGGGTAATTATGGCCTGCCGTTGGCGGCTCTGGCCTTTCCCGATGTCGGCGTTAATGCGATGGCAGTGGTGATGGTGACCCAAAATTTCCTCAACTTCACGCTCGGCGTCTGGCTGCTGGAAAAGGACAAACGCAGCGGCTGGGGCGATGCGTTGAAGGGCTTGGCGAAAGTCCCGGTCATTTGGGCCGTCGCCCTGGCGCTGGGCTGCCGCAGCGTTGGCTTCGAACCACCGGAACCCCTCGCGCGGCCGCTGGAATACCTCGCCGGCGGCTTGATCCCCGTCGCACTACTCACGCTGGGCGTACAACTGGCCCAACCCCGGCCCGGCTCCAACCGTACCGCCCTTGGGGCGCTCTGTGCGGTACGCTTGGTGCTTTCGCCGATGCTGGCAGCAGCATTGGTAGCGCTGTTCGCCGCCACCGGCAACCGGGTAATTGGCGGCGAGGTCTTTATCGTCGCCGCAGGCCTGCCCGTAGCGGTCAATGTGTTCATTCTTTCCGTCGAATACCGCCGCAGCCCCGGACTGGCTTCACAGATGGTCTTCTGGACGACCCTGTTGAGCGCAGCAACCGTTTCCGTCATCCTCGCCTTCCTGCAATCCTAGCCAGGCCCTGCGCCCCGGTTTGTGGCCGTTGCTGGCACCGCGTCTATAGACGCTTCCGCTCCGAGCGGCGAGACCCTCTGAAATGCAGGCGTTCGATAGCGTTTCAAAGTTGCCGCACCGAGTACGGCTGGAAACCTCTCCCGCCTTGCGCTTCGTCAATGGATGCCCTTCAGTTCTCGCATGATCACGATCCAAGGACGTTACCTCGGCGGGCTGCGTTGCGAAGCAGTCCACGGGCCTTCCAGCAACCAGCTCGTTACCGATGCGCCAGTGGACAACCGCGGCAAAGGCGAAGCCTTTTCGCCGACCGATTTGGCGGCAACCTCCCTGGGGACCTGCATGGCAACGATCATGGGGATCAAGGCTGATGACCTCGGAGTGAACCTCGAAGGGCTGAGTTTCGAAGTGACCAAAGAGATGGCTGCCCAACCGCCACGCCGCATCTCGCGCCTGCGCGTCGCTTTCAAAATGCCGCCGGGGCTCGACGAGGCTACCCGTACCAAGCTGCAGCGCGCGGCCGAGACCTGCCCGGTTCATGCCAGTCTCCACCCGGACATCGTAGTCGACACCACCTACGATTGGGGCGACGCCTGAGCCGATGGCGATACGCTCCGATGGGGGCTGCAGCCTTCGCCACAGCGGTCAACAGTGCTGCTGATAGCGTACCGGCGCTGGTGGTTCCGGGCGTTCCTACTGCGGCATTCCGTTGCATTCCTAAGCAAATCTGGTAGAGGTGACGAGCATGCGGTACCTGCTTTCGCTCTCCCTTGCCGGTTTTGTCCTGCTTGCCTTCGCCGGACGTGCGTTGGCCTTTCGCCCAATCAACTCCGAGGATGTTGCGCGGGAACAGATCGAAGCCTCCGAGGCGAATTTCAGCGTGCGCAATCATGCGGAGCTGTACAACTACACCCGCGTCGACACCAACGGCCACGCTCGCAGTGGCCAGATGCTGATCATCTACGCCTACAGCGAGGACGAAGTCAGCGGGGTGTTCCGGCTCCTGCCTCGGGACGATTTTCCGGGAGCAACGCTCCTCTACCGGCAGCAGCTCAACGGGGGCGGTCCGACCCTCTACTTGCACGATCCCACGCAGGCAATCTCTGGCGAACTGCCAGTCTGGAAATGGTGGAGCC
>JBHJGW010000055.1:0-2189 GCA_050331415.1 Opitutales bacterium | reverse complement strand
GCAAGGGAAATTTTGCAGGCTCGTTTCGACCGGGCCAGCCAGGCATTGGCTCGGGCAGCTCGAACTCGGGAACCAAGGCAGATTTTAGGGGGTCTTTTACCGGCTGATCCATTCAAGGCTTGTCCGGCGAGGTAGATTCCTCAGCTTAAGGTGCTCGTGGGCAAGATCGTACTGGAATGGCAATCACTGTGCCTTGTGAAACGCTATTTCGGCAGGATTGTTCTCGCGGATATCATTGCCAGCCTCAACCGCCGGGTCAGCGACGCCCGCTTTGACGACATTCGCGGCATCATCAACGATTTTCGCGAAATCGAGGATGTCGATATGACGCGGGCCGAATACCTCGCGGCAATCCGTTTCGGGGAAGTTTCCATGCAAATTGCTCGTTACAGAATTTGTGCGGCTGCCTTTGTGTTGCCGTCCAGCCCGGTGGCGGAACGGGTGCGGCCGTTCGTTGATTTGGGAACCGAAGTCGGGACGATATTCAACCGACGCCTGTTTGAGGACTACACCGAGGCTGAGCGGTGGGTCTGGCAGAACGCGAATCCGTTTAGGGGATAACCCTTTCCGTCCCTTCGAAGGATCAATGGGAAGATTGCGCATTGTGGGGCGCTATGTGTTACTCTTAATAGATGGAGCTTGTACCCCGACCCCGTATCGATCCCGCACTTTTTGGCCGTATTGGCCTCGGAACCTGGGGCCTCGGTGGCGTTTACTATGGCGAGGTGTCCGATTCCCAGGGCGAGGCGACGGTGCGGGCCTATCTCGACGGCGGGGGGCGCCATATCGACACCGCATACAGCTATCACAAGAGCGAGCTCGTCATCGGGCAGGCAATCCGCGATTATCCTCGGGAGTCGTTTTTCCTTTCCAGCAAGACGTACGCGGGAAGTTTTGGCCTTGGGGATCTGCCCAAGATTCGCGAACACGTAGAGATTTCTTTGCGTGATCTCGGGACGGACTACCTAGACTGCTACCTCATCCACGGCACGCCACGTGACCCCGAGCACTTGGACCGTTTGATCGACGCCTTCGCGGAGCTGCGCGAAGCGGGCAAAATCCGCTCGATCGGAGCCTCGATCAAGGGGCCAGGCATCGACGACACCTCGCTAGATACCGCGATGGCGGCGGCGCAGAACGGCGGCCTGGATTTGATTCAGCTCAGTTTCAGTGTAGCGCGGCAAAAGCACGCCGCTGCTATCGAAACCGCCCGCCGAAACGGTGTGGTCGTCATCGCACGCTGGATCCTCGAAAGCGGAATGCTGACTGGTAAATATCCTCCGGGGACGGAATTTGCCTGGCCCGATACCCGCAACCGCTACCAGGCATCGGAGCGCGACGGCATCCTTCAGATTGGCCAGGACCTCAAAGCCCTGCTGCCTGAAGGCTATTCGACACCGCGGGAACTCGCCGTCGGCTTTGCCTTGGCGCAGCCAGGCGTCAGCGGCATTATCCTCGGCGCAAACTCGCCCGAACATGCCAGGAGCAACCTTGCGCTGGAACAGTTGCTGCCGCTTCCACGCGAGCTCGTTACCGAGATTCAGCGACGCTACGGTCCCCTCAACGATGCGTTCAACCCGACGGGCGCGTTCGAGCACGTCGATTCGCTCCGAGAACCCCTCGTGGAGCCCCGAAGCTGAGCTGGTCAGCAAATTCCCGAACCCCAGCTGAGTGCTTTCGGGGCCAACATTGCTCCTGGAGCGGATTTCGAAAACAGGGTAGCGGGTCTCCTCTGCTTATCCCACCTTACCGAATAGATCGGTAGATTGAACGCCGCGTGGCGGCTTCGGATGCTTTTAGCGCAGAGCGGCGTTCGCGACGACGAGGCGGGGCCTACAGGCCCAGCCGTCGCTCTCGCGGCCTTCCTCTGCATCCGAAATCATCTCGAGCAATTTACCGACCTCTCCGGCAAGCGGGTATTAGTCGTCAACGCGCTCTGTGGGCACATCGATGGCGTCCGTGGAGCGAGGCAAGGGCGTCTCTCGAAAGGGACGCGAGAACTTCCTGGCGGGGACCAGCAGCGACAGCATCCCCAAAAGCGTAATCAGTCCAACGGCGCCAATGGCGACGATGGAGGCCAGGCGCAGCGCATACCCCGTTAGCAGGAAAAACAACACAACGATCATAACCGCGATCGCATGGGCAGACAGAAAGCGCGACGCGACTTCACGGCCATACTTGAAGAGCAG
>JBHJGW010000054.1:0-14078 GCA_050331415.1 Opitutales bacterium | reverse complement strand
GGCCTAATTCGGCTTGGGCGGGATGCTCGGCCCACGACTTGAGCGAGCGTGCCCGCATGTCGTGCCCGCCTCCAGTGCTCGAAGTCAGCACCAGCACCCGCATCCTCTTTGCCATCGTTACTTTGCTCGGCTCGCCGTGTTCTTACGCGATGTTTTCCGGGATCGACCGGCGGTTTTCTTTGTACTGGCCGAGGACTTTTTGGTTGCTGAGGTTTTGCGCGTCCCCTTCGACTCTTTGGATGGCTTTGCGGATACCTTCTTTGCGACTTTCTGATCCGAGCGGCGCTTTTTTGCCTGCGCCGATCGTTCTTCTTCTCTGGCGGCGCGTTCTTTTTCTTTCGCTGCCTTCGCCTCTGCGGCTTTCTGGGCTTTTTACGCCTTTAGAGCTTCCGTTGTTTTCTCGGCGAGTCGCTTCTTCAACTGGCGCCGCTGGCTTTTCGCCACGATATAACCACAGCAACGTTTCGATCCACACTCGCAGGGGTGTTCTTCATAGTGCTCGATATCGTACCCGTAGTCAAAGGTTAGCTCATCACCTTTGGCGATATCTTTTTTCGCGTATATCCAAATGTGGTCGTCATCATTGATTGCCTCGCAATTTTCGTCGCAAGAATGATTGATATACTTCGCCGGATTGTTCGGAACATTGCCGTCTAGATCCCAATCATCATTCAGGTCGAAGATAAAGACCTTGGCGCCTCCAGATTTCGCACCTTTTTTTTCCTGCTCCAGGCAACGCTCAAGGGACTCGTCTTTGTCGATCTTTTGTCCAACATACTCCACAATGGGCGTACCCGCGGGTATGTCGGCGGCAGCAAACATTCCTTTGCGGTGGATCGGAGAACGGTGGAGCTCCCACAGTTTTTCAGCTTTCGGCATATCCAAAACATTCAAACATAGCGCTGACGGGACACCGTGCCAAGCGGAAAGCCGCTCGAAACCGGGATTCGGACAAAGAAAATGAACCTGCAGCTCTGCGCTCGGGTCACAGGTGCCCACAGATAAGAAATGCTCCCCATTTTTTCCCGCGAGGCCACTTTCCCTGTTGGACTCGACCCAAAGTGATATCCACCCTGCTCACAATGTTTTCATTTCGCAGCCTCTTGTTTTGCCTTGCAGTAATCGTGGCGATCTCGCCGGAAGCTTTTGGGCAGCGCCGAGCCGCGCCCCAAGCTTCCTCCAGCGAAACGCGTTCCACGAATCAGCCCGTCGATCAACCTTCAGCCAACGCCTCCGAAGGTGGACAACGGCGGACCACCGTCCCGGTGCGAAGCGCAGCCGATCCGACTCCCGAGGAGCTCTTTGCCGAAGCAATGGACGGCGTGCTGTCAGGCTACCATTTCAATAAGCGTCTCGCCACCGAAAACCCGCTCGAGCGCGTCGTCCTGCTCGAGAGCGACGATGATGCCGTAGTTGTTGTTTGGACGGAGGATTATGGTGACCGCATCGTCCCAGTGCCCCTGACACAGGGCACGATCGAGGTTGTCCGCTACAATGGCGAGAGCCTCGGACGCGAGGTCTTTCCCCGGACGCCAGTCAATGTTCCTGTCACAAGGGAGCCGACCATCTATCGGCCAACGAAAAGCGACCCCATGCTGCAAATGGCGCTGGCGACGCGAAAGGTGCCCGCCCTGCAGCGCGTGCGTGGGCCGGATGAAAGTACCCTGACGATCGACCTCCCCAATGTCAGCAAGCAAGTTGTCACCGTAACGGACCTCGAAGGCCGCGAGTACCAGGTGCCGGCGGGCGAGACACTCCGGGTGCGCCGGCAAGTCGTCTACGGGCGCCGTCCGGAGCCTTACCGTCGCCTCGTCGGCGTGGTCGGGATAGCCCAAGAGGTCGATCTGCAGCCTGTTAACCCGCTGTTCCTCGAATTGTGGCCGCAAGGCGCCAACACCTTCCGTCTCGACGTCATCAACACCGGCGGCGACCCAATCCGCGGGCGTTTCGAGGTAGATTTGGTCCGTGCGGGCGGGGCTAGTGGAGAACCCTTCACCTTTCCCTTCAATATGGCTGCCGGACAGGAGCTCGTTTCGCTAAAGCTGCCGACCGAGGCCAACGTGGAGCTCGACAGCGCCTTGCAGCTGCGGCTGCTCAGCCGGCTGCCGAGCGACCCGCAGCGCGTTGTCATCATTTCCGCCACCCCCGCGCTCCGATTCGCGCGCGCGGCTGACTTTACCCGCATCGACGAGCGTGGCGGCCTGCGCGACTACTCGGTGAAGGAACCTGACGGCGTTGTCGCCATCCTTTCGACCGGCGTACCGCGAGACGAGCCCTTGCCGGTACCCTCAAGATCCGCAGCCGTGCTGGTGTACGATTTCGCGAATGCCGAGGCTGAAGCCAAAGCAGGCATCTCGCCCCTGGCGGAGATCCCGCAGGCACGGGCCATTATCGCCAAACCCGACGCCCTCGGCGTATGGATCTACGGTGATGGTTCCGGCAACCGCATCTTTCCGGAAGTGCGCGACGGCTCGGGCAAAATCCACCAGTTGAGCCCCATGAAGCTCGACTGGAGCGGCTGGCGCTACCAGCAGTTTTCCTTCGCTGACGACCTCTTGCCGCCCCTGCAATGGGAGAGCATGATGACAGTCGAACAATCTCCGACAGGCACTCGCCGAGGGGCGGTCTTTATCAACCACCCAATGCTGGCCTACCGCTTCGATCTTTGAAGAAGGGAGCTTGCCTATCCGCAGGTAACATTGACGAAGCGGGTTCCGCCGCGTGAAGGTTGGGCCGATGGGACCTGTCGCCGTTATCCTGGGAAGCGCTTTCCAAGACCTTCGCGCGCTCTTCGACCCGGAACCTCACCGCGTTCACACCGCCTTTGGGGAGGCGGAGGTGCACCGTCTTCGCGGGGCGCGGCCAGCCTATGCGATATTCCGGCACGGGCGGCCCCACCGCCTTCTGCCCCCGCAGATCAACTACCGCGCGAACGCCGCCGCGTTGAAAGAGCTCGCATGCGGCGCCTTGCTGGTCAACAGTTCGGTAGGGGTAATGGACCCGCAACTGCCCCTGAACCAACCGATGCTCGTCAGCGACGTGCTGTGGCTGGAGAACCGCCTGCCAGACGGATCTACGTGCACGATATGGCCACAACCGGCCCAGAACCAAGGCCACCTGGTGCTCAATGAGGGGCTCTTTTCATCAGCATTGGCCGCGCAGATCGAAAGGCTGGCACCCGGCGTACGGCCCTTCCGAGAAGGATTGGTTTTTGCTTTCGCTGGCGGCCCCCGGACTAAAACCCCGGCGGAAAACCGCGCGCTCGCCCAGCTGGGCGGTCAAGTGAACTCGATGACCCTCGCGCCGGAGGTTGTGCTGGCCAACGAGCTCGAGATTCCCTGCGCAGGGCTCGTCGTCGGCCACAAATATTCGCTTCCCGGAGAGGCCACACCGGACACCCGCGCCATTGGCCGCAGCCTGGAAGAAGCCCGGGAAGCGACGGAGGCCGCGATCCTGGCATTTCTGGAGCGCGGTGAAGCGGTACCCTTTGCAAACGCCATTCACCGCTTTTGAGCGATGTTAGCGCCCGAGGCCATTCTTGCCGCTACGCGACAACTTTTCCCTGACGAATCCTGGGAAGCACCGGAACGGCTCACCGGGGGCTCGCTGAACGACGTGTACCGAATCCGGAACTCAGCGCGCTCGATGGTGGTCAAACACGCCCCGCCCTATGTTGCCGCCAATCCCGAGATTCCGCTCAGCCCCGGACGGCTGGCCTTCGAGGTGCGCGCCCTCTCGGCGCTCGACTCCGGCGGAGCGCTGCATGAACTGACGGCGCCGGAGATACGCCCGCCACGAGTCCTCGGCCACCATGTCGGCCAGAATGTTCTCTTTCTCGAAGACCTTGGGGCCGGCCCGAACCTTGCCGAAGCGATCGCTCGCGGCGAACGGCCACCGGAAGACGCCGGAGGGCAGCTTGGTCGCTTTATCGGAAACCTTCACCGCGCCACCCTCGAAGCAAAGGCGTGGAACGATTTTGATAATGCCGAAATCCAGCGTACCCGACTGGAGGTTCAATACCGTGGCGCGGCATCCTACCTCGAGACCCTCCCGAACCCCCCAGCGTCGAATGAAATTGACGCCGTTCGGCGTAATGCTACCGCCCTCGGCGAAGCTTTGCTGGCACCTGGGCGATGCCTGACGATGGGTGACCTTTGGCCGCCATCGGTGCTTTCGCGTCCCGACGGCTTGCGCTTGATCGACTGGGAGTTCGCCCACTTTGGGCAACCGCTTCAAGACACCGCTCACTTTGCCGCTCATTGCTGGATGCACGCGCTCTCTGGCAGCGATGACCGGTTTCTACGCCTCTGGGCGGCTTTTGCCCACGGCTACGATAAGGCCGTGGGTGACGCGCTTGCCAGACTTCAGCCCGCGGGGTCGGAGCGGGCCGCTAACGTTCATGCTGGTACGGAAATTCTTGCCCGGGTAGCTGGCCCGTTCGCCACGAGTGGTCCGTTTGCCGCCCCCGGAACGACTGATGAATGCCGCGCAGCAGCGCTTCACAAAGCCATTCAGTTGACCGCGGACCCAGCGGATCGATTTTTTCTTGTTGGGTTTTCGAGGTAGGATCGACAGTGATTGAAATACCTTGGCCCCGGACCCGACATTTTTCTTCGATGCACCTTAGCTCGCCTTCGCCGCTCCGCTGTCTTTGCCTTCTGCTTTCCGTTACTTCTGTTTCGGCTCAACCCAACGAGCCGGAGGAAGCCGATCGGCCCGTAGCCCGCTTGGAAACCCTTACCGTCGAAGGCCAGCCTGAGGTCAGCGCGGGAACCTCGTCCGAGATTGCCGATTCGCTTTACGGGCCCCACCGGACTGCCCTGGAAGCACCCAGGGCAATCAGTGTAATCCCCAAAGGCATCCTGGACGCCGCCGTAATCCGCGACCTCGACGATCTTGCACGCGTTTCCACCAACACCGACACGCCAAATACCTTTGGCCTGCCGAGCCTGCCCCGAATCCGGGGTCAGGAGGGCGAGATTTTCCAAAACGGCCTGCGTCGCGTCGGGGGAAACAACGGCTTCGGCCTGCCGATCAGTTTCAACAGCGTCGAGCGCATCGACGTCGTTAAAGGTCCGCCAACGCCCGTCCTTGGGCCGACGCGACGGGTGGGCGGCTACGTCGACCTGATCACGAAGCGGCCGGATCTCGACGCCTTTGAAGGCACGCTGACAGCCGAGTTTGGCGAATACGACCACCTCCGTACCGTAGTGGACCTCAGTGCGCCGATCGAACCAGGCAAATCTGCCGTGCGCATCAGCTGGGAGCACCTCGACGAAGACAGCTTCTACGATTTCGTGGAAACCGAGAGCGACAGCGTTTACCTCGCCTACGCCAATCAATTGACGCCGAAGGTGCGCCTTGACCTCAATGCCGAATACTACCGTGCGGACTACAGCGACAATGCAGGTTGGAACCGCGTGACTCAGGACCTTATCGACAACGGCACCTACATCACCGGCACAGGCATCTCGCCGGTTTACAATGACGCGCTGACCGCTCCCGCTCCCATTGGCGGCGTGCCCCAACCCATTTCCTTCGCAGACGGCTCAAGCTCTTTGGGCGAGTATATCCAGAGCAACTACACCGAAGTCTCGGGCATCTTCGTGCCAAACGCAGGCGTTACGCCTTTGAACCCGACGCCCGGCCCGCGGGCGGTCATTGCACCGGGCTTCCGTGTGAACCCCGATGGAACGATCGTCCAGATCGACCCGGAGGTGCAACTAGACCGCAGCCGGGTGTTGACCGATCCACAGGATTTCAGCGAAGCCGAAACCTTTATCGCGCAGAGTACGGTCACGCTGGACCTGACCGATGACACACGCCTTACGAACCGGACCCATTTCCAGTCGCTCACAAAGGATCAGGTCAACCAAAACAGCTTTGTTGAGGTAATCGATGAGCTCTACGTCATCAACAATCGGACCGAATACGCCGCCGACTTTGATTTCGACTTTGGCCGCTTTGAGCTCGAAAACCGCACCGTAAGCGGGCTTGATCTCCGTTTTCATCATGTCCAGGCCTTCAGTCAATTCACTACTGAAGCGGATAATCCTATCGACCTGACGGCGCCTGTCGACACACGTCGCATCGATACCGCCGCCGTGGCGCAACAGATTGCTGGCGCTGGAAACACACCGGTCATGCTCGGGCAAGTGGGACTCGTGCAACTGCGCCCCGGCGTCTTTGTGTCACCGGCCTTCAATTACGACCTGGATAACGATGGCAACGGCGATTTTCGAATCAGCGACACCAACGAAACCGATATCTACCAGCTCGGGCTTTTCCACCAGCATGACTTTCGATTGACTGAGCAGTGGAGCCTGCTCGCGGGCGGGCGCTTGGACTTGTACCACCTTTATGGCGTCGACCCTGCGCCGCCTCCTGGCCAGGCCCCCGTGGATGACAGCATCACGCAAATGCAAGGCGCCGCGAACCTGAGCGTTAACTTCCAGCCCATCGAGGCACAGAATTATTACGTGACCTACGCCTACAGCCAGTCACTCGATAGTGCCCTCGGCGGGGGCGTTACGCTCGACTCCGACACCGGTCAATTCAACGAAGAAGCCTTCGACATCGACAGCCATCTGATCGAGGGCGGCGCCAAGTACAGTCTTTTTGACGATCGCCTCTTTCTCTCTGTGGCAGGTTTCTACCAGACGCGCAGCGAACCTCAATTCACAGGGGGCAGCATCGACCTCGACGTCAAGGGGGCCGAATTCGAAGCCATCTTCCAACCGACGAGCGGACTTTTTGGGCTCTTCGGCGTAAGCTACATTGACGCGCGCTTCAACGATGACGGCATTTTCCAGGGCACGCGAAGAATCGAAGACGCCTTCGATGATTCGAGCCCGGGCATCATTGACGGTACTGCAATCGGCTCTCCCAACTTCACCTCCTTCAGCGGCAACCCGCGTTTTCCCGGTTTGCCCCGGTGGAATCTCAACGGCCTGGTCAGCTACACCCATCCGATCGGCCTCGGCGCAACCCTAAGCGGTGCCTGGGAAAGCGAGCAGAACCTCGATATCAATGGCCGCGTGGTCATTCCTGCGCAATTTACCCTGAACACAGCGATATTCTATCGCCATGAGCGTTTCGAAGTGCGACTCGATGTCTTTAACGTTACGGATGAGGAGAATTTTTCTCCGGTCTTTAATGGCTTCTTTGGCGCGGACCTCGTCATTCCCGAAGAACCTCGGACCTTCCAGCTTTCGCTTTCCCTTTTTCTGTAATGTATTTTCGTGACAAAGGCCTGGCAATCACGCTTTGCGCTTTGCTGGTGGTATTCGGAGCCTGCGCCGACACCTCCTCGGAGCCGGACCTGGAAAGCGCTTCATGGCCGGAAATTGAAGCAGCGGCGGAAGCGACAACCGTGTATGCGGGTATGTGGACCGGCGACGCGCTTATCAATGCCTATATGCAGGACTATGTCGTACCCGAGCTTCGCAAACGCCATGGGATCGAGTTGCGGATCGTCAGCAGCCAGGGAAGCGACACTGTGAACCGCCTGCTTGCCGACCGGGAAGCGGGTCGCGATCGCGGCGATCTCGATCTTGTCTGGATCAACGGCGAAACATTTTACCAGCTTCGCGAAATTGAGGCACTCTACGGACCTTTCACCGAAAAACTTCCGAACAACGCCTTGGTCGATTGGGAAAACCCGCTCATCGCCAGTGATTTTCAGCAGCCGGTCAACGGTTTTGAAGCGCCATGGGGCAACGTCCAGTTCACCTTGATTTACCATACCGAACGCGTTGCCGCCCCACCCCGGACCCTGGCAGCGTTCGCGAGTTGGGTTCGGGCGAACCCGGGTCGCTTCTCCCTACCCAACGACTTCGCAGGCATGACCTTTCTCAAAGGTCTGCTGGCCGCATTGGCCAACGACGAGCGGGCACTGCAAGCTCCGTTCGACGAAGCCGCCTACAACGCCGCGGCGAACCGCCTTTTTGCTTATCTCGAGCCACTGCGGCCGCTTTTCTGGCGCGGCGGAGAAACCTACCCAGCAAACGTTGCCGCGCTGCACCGCCTGTTCGCCAATGGCGAGGTCGATTTCACAATGAGCAATAACGACGGTGAAGTTGACAACAAGGTCTTTCAAGGAGTTCTTCCCGAACCAGCTCGCGCCTTCGTTCCCGAATACGGCAGTATCCAAAATACGCACTATTGGGGCATTCCCTATAATGCTTCTAACAAGGCCGGAGCACTCGTCGTCATCAACTTTCTGCAATCGCCCGAGGCGCAATGGGAAAAGCAGAAGCCAGCCACTTGGGGAGACGGTACTGTGCTCGCAGTCTCCCGGCTCCCTGAGCCGTGGCCGGACCGCTTCTCGGATGTTCCCGGGCGGACACGCGCTCCGGCAAGGGCCGAGATCCAAGAACGTGCTTTGGCCGAACCCCCGCCGGAGGTTATGATTCGGCTGTTCGACGATTTTCGCCGGCGCATGATCGAAGCTCCGGTGGCTGAAGGGCCTTGACGGGAGAACACGATGGCTGGCCGAAACCTCGCCAATCATAGTCACCGTCTGCCCCACCCCGGCAGATTCTTGGCTGTCGGTCTCGCCCTGCCTTTTGCTTGGGCCTTGGGTTACGCCGCCCTTTACAGCTTGGGTCTGGCAGGGCTGCCCTCTGCGAGGCCGACACTCCAGTATTGGTCCGCGGCTGTGCAGGACGGCGCGCTGCTCGGGTCGCTCGGAATCAGCCTTTGGCTGGCCACAACGATTACCTTAACGGCCACGACGCTTGCCCTCGCACTGACACTGTGCGCGGAGCCGCTGCTGCGTCGCCCCTCCGGAAGGCTGCTCGTCGCCCTGCCGTTAACCATGCCCGTGCTGGTGGCCGGATTTGTCGTTTACCAAGGGCTCAACCCCGGCGGACTTCTGGCGCGCATCGGGGCGGAATTAGGCCTGCTGGAGAATCCCTCAGATTTTCCCATTCTGGTAAACGACCGCTTCGGCATCGGCATCGTCCTCGCGCACTCCTTGAGCGCAACGCCGCTGTTGACCCTCTTTTTCCTCCAGCTCTGGCGAGCGCGGCGCGGTGACGAGCGCCTCTTACTGGCGGCCTCTCTCGGTGCCTCCAAATGGCAGGCCCGGCTTCATGTCGCACTGCCGCTGCTGCTGTTAAATGGCCGGGCGGTGATCCTACTCATCTTCATCCTCAGCCTGGGAAGCTTCGAGATTCCGCTACTTCTGGGACGGGAAGACCCGCAGATGTTCTCCGTGTTGATCGAGCGAAAGGCGACCGGTTACGACCTGCAGGAGCGGCCGGAGGCATTTGCGTTGTCCCTGGTGTATTTCTTTTTGGTGACGACGCTGCTGATGGTCTTTCTTCGGCTCCGGAAGCGTTCGGGCACCCACTTCTTGCCCCCACATCAGTCTGAGACAGCGGCATGAAGCTTTTGCGACAAGGGCTGACACCACTGCTTGCTCTTGGCCTGCTGTTCAGCGCTGCCGGATTTCCGCTGGTGGTGCTCATCCTGCTTTCCAGCGGAACGGGCTGGACTTGGCCGCATCTGTTTCCCGATCGGGTCGATTTCGCCCCGTGGGCTTATTTGCTCGGCGGCCAACGCGGTTTAACGAGCGCTCTGGTCACCTCTTTGGCAGCAGCGACCTGCGTTTGCCTGATTTCGACGCCCGCCGGGCTCTTGCTCAGCCGCGCCCTTTCCGGTAGCCGAGGCACCGGTGTGCTTCGTTTCCTGGTTTACCTGCCCTTTGTGCTTTCACCGGTGGTAGTCGGTGTGTGCCTGTACGACCTATTTGCCCGGATCGAACTCGCGGGCGGTTTTCCCGGGGTGGTCATCGCGCAGAGCCTGTTCGCAACTGCCTTCGCCGGGGTGATATTCAGCGAATTCTGGAATCCCGGACTCGAAGCCCGCGAGCAGCTTGTGAGCTCCCTTGGCGGGGGCCGCTGGGCACGCTGGCGCCATGCTTTGTGGCCCGAAGCGCGCGGCCTCATTGCCGTCGCCGCGCTGCAGACCGCCCTGTTTTCGTGGCTCGATTTCGGGCTGGCGGCGTTCTTGGGCGGCGGTCGCGTGCCCACTCTGACGGTTACCCTCTTCGCGCTCATCCGGGAGGGAAGCGTCAACCTGGCCGCCTTGGCCGGGCTGCTTCTGATGGCTCCGGCAATTGCCGGACTGGTCGTCCCCGCCGTCATCGTTCAGCTCGTCTCTCGCCGGGATCGCCCCTCTGAGGCTCAATGAACTGTCTCTGCAACCAAGTACCGCGCCATGAAAAACGGTGACAGACCCGCGCTCGACGTAACCGGGCTCTGCAAGAGCTTTCTGGGGCAGCCGGTTCTCGAAAGCGTCTCCTTCACGCTTCCCGCCGGCGAAACGCTGGCGATCCTCGGCGAGTCCGGCTGCGGTAAAACGACGCTCTTGCGGATCGTGGGAGGGCTGCTCCCGGCAGAGGGAGGGCGAATAACCGCGGGGGACCGCGAGATCTCCCACGGAACTCCGCGCGAGCGCGGAATCGTCTATCTCGGCCAGGAAACGCTCCTGTTCGAGCACCTTGACTGCTTTGAGAATATCGCCTTTGCCCTGCGGCTGAAACGACTCAAGAGCGCGGCAGTCCACTCGCGCGTAGAGCCCCTTTTACGCGCGACCGGGCTCGTGGCGCATGCGCGCAAGCGCAGCCATGAGCTCTCCGGAGGCCAGAAACAACGGGCCGCCTTCGCGCGCGCGATCCTGGCTGACCCACGCGTGCTCTTACTGGACGAGCCCTTTGGCAGTCTGGACGCCATTACCCGGCAGCAGATGCAAACGCTGTTCCGTGACCTCCGCGCACAGTATTCCATGACGAGCATCTTTGTGACCCATGACCTCAAAGAAGCACTTGCGGTCGGTGACCGATTTGCGGTCTTGCGGGACGGTCGGATGCGCACATTCGCTACGCGCGCTGATTTCCTGAAAGACGACGCCACAGGAGTGCGCGCCGAAGTTGGGTTCTGGAAAGAAATCGCCGACGAAATCGAAACCGACCGGGCGACCGACGATCTTGGTCGTGGCTAGCAAGCCGACCCATCACGAATACACAGCCATTCTTTGAGAATCAACTCGCTGAACGCAACTCCAAGTTTGTAAACACGCCCGAAACCTCTTGTCGAAGGCGACGGATGAAACTGCACGCTCAAACCTACCCGAATCCCGACTCCGAAGCGACACCACTGGTGATCCTGCACGGCTTGCTCGGCTCTTCCCGCAATTGGATCAACATGGCGCGCCGCCTCTCTGGGGAGCGACCCGTGTGGGCGATCGACCTGCGCAACCACGGCACCTCGCCGCATGCCGAAACCATGGCTTGGGAGGAACTGGTAACTGACGTGACCGGAACGCTTGCGACGCTTGGGCATCCACAGGTCGACCTGATGGGCCACAGCCTTGGCGGCAAAGTCGCGATGCGCCTGGCGATCGAGGCGCCGGAGTGGGTTCGCCGGCTGATCGTGGTCGACATCGTGCCGAAGGTTTATCCGCCCTATCACTCCCGCGATTTCGAGGCGATGCTCTCGCTGCCACTGTCAGAACTGAGCTCGCGCAAAGCTGCCGATGAGCGTCTGGCTGAAGCGGTGCCGGACTGGGCGCACCGGCAATTCCTGTTAACCAACGTTAAGCGCAGCTCGGACGGAGGCCTTGCCTGGGCAATCCCGCTGCGCGTGCTGCATCAGCAACTGGAGACGCTCAGGGGCGACAGTCTGCCCACTGACGTGGCGCCAAAGCAGACCACGCTCATCGTGCGCGGCGGCAAATCCCGCTTCATCGATGACGAGGATGAAGCCGCGGTTGGCGAGCGATTTCCCGATTGCCGGTTCGAGCATCTGGCGGAGTCTGGCCACAACCCCCACTTCGACTGCCCCGACCGGTTCGCTGAAACCGTGGAGGCTTTTCTACCGCTCCGGTCGTGATTCGCTGCTCATCGCCTTCAGCTCAGCCGGAGGCGCAACCACGCCAGCGGAACACATCGCTAGGGCAAGGTCGAACAACTCGCTGAAAGTCTTGCCGACGAAAGGGCAGATGGCCTCGTCGCGGCTGATCCGCAAACGGTTGTACCCATAAAGAAACGACCAGAGCAAAATGGCGGCTTCTTCCGCGGCTGGGCCCTCCGCTGACAAGGAACCGTCGGCCTGGCCGGTCCGAATAGCCGCCGCCACCTCCGCATGGACGGCTTCGCCGAGATCGGCGGCTTCCTGCAATCGCGGGGAGGCTGCCGGATGTTTGCCCGAGATTGGCAACGAGCTCTCCATATGGGCCAGGATCTCCCAAGCCTCTGGGCGTTCCCGCGGAAAAGCCGCGTATGCTCGGCCGATCGCCTCGAGCTGGGCTCGCCCGTTCTCACTTGGTTCCCGGGCAGCGCGAAAGACAGCCAGGAGCTCGCGTTTGGCATCGTTGGCCAAAGCGAAAGCCAGGTCCTCTTTGTCGCGGAAGTAAAAGTAGATCAGACTCTTGCTCAACCGTGCGCGGGCAGCGACACCCGTAAGTGTCAGCCCGTCCAAGCCGTGTTCGCGCAACTCTTGGCGACCCGCGGCGATAAAAGCCGCGATTCGCTGCTGGCGTTCCTCCTCCCGGCGGGTGTGCACGAAGTCTTCCATAAACCGAGCCTCACCGCCGACAAACCTGATGTCGACCTTTTTGTTGAATTTCGGTTTTTATTTGACCAACGGTCAAAATTGGCAACGGTGGTTTGCGATGAACCGTATTTTCCCCCTGTCGTTCCCCCTTGTGGCGGGCCTGTTCCTGGCAACGGGGTTCATGGGTTGCGGCGGGGAGTCCGAGGAGGGCGCTGAGGTCCGCGTTGTAGCCGTGGCAACCGAAGTCCTTCAGCGCGAAGATGCGTACACCGTCCACCGGGAGTACCGGGGCCTCATACAGGCGCGGGAGGTGGCAAGCCTCAGCTTCGATCAGGGCGGCCAGATCGCCGAAGTTGCCTTCGAAGCCGGCGAACCGGTCTCCAAAGGCGCGACCGTAGCACAGCTCGACCGGGCTCGACTCCAGGCCCGACTTGCGGAAGCCGAAGCCGCCGTAGGCGAAGCATTGAGCCGACTGGCCCTTGCCCAGGTTACCCTCGAACGCGTCAGTGAAACCGTCGCCGGTAACGCCCTGCCCGAGCAGCGGCGTACGGAGGCAGAACAAGAGGTCGCCGCAGCCGAGGAGTTAGTGAAACAGCGCCGCGCCGGCGTCGATTCCGCTCAGGTGTCGCTCGAAAAAGCTACCCTTCGCGCCCCTTTCGACGGGATCGTAATCCGCCGGCTTACTGAGCCCGGGCAGAGTGTGGGCGCGGGCCAGCCGGTTCTGGAGCTCCAGCGCGCCTCCCCGTACGAAGCGCAGATCGGCGTCCCGCAGCGTTGGCGGCAACACCTTCGACTTGGCTCGCAGTCTCCCTTGGTCATCGAGGGCAAAAGCGTCGACGCGGTTCTGGAGCGCCTCGTGGAGCGTCAGGATCTCGCCACGCGAACGCTCGCGCTGGTTTTCGCTCTGTCCGACGGCAAGGCGGGCGTGCCCGGCCAAGTGGCAACCCTGACTCTCCACGAACTACGACAGGAACCCGGCTATTGGGTGCCCCTGACAGCGCTGACCGAGAGGGAACACGCGCTCTGGTCTCTGCTGATCCTGGTGGAAGCTCCTGAAAATCGGCCCGAGATTCCATTTGTCACCAAACGCCTGCCCGTGGAGGTCCTCCATACGGAAAGCGACCGAGCCTTCATCCGGGCAGACCCGGCACCAGACACGCAGTTCGTTACCGGTGGTATCCATCGTCTGGTGACGGGTCAACCCGTTCGTCCGGCGGACCCTGGCGAAATGTCTTCGAGCAGCTCCACAGCCCCATGAGCCGCCCTGGTGCAGCGACCGAGCGCTCGGGCGGAATGGACTGGCCGACGATCTTCATGCGCAACGGGCACTTGCTCGTGCTCACCGTGGCGCTGATTTTCGCAGCTGGCTGGTCGTCTCTGAACAACATGCCGCGGCTCGAAGATCCCGTCATCACCACGCGTAATGCGATTATCGTGACCATCGCGCCGGGTTCTACCGCGGAACGCGTTGAAGCTCTGGTGGCCCAGCCGCTCGAAGACCGCCTCCTGGAAGTCCCG
>JBHJGW010000053.1:0-17118 GCA_050331415.1 Opitutales bacterium | reverse complement strand
TAGCGCCACGGGGCGTCGCTGTCAGCGGTCAGTTCGGTGGCGCCGGGCTCATCGGTGTCACTCCAGGCAAAGGGGCTCAGCGGTGCGGAGGTCGTCGTCCGGCTGCCGTCGGGCTGTGCCAGTGCCAGGTGCACCGTGCTGGTGTTGACATCCGCCCAGATGCCAGTGAGGGGCTGCTCGGGTAAAGAGCTGTCAGCTTCGCTCATGCCGCCAATGAAGTGTCCGGATGGGCCCCGGGGCAACCCTTTCGCTCAATCGGTCAACTGGCATCCCGGCCTGCGGCGTGGGCACTGCGGCGCTTTCGCCCTTTGCCGTCCGCGGGGCTAGCGGGTGGCGGCGGCTTGCAGGTTCGCCCTGCCTTTGATACCGCTGCCGCCGCTGAGGGTTAAGCCGGGGCGCATCCCGGGCTCGTCCGCAGGACAGGATCGACATCTGGCTTCCCCTGCTCCGTTCTGGAGGTCTTATGGTCATCCGCCACATACCTGATCACTTCCGGCTGATCTATTCGAAGGAAGACATCGCCTACCGCAACTACAATCTCGCTGGCGAACTGCGGCATTGGGTTAAGCAGGTCCGCGAGGAGACCGGGCAGCAGGTGCTCGCGGTGTGTGTTTTGCGCGGTGGCGTATTCTTTTTCGCGGATCTGCTCAAAGAGATACCCTACACCGTTGAGCCCTCGTTCTGCCGGTGCCAGAGCTACTCCTCGGCGACCAACGCGCCGGAAGGCGGCATCGAGATTCTCGTCGAGCCGGGGGAACTTACTGGGCGTGATGTCCTGCTCGTGGATGACATTTGCGACAGTGGCCGAACCCTGAAACACCTGCTTGCCTACGCCGAGGCGAAAGGCGCGCGGAGCGTGCGCACGGCTGTGCTGATCCACCGAGTCCACGAAGCGACGGTTTATACGCCGGACTACATCGGCTTTACCTACGAGGGCCCGGAGTGGTTTGCGGGTTACGGCATGGAAGACAAAAACCACATGAGCAATTTTCCGGAGGTTTACGTGATCGAAGGCAAGGCGAAGGCCTAGCCGACACGAACGGGCAGCTCAGCGCCTTTGGAGGGCGGAGTGGCGGCTACGTTGGCCGGATCCAGCCCTTCCAAAAAGCGGCGCCGATTGGAATTGCCGGTTCGGGTCGCGGCGTCGTATCCTCCAGGCGTCATGTTTCGTCGTCTCGCCAATTTCTTCCGCGGGCTTTTCGGCTCCGCTCTCGGTGACCTTGAAATGAGCAAACCGGAGGCCCTGCTCGAGCGGGAAAAGGAAAATCTGCGCAAGCAGGTGCAGAGCTACAACCAGGGGCTGGCCGCGCATGCTGCGATGGTCGAAAAGCTGATCGTGCAGGTCGAGCGGCAGGAGACCGAGGAAAAGGACCTGCTTACGCGGGCCTCCGCCAACATGAAGGCCGGCAACAACGAACTCGCTGCCGAGCAGGCGATGCGGCTTAAGCAGGTTCGCGGCGAACTCGAAGCCAACCGCGAGCAGCTCGAAGCTGCCGAGAAAACCTATAAAGAAATGACATCGGCCCGCGAAGCCGCCATCGCGGAGGCCCGCCGCAAAATCGAAGCCATCCAGGCCAAGATCAGCCAGCTGCGCGTCCAGCGGGCCACGGCGGACCTCAACGAAATGGCCGCCGGAATGACCACGGAGATGGGGTCGGCTGGCGAAACCCTTTCACGGCTAGAGGAGATGGTCGACGATGCCCGTGCCAAAGCGGCTGGTCGTGCCCGCGTCGCCAAGGATGCGTTACCGGCGTCCGCCGATCTGCCAAGCCAGGCCGAGCACAAAGCCCTTGCCACCGAGGCGCTGCGCGAGCTCGCGGGGGAACTCGGCTACGCCACCGCCGACCGCGAGACTGGCGACAGTATCCCGCTCGTGATCATCGACAAAGAGAAAGAAAAGCAGCCGGAGCGGGCCTAGCGCGCGAGGCTGTAGAACGTGAGGTTTCGTTAGTCGCTATCTGTCCGTGATGCCGTCGGCCAATATCATCTGCTGCGGGGCGGCCAGCCCTACCTCAGAACGCTTCGACAGCAGTACAAGGCCCTCGTCCCTCACACTGAAACGATCGTCTTCGACGCTCCAGGCTACACCCACCTCAGTCTGTTGGACCGCCGTCTTGAAGGAAGGGTGGTGACCCTTGATTACCTGTTATACCACCTTACCGAATAGATCGGTAGATTGAACGCCGCGTGGCGGCTTCGGATGCTTTTGGCGCAGAGCGGCGTTCGCGACGACGAGGCGGGGCCTACAGGACCAGCCGTCGCCCTCGCTGCCTTGCTCTGCATCCAAAATCATCTCGATCAATTTACCGACCTCTCCGGCAAGATGGTATTAGGCAATCAGGATATGCTTCGCTCCAGTGAACTGTGCAAATGTCCGGAAGTTCTTACAGCGACTCGAGCGCGAAGGATACTGAGGGAAGGCACCCGGGCACCTAATCGACTCCCTTAGGCTCAGCCTGCGACGAACGCCATGACTGCCCAGCCGACGGCAGCGATTCCTGCGGCGATACTCGCCGGGTAGATCTGGGTGCGGACGTGGTCCATCAGGTCGCACCCAGTCGCCATGCTGCTGAGTACCGTCGTGTCTGAAATCGGCGAGCACTGGTCACCGTAAACACTGCCATTGAGGACGGCCGCGAAGCAGACCAGCAGGTAGAGTTCGGGGTTGCTCAGGTCGGCACCGATGGCCCAGGCAAGCGGCATCGCCAGGGGGAAGGTTACCGCGTAGGTGCCCCAGCTCGTACCGGTAGAAAACGCGATGATCATGGTCGCCACTTGGAGCAGCAGCGGCAGCAGCCAGAAGGGCACCGCGCCGCTGAGCAATTCGACGAGGAACAGCCCGCCGCCGGCTTCCTTGCTGATGCCGCCCACGACCACCGCCAACAGCAGGATGGCCGAGCCGTAAACGACGCCTTTGAGCCCGCGCGTGAAGCCCCCGATCAGGGTTTCCAGTTTCATCCCTTTCCACAGGGCGATGCCAAACGCCGACAATAGCCCGAGAGCGAAACCCCAGAGCACATTCGGCGAGCCCAGTGCAGCGTATGTGAAAACCGTGACGCCGATAATGAGCCCCAGCGGAATCAGGAACTCGGCGAGGCTCGGCCGATAGCCTTCAGCGACGAGGTCCTCCTCGAGTTCGCTGGCGGCGAGCGGCTCGGCGTCAGGGGCGTTCAGCTCCCCAGTGTCCCGAGCGCGCCTGGTCGCCGCCTTGAACGATTTGCCCATGAACGGCAGTTTGTCGAAGGCAAGCAGCAGCGTGAAGAACAAGGCCAGAATCGCGTAAAAGTTCAGGGGAATTGAGGCGAAGAAGAAACCGACGCGCTCATTGGCTGAACTGAGGAAGTCCACGCCACCCACGTAAATCAAGCCAGCCACGTAAAGCGGCCACGCGTTGAACGGCAGCAGGATGGCGATCGGTGAGGCGGTTGAATCGACCACGTACGACAGCTCCTCGTGGCTGACCCGCTGCTTGTCGGCAATCGGGCGGACGGTCGTGCCGACCAATACCGTGCTCAAGGTGCCGCCCTGAAAAAACAATGCTCCGAGCACCCAGCTGACGAGCTTGGCCGACGAAGGCCCGCGGACAAAGGTGGCGGTCGCCCAGTGGGCAAAGGCGCGCGCCGCGCCCGTGCTCGACCAGATCCCCAGCAAGCCGCCGAGGAACCACAGGTACAGCACCAGCACGGTTGCCGCGGTGCTGCTCGATAGCGCCGGAATGAGCACCTCACCCGTGACATCGTAGGCACCGGTGAGCATCGCACCGGAGACTACTGCGCCAGCGAGCGCCGTGAGCGGCTCGCGCGTGACGAAGCAAAGCGTAATGGCCACAGCTGCCGGCAGCAGAGAAAACAGCCCCCAATGTCGCCGGGGCGTGAGGCGAAAATAGGCGACACCGGTCTCGCCGGCTTCACTGACGAAGCCTTCGAGCTCGAAGTCCACGGGTCCGCCCTGCGGCATGGGCTCGTTGGCACGCACCCGCACAATTTCCGCGGCCTCAGTCGGGACCTCGCGGCCAGCAGCGCCAACGCGTGGCCACAGTTGGGATTCGTTCACAGGGATGACGGGTGCCAGGACAACCTCGTCACCGCGCTGCACGGTCACCAGCTCGCCGTCGTCATTGCGGTAGGCGTCGAGCTGCGCGGCCTCCACCTGCCACACCGGCGGCACAAACCACCCGGCCAGCAGAGAGAGCAAAAATCCAACGGCGAAAACGAGGAAAGCAGGAGCGAGCAGGCGTTTCATAGGTAGCGGTTGGCAAAGGTTGAGAACGCAAAGGACTTCGCGTGTCCAAGCCCGCCAGGCGCGCAAAATCAATCCTTTTCCCGGGCGCGTGGCCAGAAGGCTCCCCCTCCGGAGCCGGTCGTCCGCGGATTAATGCACCTCCGGTGCACCGTGGCCGAAGCGCTTGACCAGGGCCGCAAATTCCGTCGGGGGCACAACTTCGCTCTTGCTGTCGCGGTAGCTGTCGGCCTCCTCGTGGTGAGTCGAAAACTCCAGCAGTTCGCTCTCCTCGAGCGCCGTGAAGCGGTGTTTGACGCCCGGCGGCATGTCGAGCTTGTCGCCAGGTTTCATCAGGTGCGGGACGCCGTCGACCTCCATCACGATGCGCCCAGCAGCGAGGTAAAAGGTTTCGTCCTTCTGCTCGTGCCAGTGAATGCTGCACCGGTAGCCTGCACGCACCACGAGTTTCTTCCCGCAGAAGCTGCGGTTGGCAATCCACAGCTCGGTTCCCCAAACCTTCTTGTGGACGGGAATATCGGCGGTTGGGCGCGGCGGGGTCATCGAGTAACCCCTTATCGTAGAGTAATTGCGTAGCCTGCCAAGCAAAAGTATCCGGAGCACACTTCAGCGCTCGAGCGCGCTGGCAATTCGCCGGGAGTGCGGTAACGCTGAGCAGCAAAAGTTTGAGCGCCTGCGCTTTGGCGGCCAGGCTTCGGGTCCGCGTCTCACTCCGGCAGAAGCCGAAAAAACGTCCGCTTGCCGGCTTGCACCGTGACGGGTTCCGCGGGTTTCGGAAAGGGCTGGCGGGCGTCATTGACGGGGTTGCCGTCAAGTTTAATAGCGCGCTGTTCGCCGAGGCGGCGGATCTCTTTGCGGCTCGGGAAGAGTTTGGTGCCGTCCATCAAGTCCAACAAAGTAGGCTCGCTTTCAAGGCCCCCGGTAAGCGCCTCCCAGGAAAATTCTGGCATGTCGCTTGGGAGCTGGTTCTTGGAAAAAACGGTTTCGAAGTGCTCCAGCTCCGTTTTGGCCGCACTCATCGAGTGAAACATGCCCACCAGCGAACTGGCGAGGTGCTTTTTCTGGTCCATCGGGTGGCCCGCCTTGTGCCGCTCGAGGGCGGCTTCGTCCATCAGGAGCAGCAGGCGATAGTAGTCCCACATGGTCTCGTCGGAGATGCTCATCACCTTGCCGAACATGTCCCGCGGTGTGTCGTTGAAGGCGATGAAATTGTCCTGGCTCTTCGACATCTTTTTGATGCCGTCGAGGCCGACCAGCAGCGGCATCGTCATCACGATCTGTCCGTCGTGGCCGGCGTCCTTCTGGAGCTGACGGCCTACGAGGCAGTTGAAAAGCTGGTCGCTGCCGCCGAGCTCCACATCGGCCCCGAGCATCACCGAATCATAGCCCTGCACCAGCGGATAGAGGAATTCGACGATCGAGATGGGCGCGTGCGACTGGTAGCGCTTGGCGAAGTCGTCGCGCTCCAGCATCCGCGCCACGGTCATTTTGCGCGCGAGGTTTAAGCAGTCGCCGAACGACATTTCGCTGAACCACTCGCTGTTGTAGCGCACGATGGTCCGATCGCTGTCGAGAACCTTGAAGGCCTGATCAAGATAGGTCTGCGCGTTCTCGCGCACTTCGTCATCGGTCAGCACGGGCCGTGTGGCGGAGCGCCCGCTCGGGTCACCGATGGTCGCGGTGTAGTCGCCGATGAGCAGGATGCAGTCGTGGCCGAGGTCCTGGAACTGCCGCATCTTATTGAACACGACCATGTGTCCAAAGGTCAGGTCGGGGCGCGTCGGGTCCACGCCCAGCTTGACCTTCAGGCGCTTGCCCGCGCGCACGCGCTCCTGCAACTCTTCGGCGCCCACGACGGTCTCCGTGTTGCGCATCAATTCTTCGATTCGGCTCATCGCTGCTCGGGAAAGTAGGTAAACGCGCAAGACAAGCGCGCGAGCCAATCTGCGACAACGAAATTCTGCAGCGCACTCGACCGCGCAACCGTCTAACCAATTTGCGTCTTCGTGCCGCCCAGGGTTTGAGTCTCGTTCTGCACTTCGTATCCGCGTTCATGCCCACTACGTCTGACGGTTCTGCCCTCGATCCCTTTTTTGCCCAATTTGGCTGGGAGCCGTTTGAGTTCCAGCGCGAGGCTTGGGCGGCTTATCTGGCGGGCCGGAGTGGCCTGGTGCATGCGCCGACTGGTCTGGGCAAGACCTATGCCGCGCTCGGCGGGCCGGTTCACGAGGCGTTGGCAGGCGGAGACGCAGGAGGCGCGTTGCGCCTGGTCTGGATGACGCCCCTGCGTGCCCTCGCCAATGACACCGCGGAGGCACTGCGTCGAATGATCGACTGGGCGGGGTTGCCGTGGGCGGTAGACTTGCGCCATGGAGATGTCTCGGGCGCGGCGCGTGCGCGCCAGAAGAAGCGTTTGCCGGAAGTGCTCGTCACGACGCCGGAGTCGCTGACCCTGCTGCTGTCGTACCCCGATGCTCCAGAACGCTTCCGCGGCGTAGGCTGCGCGGTTTGCGACGAGTGGCACGAGCTGCTCGGCACCAAACGGGGAGTGCAGGCCGAGCTTGCCCTCGCCCGTCTGCGGCGTCTGTCACCCGCAATGCGCACCTGGGGTCTCAGCGCCACCCTTGGCAACCTCGATGAAGCGCTCGCCGTGCTGGTCGGCGGGGCAGATCCCGCAATCCGGTCCCAAGAACCGGTATTGATCCGCGGGCAGCATGACAAGGAGATCGTCGTCGAAACTTTGCTGCCAGAGGTCATAGAAAAATTTCCCTGGGCGGGCCATTTGGGGACCAAGCTGGTCGAGGCGGTGGTCGCAAAGCTCCACGGCGCGCGTTCGACGTTGATCTTCACCAACACGCGCAGTCAGGCGGAGTTGTGGCATCAGTCGCTGCTGAAGGCCGCCCCTGAACTGCACGGGCAGCTGGAGCTGCACCACGGCTCCCTCGATCGTGACCTCCGGCGGCATGTTGAGGCGCGGCTCGACGCCGGTGAATTGCGTGGCGTGGTGTGTACTTCGTCCCTCGACCTTGGCGTGGACTTCACGCCCGTCGAGCAAGTCATTCAAATTGGTTCGCCAAAGGGCGTTGCTCGGCTGACGCAGCGGGCCGGGCGTAGCGGACACCAGCCGGGGGCGGTGTCGCGACTCGTGGGCGTACCGACCAACGCCCTCGAAATCATTGAGTTTGGCGCCGCCCGGGACGCGCTGGCCCGCGGCGAAATCGAAAGTCGGCGGCCGGTGCGCCTGCCGCTCGACGTGCTCGTGCAGCATATCGTCACCACAGGGCTGGCGGGACACACCACACCCGACGAACTACTGGCAGAGGTGCGCTCGACCTTCGCGTTCGCCGGTTTGCACGAGGCGGACTGGCAGTGGGCTCTGGAGTTCGTTACCGGGACCGGCGGCGTGCTCGAGGCCTACCCTGAGTACGCCAAAGTGGCTTTCGACGAGGCGGGGAAGCTCGTGCCGACGGCTCCGCGTATCGCCAAAATGCACCGCATGGGCATCGGGACGATCGCAAGCGATACCGAGGTGACGGTAAAGATGCAGCGCGGCGCCGTGCTCGGGAACATCGAAGAGCGGTTCGTCTCGATGCTGACGCCGGGTGATGTTTTCCACTTTGCGGGTCGCAAGCTGGAGCTCGTGCGGATGCGCGGAATGGTCGCGGAAGTCCGCAAGGCGCGCCCGAAAAGCGGCCCGACCCCAACTTGGCAGGGCGGCCGCAGCCCGCTCTCGACCGAGTTGGCAGTGGCGGTGTCCCGCCAGCTGAGAGCCTACGCGGCCACCGCGGACGCAGCGCCTCGTGTGCCAGGAAAGGCAAAGAAAGTTGCCAAGAAGGCCGGAAAGAATTCGGCGAAAACGGGGGCGCAGAACCGGGCGGGCGCGGACCAGTCCGGCCCCGCGCTCGAGGCAATGCTGCAGCCCGAAACACGGACGATTGCACCGCTGCTGGACTTGCAGCACGAGCGTTCGCGGCTGCCGAGTACGGACTACCTGCTGGTCGAGTACGTGCGCCTTGACCGCACTTCGAACCTGTTCGTGTTCCCGTTCGCCGGGCGGCTCGTCAACGAGGGCTTGGCGGCGCTTTTCGCCTTCCGGCTGACGCGGGAGGCGCCTCTGACACTGAAGACGACCGTCAACGACTACGGCTTTTCACTCCAGTGTGCGCGGAAGTTTGCCGTCGATGAAGGGCAGGTGCGCACGTTCCTCAGCCCGGAAAACCTTGCGGCGGATTTGCTCGACTGTATGAACACCGCCGAACTCGCGCGCCGCCAGTTTCGCGAGATCGCTCGGGTCGCCGGACTCGTTTTCCAGGGTTACCCGGGCCAGCAGAAGAGCGCGAAGCAACTGCAAATGTCGAGCGGCCTGCTCTACGACGTCTTCGCGCAATACGACCCCGGCAACCGCCTCGTCGAGCAAGCCAAACGCGAACTCCTTGATCGCCAGCTCGAGCAAACGCGTCTGCGTGCCGCCCTGGAGCGCTGCGCGCAAATCCCTTTCGTGCTCCACCAAACGGAGAAGGTTTCCCCGATGGCCTTTCCGCTCTACGCCGAAGCCCTGCACGATCAGGTCAGCAGCGAGAGCTGGCACGAGCGTGCGGCCCGGTTGGCAGCGGGGATGGAATGACAATGGCCCGGCTTTCAGCTCCGAAGCAACCGTGCCATCTTACGCCGATTGAGACTGTCCCCTGACGCCATAACAGGCTTGAATGCGGCGTTGCATGATTGATGCCTGCCGATGGAGTTGGCCCGGAATCTGCGTTACACTGCCCTATGCTGTCCCTCGCAGAGGCAACGGTACGTCGACTTTTGCGCGCCTGTGGCTGGCTCGGAGTTTCCGGGGCGGTTGCGGTGCTGCTGGGCGATGTCATCGGGGCTGCCGTGAAGCCCTCGCACAACCCGCTCAGCGACACCATCAGCGCTTTGGCGATTGGCCGGTATTCCTGGATTCAGGACGTCGGGCTGAACCTCCTGGCGTTGGGGATGGCGGCGTGCGGACTCGGGCAGCTGCTGTGGAAACCGCGCCGCCGGCGGTGGTGGGTTGGCTTTGGTCTGTGGATCGCGATGGCGCTGCTCATTTTTGGCATCTCGGAGCACGACGAGTACCTGCCCAGCGGCGATCCGACGGACAACTGGCACAAGTATCTGGTCACCGCGCTCTACTTGTTCTTCGCGGCAACGGCCCTCTTCAATACAGCTTCGCTGCATTCGCTCGGGAAGCGGTACATGTGGACCGGGTACGCCCTTGGTTTGGTCTGGCTGCTCGGCGGGCCGCTGTTCTGGTTCGCCGCCCCAGATGCCTGGGATGGCCTTGTCGAGCGGCTGGTTGGCGGAACGCTCCTCGCCTGGGTTGGCCTCCAGAGCAAGGCCCTGCTCAGAGTTGGGCGAGATGGACCCCAGCCCGGCGATTCCGCCACCGGCACGAAGCCGGGCGCAGCGTAGCACCCGCTCCCCGGCCGCTTCACCTCGTCGGCGCCTTACCGCCTTCCGCATAGAGGAGGTAAGCCTGGGGACCAAAATGCGAGGTTGTTCGGTCCATCGGACTCTGCTAGCGGATTTCATGATGAAGGTGAAAGTACCCTTAAACGAGGGCGGTTTTCTTTCGGGGAGGCGTTTCCCGCTCAACCCAATGACCTTGGTGGACTCCACGGTTGCCGTATTGCCGCGCACATGGACGTATTGATCGATGTTGGTGTCGCCATCGACGTGCTGGCGCAGCGATCTCCGTTCGTCGAGGCTTCGACACGCGCCCTGAGCAAAGCGGCCTCCGACCATTCACGCGCCTGGCTATATGTCGGATCGGTTCAGACGCTGTCCCACGTTTTGAAGGGGCAGCTGCAGGTCTCCTCTGAGGGCGGCGAGGACCACGAAACGGTGGCGGCGGAGCGACTGGACACCTTCACCAAACGCTTCCACTGGCTGGCGGCACTGACTGAGGATGCCGAGGGGGTTTTCGCAGACGATGATCCCGAAGCCGCCCAACTGAGCCGAGCGGTTGCGCGACTCGGCCCGCATGCCAAACTGCTGACGCGCAATCCTGCACTGCTTTCCCGGTGCCAGCAGGCGGTTTCACCAGAGGACTTCCTGGAGCTGGAATGTCCGCCCCAGCCGACCGCGTTTATCGACCTCGCAGCACAGCAGGACCGGCTTCGGGCGGGCATCGAGCGACGCACGCACGCGGTCCTGCGCCACGGCAAATACATCCTGGGCCCAGAGGTCGCCGAGCTCGAGGCCGAGCTCTGCGCTTACACCGGGACGAGGGAATGCGCGACTTGCGCCAGCGGTACAGATGCTCTGTTGATGGCCCTGATGGCCCTCGAAATCGGGCCTGGCGATGCCGTCTTCACCACACCGTTCACCTTTGTGGCCACCAGCGAGGTCATTGCGCTGCTCGGTGCCACGCCGGTATACGCAGATATCGATCCCGAAACCTTCAACCTCGACCCGGAACGTTTGGCCGAGGCTATCGCGGCGATCAAGGCGGAGGGCAAGCTGCGCCCCGGAGCAATCATGCCGGTAGACCTATTCGGGCTCGCGGCAAACTACGGGCGCATCCAGGAAATCGCATCAGAGCACGAGCTGCCTGTTATTCAGGACGCCGCGCAGGCCTTCGGGGCGGTTGCGCATGGCAAAACCGCCCCGGCTCACGGCACCATCGGCTGCACCAGTTTCTTCCCGGCCAAGCCGCTTGGCGCCTACGGGGATGGCGGGGCATGTTTTACCGACGACGCGGAACTCGCGGAACGGCTGCGCTCCATCCGCGTGCACGGGATGGGCGCTGATAAATACGACACCGTCCGCCCCGGCATCAACGGGCGTCTCGATACCCTTCAGGCGGCGATCCTGCTGGAGAAGCTGGCCGTGTACCCGGCGGAGGTCGAGGCGCGGCAGCGGGTTGCGGGTCAGTACTGCGAGGCGATAGGGCACCTCCCGGATTTGCGCCTCCCGCGAATCCCGCCGGGCTACCTGAGTGTTTACGCGCAGTTTACCGTGCGCCACCCGCGCCGTCATGAGCTCCAGCAAGCCCTGAAAGCGGCCGGCATTCCGACGGCGATCTACTACCCGCAGCCCAGTCACCAGAGCAGCGCTTATGCCGGGCGTACCTGGTACCGCGCCCTCCCTGAAGCTGAGCGCGCCAGCCGCGAAGTGCTTAGCCTGCCCTTTGGCCCGGATGTGAAGCGCGAATTGATCGAGCGGATACGCCAGGCATGGATGGGCTGACGCCGACAGGCGTGCTCTCCGTGCAATTTTCACGCGTAACCAGGAAGCTTGCGCAGCCGCACCCGCCATCGGAACGTTAAAGAAGGAACCTTGGGCCGCCGATAAGGCTGCAGGCACAGACTGATCGAGCCAGCCTGAAGCAGCCCGGCAACCTTCGGCCCCGGTTTCAGGTTGGCCCTGGCATTGCCTCGCCGCTCGCCGCCCGACTTTTTAGGGTTGCCCCGGGCGTGCGGCAGCGCCAAAAGGGCCGTTTCCTCGATTATGCGCCATACGATTTCAGCTTTGGTGGAGAACCAGTTCGGCGTCCTGGCCCGCGTGGCCGGGATGTTCAGCGGGCGCGGTTTCAACATCGACACGCTCAATGTCGGCCCCACGCACGACGCCCGTTATTCGCGCATCACCGTCGTCGTCATCGCTGACCAGACTGCGCTCGACCAGGCGCTGAAGCAGCTCGAGCGGCTCGTAAATGTGATCGAAGTCACGCATTTCCACAGCGCGCTGAATTTCGTGGGCCGGGAGCTGGTGATGGTCAAAGTCAAGGCCGATGCCACCAACCGCAGCGAGATTATCGAGCTCGCCGACATTTTTGAGGGGCATATCGTCGACGTCTCACCGGAGAGCGTGATGCTCGAATGCACCGCCAACGCCAACAAAATCGCCAACCTCATGGCGATGCTCAAGCCTTACGAAATTATCGACATGGCCCGAACGGGCTCCGTCGCTCTTGCTCGCGCCCTCCAGCCAGAGGACGAGGCGTCTGGCGACTGAAGCCAACCGAGCAAAGTCCCCGCTTGCTCGTGCTGAAATCTCAATTCTTCGTTTAAAACCAACATGCCCGCACACGTTTACACCGAAAAGGACGCGGACCTCGGTCTGCTCGCTGACAAAACGCTCGCCGTGATCGGCTTCGGCTCACAGGGCCACGCCCATGCGCTCAACCTCAAGGAGAGCGGCTGCAATGTCATCATTGGCCTTTACGAGGGCAGCAAGTCCAAGGAATCCGCCGAAAAGCTCGGCTTCGAGGTCGTCAGCAACGCCGAGGCGGTCAAACGCGCTGACGTGATTATGATCGGCCTGCCCGATATGGTTCAGCCGAAGGTCTACGAGACCGACATCAAGCCGAACCTTACCCCTGGCAAGACGCTTTTGTTCAGCCACGGCCTCGCGATCCACTACGGGCTGATCCAGGCGCCCGAGGGCATCGACGTGATCATGGTTGCGCCGAAGGGCCCCGGCCACGTGGTGCGCAGCCAGTTCGTTGAGGGCAAGGGCGTCCCCGCGCTGATTGCGGTCCTCGAAGGCTCCACCGAAGGTGCCAAGGACATCGCCCTGGCCTGGGCCAAGGGCGTCGGCGGGACCCGCGCGGGTGTCATCCAAACGACCTTTCGGGAAGAAACGGAAACGGACCTCTTCGGCGAACAGGCCGTCCTCTGCGGCGGTGCGTCGGCGCTTGTCATGGCGGGCTTCGAGACGCTCGTCGAGGCCGGATATCAGCCGGAGATGGCCTACTTCGAGTGCCTCCACGAGCTGAAACTGATCGTCGATCTGATGGTCGAGTCGGGCGTCAGCGGCATGCGCTTCTCCATCTCGGAAACCGCCGAATACGGCGACGTCACCCGCGGCCCGCGCGTCATCAACGACGCCTCCAAACAGGCCATGCGCGAAATCCTTAAGGAAATCCAGAGTGGCCAGTTTACCAAGGAGTGGGTTGCTGAATACGAGAGCAACTACGCCAAGTTCAACCAGTTGCGCAAGCAGGGTGAAGAACACCAGATCGAAACAGTCGGCCAGCACTTGCGCTCGCTCATGCCCTGGGTTGCCAGGCGCAACATCAAAGGCTCTCAGGCCGGCTACTCCTCCTAAGGAAGTTCAATCGTGATGAAGCATGGCAGCGAATTTCCGAAGACGCTCGGTGACTTCGCTGCTCTTGCTTTCTTCATCGCGGGCTCGATTTACGGCTTCAGGCAGGGAAAGCTCGCCGCCGACAGAGTCGATTTCGACTCAATTTCGCCGAACACCGCCAACCTTTTCATTGCGCTGATCTGGTATTTCTCAACTTTGAACTTTTTCGTCGTCGGCGGTATCCTGATCGCCTTTGAAGGATTACGGCGCAAGATCGACATTCTTGAAAAGCGGCTCAAAACCGCACATGATGAAGCCCGAAGTCCGGAAACGAACCCCTAAAAAAATTTCGCGATCGGCCCTCGCCCTGGGCCGACCGTTCCCCCGCCGAGCGTCTCGCGGCGATGATGGTAATCTGTGGCACCGACCACAATGAACCGATTGAACCCATCCTTCGTAAGCGACAGCCTAACGACAGAAGCTCTCTTCGATGACTGATTGGTCCCAGTGTGAGGTACTTGAGTCTGACCCGAACCGGGTCTCCGGCGCATTTGTGTTTCGCGGCACTCGGGTACCGGCCTCGGCGCTTTTTGAGAATCTCGACGCCGGTGCCACCGTCGACGAATTCTTGGAATGGTTTCCAGGAGTGTCCCGGGAGCAGATTGACGCTCTTCTTCGATTCACATCTGCGAGCTTAACTTCCGCTTAGATGCGCGTACTGTTTGATCAGGGGGTCCCGGTGCCGCTGCGCATGTATTTTTCGGTAGACGTCGAGACCTGCTACGAACGAGGGTGGTCCGACTTGGCGAACGGCAAGCTAATCGAAGCAGCTGAAAGCGAATTCGAGGTTTTGGTAACCACCGATAAGAATCTACGCTATCAACAGAACCTCGTCGAACGGCAGCTCGCCGTCCTTGTTCTGCCCACGCCAAGGTGGCCAACCCTCTTGCCATTCGCTTCGTTGATCGCTCGCGAGGCTGAATCCCTCCTTCCCAAGGCCTTCGTCGAATGGACACCTCCGACTGACCCCGATTCCTGAATGCCTGATCGTACCATCACCCTCGCCACCCGCGGCTCGAAGCTGGCGCTCGCCCAGGCCACCCTGACGGCGGAGGCGCTGCGGGCCGCCCATCCGGAGGCCGAGGTTGTCGTCCGCGAGTATGTCACTACCGGGGACAAGCAGACGGAGTGGTCGCTCGAAGCCGAGGGCGGCAAGGGCCTCTTTACCAAGGAGATCGAGGAGGCGCTGTTGCGCGGCGAGGCTGATATCGCGGTTCACTCTGCCAAGGATCTACCTACGGAGGAGCCGTCAGGGCTCACGATCGCGGGATTTTTGCCCCGCGAGCAGGCCCACGATATCCTCATCCTGCGCGATGGCGTGCAGACTCCGAAAATGATCGCTTCCGGCAGCCCGCGGCGTCGGGCGCAGCTGAAAGCGATTTACCCCAAGGCGGTTTGGTCGGAGTTGCGCGGCAACGTGGAAACTCGCCTGAAAAAAATCGCCCGAGGCGATGCCGACGCTACCGTTCTTGCCGCTGCCGGATTGGCGCGGCTGGGCATCAAAAGCTTCACCGGTCTGGCCTTTAAACCCTTGGGGGTGCGCGAGGTCGTGCCAGCGGCGGGGCAGGGTGCCATCGCGTTGCAGGTGCGCACCGGGGAAGAGTCGCTGCTGGGAAGTGTCAACCACGGAGCAACGCTAGACGCCGTCCGCCTGGAGCGGCAATTTCTCGGCGCGATGGGTGGTGGCTGCCACGCGGCCACCGCCGCACACGTTATCGGCAAAACTCTGCTGGTCTTTCACGATACTACCGGCTTCCGCGAATACAACCTCAACGGCGACGGTCCACCGGCTCACGAACGCATCCCGGGCATCTGCACCGAGTTGCTCGGTGAGCATTCGCCAGAATGACCCTTGCGTGCGACCGCTGGTCTTCCATCATTTGGCGGTTTGTCGGAGCGGGTTCGCCGCGGTCCTTTAGGCCTCTTGCCGGAGTCCCCGAATCGGAAGCCTAGCTTTCCGCTACAGCACTAAAGTCATGTCAGAAGAAGCGGCAACCGTTTACCTCGTTGGCGCAGGGCCGGGAGACCTTGGGCTTGTCACGCGACGTGCGGAGCAACTGATCCGCTCCTGCGATGCCCTTGTGTACGACTATCTCGCAAACCCTGCCCTGTTGCACTGGGTCAAAGCGGGCTGCGAAACCCTCTGTGTGGGCAAACGCTCTGGTTTTCACTCGAAGCCGCAACCTGAAATTGAGGACGTGCTGGTGGGGCTCGCGCGGTCGGGAAAGACCGTTGTACGGCTCAAGGGCGGCGATCCGTTCGTCTTCGGACGGGGAGGTGAGGAGGTGCAGCGGCTGCACGCTGCCGGTGTGTCCTACGAGGTCGTTCCGGCGGTCACCGCCGCAATCGGCGCCGCAGCGTACCTCGGCTTCCCGCTAACGCATCGCGATCACGCGGCCTCGGTCACCTTTCTTACGGGCCACCGCGACGTGTCCAACGACTGCTTATTCGTCGAGGCCAAGCGTTTCGCCGCCCTTGGCGGCACCCTGTGCATCTACATGGGCGTCCAGAGCCTGCCGCGCATCACGCGCCAATTACAGGAAGGCGGCATGCCGCCAGAAACCCCTGCGGCGGCCGTTCAGTGGGCAACTCTGGGCAGCCAGCGTAGCGTACGCGCCACCCTGGCGACGATCGTCGAGGCCGTTGAGGCCGCTGGCGTGGCCTCGCCGGCCATCATCACCCTGGGCGAGGTCGCCGGGCTCGACCCGGCAATGAACTGGTTCGAGACGCGACCGCTGCACGGAATCCGCGTCGCCACTACCCGGGCGAGCCGCCAGAACGCCGAACTGGCGGAGAGCCTGACCGCACTCGGCGCTGAAGTTCTCGAGTTACCACTAATCGAGGTCACCGAGGCGCCGGACACCGACGCGACTGCCGAAATTTTTGGCACCCTACAGACCTATCAATGGCTGGTCTTTACCAGTGCCAATGGTGTCGAACACTTTTTTGGGAAGTTGCGCCGCCGCTTTCGCGACCTGCGGGCATTGGGCGGCCTGCGCATTGCCTGTGTCGGCGGCGCAACCAAGCGCGCGGTTGAGCGATTTTTCCTGGAGGTTGATTTCGTGCCCGAAACGAGCACGGGCGCCGCCCTTGCGGAAGAGCTCCTGCGCGCGCACGACCTGGAGCACTACAACGTTCTCGTTGTCACCGGCAACCGCAACCGCCCTGACCTCGTCGAGAAACTCGAGGGCGGGCTGGCCATCGTCGACACGGTCGAGGTTTATCAGACGGGCCTGCGCGAACTCGCAGACGACCCGTCCTCGGCCAGCTTTCGGGAACAGGGCGCCGATTTCATCACTTTCACGTCCACCAGTACGGTGGAAAGTTTTGCCAAACAGGCCGGCGCCCTCGCTCTCGGTGAGCACGCTCGCCGGCCGCAGGCGGTCAGCATCGGCCCGCAGACCACCGAAAAGCTCAAAGCGCTCAACATCCCCTTGGCTGCCGAGGCTAAAACCTCGGCTGTCCCGGCTCTTGTCGAGGCCGTCGTCGACAGCGTGCAACGGCGCCGGTCATCAGACGAGTAGGACTCGTTTACCGGGATGGTCGGAAAATGAGGTCTGATACCACGTTACCGAATAGATCGGTAGATTGAATGCCGCGTGGCGGCTTCGGATGCTGTGGCGCAGAGGGGCGTTCGCGACGACGAGGCGGAGCCTACAGGCCCAGCCGTCGCCCTCGCTGCCTTGCTCTGCATCCAAAATCATCTCGATCAATTTACCGACCTCTCCGGCAAGATGGTATAAAGGTTTCCGCTGTCGC
>JBHJGW010000052.1:0-44100 GCA_050331415.1 Opitutales bacterium | reverse complement strand
GCTTTTCATCGGGGCCATGTACTTTCTGCTGATCGCGCCGCAGCGCAAGCGACAGAAAGAGCACGAAGCTATGGTAAAGGCCGTCAAAGCGGGCGACAAGATCGTCTCTGCGGGCGGCATCTATGGGCAGATCACGAAGGTCAAGGACGACCGTGTGACGCTGCGCATCTCCGAGAACGTCACAATAGACCTCGCCAAGTCGTCCATCGGCAGCAAGGTGACCTCCGAAAACGCGGAATCCGGCGAAACCAACTAGGCCGCCGGCTACCGCCAACAACCCCGCCAGCCACGATCGCTTTCCCGCCGCCTCCATGAAGGGCCAGACCATCTCGAAACTCGTCCTGACGTTCGCCGTCGTCCTTTTCTTCGGGCTCTACTTGTTCCCGATTAACGACACGCCGTTCGAGCAATATGTGTTGTCCGCAGCGGAGCAAAATGAGCAGGAGTTCGCCGAGCTGCTCGACGACGCAAAGCAAACTGCGGAGGTCGAGGGCAAGACAATCACGCTGGCGCTGGAGGAAATCGCGAACCAGCGGGAAATCGACTTGCAGCAGCGGTTTTTCCCGCAAATTCGGCTGAGCACACAGAACCTTGAGCGCAAGAACGACGCCATCGTGCGCGTGCTCTACGAGCATTCTCGCTCGGCCCTGCGCAAGGGCCTCGACCTCGTCGGCGGGACGTCGATCACCTACCGTATCGATGAGGAACTGGGTGCCGAGGGTAATACCGGCGCCGAGTCGCAGCTCGAAGACGCCGTCGATATCATGCGGGAACGTGTGGACGGCCTTGGTGTGGCCGAGCCGGTCATCCGCCCGGTGCCGCCGAACCGCCTCGAGGTGCAATTGCCGGGCATTAATCCGGAGCAGGCCGCCGACTTGCAAAAAGCGGCGCGCCTCGATTTCCGACTCGTCCACCCGACGCAGTCCCCGCCACCTGAGGCGGAGGAGGGGAGCTACGAATTTCTCCCGACTGAGCCTTGGAGCGACAACAGCCCGCAGGCCCGGTACGAGGTCATGGGTCTGGAGAGGGAACAAGCCGACGGCACGATTACAGAGCAGCTCTACTATGTAAAAGAGACGCCGGAGTTCAGTGGTTCGATTGAACAGGCCAACGCGGTACCCGAGCAGGGGCGCTGGGCGATTTCACTCGATCTGACAAGCCGCGGAGCGGAGGCCTTTGCCGCGATGACGGGCTACATGTACAACGTCGACCAGCAGCACCTCGGTCAGCCGGGAGCGATGCGCTCCGGCATTGTGCTCGACGGTGAGCTTGCCAGCGTGCTTGGCCTCTCTTCGCAGACCGATGGCCCAATCACGGGCGGGCGTGCCTCGATTACCGGCGGCTTTTCGCAGGCCGAGGCGGTCGATCTCGCCAACGTGCTCAACAATCCGCTGGAATTTGAACTCGTGGTCGACGACATGTCGACGGTCAGTCCCTCCTTCGCTGAGGACGCCCGCCAGGCTTCGGTGGGCGCGGCGATTCTTGGGGCGGCGCTCGTTGTGGTCTTTATGATCGGGTTTTACCTGTCGGCGGGCGGCGTCGCGGTATTGTCCGTCATCCTCAACGTCATCACCGTGCTCGGGGTACTGGCGGCCTTGCAGGCGACTATCACGCTGCCGGGCGTGGCCGCGATCGTGTTGACGATCGGTATGGCTGTCGACGCCAACATTCTTATCTTCGAGCGTATCCGCGAAGAGTTGCGGGCGGGCAAGAGCCTTGCCACCGCTCTCGAGCAGGGCTACGCCAAGGCCTTCTCGACGATTGTCGACGCCAATGTCACCACCTTCATCACCGCGATGATCCTTATTTGGCTCGGCTCCGGGCCGGTGCGCGGCTTCGGGGTGACGCTCGCCATTGGTATCGCCACGTCGATGTTCGGCGCGCTGATCATCAGCAAGGCCTTCCTCGAAATTCTGGTTTACCAGGGAATCGTCAAGACACTCATTCCGAAGCGCTTCGAAAAGCCCTTCAAGTTCATCCCGATGAATTATCGCTGGCCGGCGTTCGGTGTGTCCTGGGCCATTGTGCTGCTTGGCGTCGCGGTGATCGCTTTCCGTGGGGACGACGTCCTCGGCATCGATTTCACGGGCGGTGCCGAAATGATCTTTGACCTCCAGGAAGGCGCCCGGAATGAGCTTTCGGTGACCGCCATCGAGGATCTCGCCGCGGAAACCGATCTGGGCGAAGTGCAGGTTTTCTTCGAGGGCACTCTTGGCGGTGGAGAGGAGCGCCTGATCGTGCAGGTCGACTCGGAAGAAGGGCGGATCGCCCAAACCACCGAGGCCCTTGCAGCGGCCTACCCTGACGCCTTCGTAGTAGGGGAGGACGGCTCGATCCTGACCGCGCAAAACCTTATCGGACCCGCCGTTAGCGAGACCATTACCATCAATGCGTTCCTCTCCGTGTTCGTTGCCCTGGTGGGCATCCTTGGTTACGTGGCGCTTCGCTTCGAGATCGGTTTCGGCGCGGGTGCCGTTGTTGCGACGATCCACGACGTGCTGATGACCATCGGCCTCTTCGTGCTGCTCGGCGGGCAATTTACCTCCCCGATGATCGCGGCCATTCTCATGATTGTCGGCTACTCGATCAACGACACCATTGTGGTTTTCGACCGTATTCGCGAGGAGCTGGATTTGAGGCCGGAAATGAGCCTGCTGGAGCTGGTTAACTTCGCGATCAACCGGACGCTCTCGCGCACCGTTCTGACCTCGATTACGACGCTGCTGGCGGCGGTTTCGCTGTTCGTGTTCGGTGAGGGCGTCATCAAAGACTACGCGATGGTCTTCATCATCGGTATCATTACCGGCACGTTCTCCTCGATCTTCATCGCGACTCCCGTCTTTTTCGCCTGGCACAAAGGCAGCCGCCAGCACGTCGAAGAGCGCGAAATGGAGCGTCCGGTGTACGAGTGGGAGACCGGCAGCAACCGTCCGACGAAAGCGGTTGATGAGTAGGCCAGCGATAGGTATGGTTTCCTGATGGAGTGGCGTAGCACGCAGGTCCCGGCATCGGTAGCCCGACGGCTGCAGGAAGGGCTCGGGATCGGACGCGTCTCCGCCGAACTGCTCGCTCAGCGGGGCTTCGAGAATCTCGAAGAAGCGCGTCTGTTTCTGCACCCGCGCCTCGCCGATCTTGGCGACCCCTACGCCCTCGGCAACGTCAAGCCCGCGGCGGAGCGCCTGATTCGGGCCTTGCGCTCGGGAGAGTCGATTTCGATTCTCGGCGATTACGACGTCGACGGCGTCACGAGCACGGCACTGCTGGTTGACGCCTTGCGGGCCTTTGGCGCAAACCCGCATTTCTTCGTCCCGTTGCGCCTGGTTGAAGGCTATGGCCTGACCGAGGCGACCATCGAGCGGGTGCTTCAGGAGGGTAACCCGAGCCTGTTTATTGCGCTCGATTGCGGGACCAACAGCGTGTCCGAAGTAGCCGCTTTACGGGCGCGGGGGATCGATGTCATCATCGTTGACCACCACCGTTCCAAAGACGCGATTCCCTCAGACTGCCTCCTGGTCAACCCGCACGTCGACGGTGGCCCGGATGTCCCCTGGCGTCAATTGTGCACTGTCGGGCTGGTCTTCAAGCTCGTCCACGGGTTGGTCAAACGCCTGCGCGAGGAGGGCGATCCGGTTGCGGAGGGTTTCAAGCTCAAAGAGTACCTCGACTTCGTGGCGATGGGCACGGTGGCTGACCTCGTACCCCTGCTCCGGGAAAACCGTATTTTGTGCCGGCATGGTCTGCGGCGGTTGGCAAATAGCTCCCGGCGCGGAATCAACGCACTCTTTGAAGTCTCGGGTCTGCAGCTGGGGCAGGATATCCAGCCGCCGGATATTTCCTTCCGTCTCGGTCCGCGCATTAATGCCAGCGGGCGGCTCGACGATGCCGTCGAGCCAGTTAAGCTCTTTCTCAACGACGACTACCACGCCTGTCTCGAAGCCGCGCGCAAACTAGACGCCTTTAACCGCGAGCGGGAGTTGATCGAGCGCGAGATGGTGCAGCAGGCCTGTCAATGGGTCGAGGAACTCGACGAGGGCCGCGAAACAATCGTTGTCGCGGGATGCGATTGGCACCCCGGTGTGGTGGGTATCGTCGCGGGCAAGCTTGCGCGCGATTATGGTCGGCCCTGCATCGCCCTCGGCCGTGACGGCGACAGCTTTGTCGGCTCCGGGCGCAGCAGCTGCGGGATCAATTTGCAAAAGATTCTGCAGCGCTGCGACCGATTTCTTGGTGAGTGGGGCGGTCATCCGATGGCGGTCGGCGTGACCTTGGATGCCACCCACCTGTCAGCCTTTCGCGAGGCCTTCGAGAATGAAGTTGCGGCAGAGCGGGCTCGAATCCGAGCGGAAGCTCCGGCGCTCGAAGTCAATGTCTGGGTTCAGCCACGGGAGCTTACCGACAGCCTGCTCGCCGAGCTCGACGCCCTTCGTCCGTTCGGCGAGGGCAATCCCGAGCCCATTATCGGCGTTTCCGGAATGCTGCTGCGCAACCCGCCGTCGGCCTTTGGCCGAGGCAACCTGCGTTTTCGCGTCTCACGCGGCGGCGGGCCCCCGCTCTCGGTGGTCGGCTGGCGCATGGGGGAGAACCCGCCCCCGGTCGGTCAGCGCCTCGACTTCGCCGGAAAATTCAACCGCCATACCTTCAACGGCACTGCGATTCCTCAACTGGAGCTGGTCGCCTGGCGCCGCAGTCAGCCGTAAACGCGAGTCCGGGACCAAGGGTCGGGCGCAGCCTGCGGCAAGCTGGTAGGTGAAGGGTGTCTCGTGCTGGTTTGCCCCTATTCCCGGAAATTAACGTCCACCCATACGAGCCGGTGGTCGCTGCCACGGAGTGATGCGGGTACAGGGTCGGCGATTGCCCCACGACGATGCGGAATGCGGCTCCATAAAGCGGGGCTGGCGACGATGAAATCGACGCGCTCGTAAATATCCCGGCGCCCGTAGTGGAAGGTCCACGCTTCGCCGCGCGAGTCGAAGGTCGGTACCAGTTTGCCGAGGGGTGTGTCGCTGACTTCGAGGAACCGCGCCACTGGCCCGCTGTCACGGTGGTCGTTGAAATCGCCGACGACCAAATGCAGCGGCGCCGTTTCCGGCGGCCAGGTTTCCCGGAGGAAATCGCGGATGGCCCGAGCTTCACGCTCGCGGCGGAGTTCCCCGTTTAGGTCGTCTTTTCGCGCGGTGTAGCGGCTTTTGAGGTGAACGACGAACAGGCGCCATTCGGTGCCGCCAGTTTCGAAAGCCAGCTCCAGCAACCCCCGCTTGACGCGCTCGCGTCCGCCGAAGTACGCGAAATCGAGCTGCCGGTGGAACGTAACGCTTTCCGGCTCGACTTTCGACAACACCGCGAGGCGCCGGGGTTCGCCCGGCTGTTCGCCAAAATAGGCGTAGGGGAAGTTGAGCCCCTCGGCGGCAAGGTCGTCCTGCAACTCAGCGAGGTGGGCGGCGGAGCCGATCTCCTGCAAGGCCAGGATGTCCGGATCGGCGAAGCGAATGACTTCGCGCACTGCCTGCAGTTCCGCCTCCGGTTTCGGGTATTCGTCTTTCCAGTAGCCACCCACCCGGCGGCCCATTTCGAGGTAGTTGCGCACATTGTAAGTCGCGATGCGCACGTGCTCCGCATCCGCGCGCAATGGGGCGAGGAGGAACAAGAACATCCCCAACCCCAATAGCCAGCTGCCCATAAAGCGGCACCGCAACGTCCGATGCGGCGCGTTTGCCGCGCAAGGCCGCCCGCTGGACCGCGTTCTTCGGCTATTGGGTCCCCGCTTAGCCAACATCTCAGGTAATGGGTGTTCGAGCCGTGGCCGTGGTGATTCGCCAATAGCGCTAACCGAGGAGCGCCCGTTCGCGCTCAATCAGCGTGGGGTGGCTGTAGTGGAAACGGGCGTACCAAGGGTGCGGGGTCAGGTTGGCGAGATTCTTCTGGTGGATCCGGCGCAGGCCGCTGACCAGGGGCATCGGGTCGTCATCGAGCATTTGTTTGGCGAAGGCATCGGCCTCGTACTCGTACTTGCGCAAGCGGCTGTTGGTCAGCGGGCTGAACCAAAAGGTAAAGACATCGCCGGCGAGGGCCGCGAAAAGCAACACCGCGGCGACGCCATCCCCGGGCGCAAAGCCGAACGGCGTCAGCAGCTCAGGGTTTGCCGCCAGCAAGCCGAGGGCACCAAACATCACGAGGCTGCTGATCGCGGACACCGCGAGCATTTTCGGCAGATGGCGGCATTTGCTGTGTCCGATCTCGTGCGCGAGCACCGCCTCGAGCTCCGGCGTCTTCATTTGTTCGATCAGCGTATCGTAAAGGATGGCTTTGCGAAAACGTCCAAAGCCCGTAAAAAGCGCGTTCGAATGGGTGGAGCGCTTCGAGCCGTCGATGACCTGCAGCTGCGTCATGGTGAATCCTGCACGCTCGCCCAGTGCAACGAGCCGCTCGCGCAATTCGCCTTCCGGCAGCGGCGTGAGTTTGTTAAACAGCGGCAGAATCAGCTTGGGGTAAAGCGCCAGCATGATGACCTGGAAAACCAGCAGCGCCAGGAAACCCCAGAGCCACCAGGTGGTCGGCAACGCCTCCGCGAACCATAACAACAGCGCGACCAGGGGCACCCCGATGGCCAGCGTCAGCAGAAAGCTTACCGCGCGGTCGCGCAGCCAGAGCGCAGCGGTCGTACGGTTGAACCCGTATTTTCCTTCAAGTTTGAAGGTCGCCCACCAATCCCACGGCCAGCCCGGCAGCGAGGCGACGAAAAGCGTCAGCACGACAGCGAGGGCCCGCGACCAGAGGCCCTCCCCGAGCCAGCCGGTGAAGGCGTGGTAGAGCGCTGCGAGCACGCCCGCCAGCAACACCGCGAGTACCAGGACATCCCAGATGGTGCGCCAGCCGCCGTAGGTGAGTTTAGCTTTCGAGTAATCGACTGATTTGGCGTATTCTTCTTCACTGACGGTCGCGCGGTAGGCCTCGGGCACCGCGTTTTCGTGGCGTTTGAGTTCACGCAGGTTGAGCCGGTCGAGCCACAATTCGGCGACGGTGCGCAAGGCCAACAGCGAGTAGACGACAAATGCGAGCATCATGACGCCATAGCGCGGCTGGGTGCCCCGCCTCAAGCCGGAATCGCCTGGCTATCCGGCACCGAACCTCTTCCCAGGAACGCAAAGGGCTCCGCTTGTCTGTCGGGCACCGCTGCAGGAGGCTTCGTCGGGTTGCCGAAAAGCCCTTTCCTGGAATCCAAGGCCTAGGGCGTTCACAATCCCTCGGTTGACATCGCCCGCGCGTTTGTCCATTTACGCAAATCTGGGATGGCGCATCCGACCATCGCCCAGTCGTTAACTTTCCCGCGCAAACGCCCTGTTGAACGCTCCCGAATCAGACCCGCCGCCACCCGAAGACTTGAGCTTCGAACAAGCTATGGCTGAGCTGGAGTCAATCGTCGCCGATCTGGAAGCCGGTCGCAGCACGCTCGACGAGCTGATTACCCGTTATGCTCGCGGGGCGCAGTTGCTCAAGCGCAGCCGCGAGCTGCTGGGAGCGGCCGAAACGCGGCTGAGCCAGCTCAGCGACGATGGTTTGCTGACGCCCGTTAGTGACCCTGAAACTTGACCCCGGCGCCAGGTGCCCGCCTCTTTGTCCTGTATCGACTCAACCCGCGAAAATGTCCCTCCTCGCCCAAATTAACGGGCCTGCCGACGTGCAGGCCCTTTCGACCGAGCAACTGCCCCTGCTGGCTGCCGAAATCCGAGACCGCATTCTCGATTCCACCTCAGTAAACGGTGGGCACGTCGGTCCTAACCTCGGGGTGGTCGAGCTGACCCTCGCGCTGCACCGGCATTTCACGACGCCCAAAGACCGCTTTGTATTCGATGTCGCTCACCAGGGTTACGTTCATAAGCTGTTGACGGGGCGCAACACCGATGAGTTTGACCATATCCGGAAAGGCGGCGGTCTGTCGGGCTTTCTGACTCGCACGGAGTCCGAGCACGACTGCTACGGAGCGGGCCATGCCGGTACCGCCCTTTCCGCGGCTCTGGGGATGGCGGCGGGCCGCGACCTCCTGCAGACCGACGAGCACGTGGTGGCCGTCATCGGTGATGCCGCGCTGACCTGCGGAATCACCCTCGAGGCCCTCAACAACATTGCCGGGACGACGCGGAAGTTTATCGTCATCCTCAACGATAATAAGTGGTCGATCGCCCCGAACGTCGGCGCTATTTCAAGCTACCTCAATGAGCTCATCACGAACCCGGTTTACGAGCGCCTGCACAACGATGTGGAAGGCTTCCTCAAGAACGTGCCGGGCGGCGAGACGCTGCGCAAACTCGGTAGCAAATTCAAACAGGATACGAAAGAGTGGTTCAGCGGGCAGCAGTCTTCGCTCTTCGAGAAACTGGGCCTGCGCTATATCGGCCCGATCGACGGCAACGACCTTCGCCTGCTCGACCAATACCTCGGCTTTTGCAAAAACGCTGAGGAACCGATCATCCTGCATGTATTGACGGAAAAGGGCCGCGGTTTCCCGGCTGCGCTGGATAATCCGGAAAAATTTCACGGCACCAGCCCGTTCGATCGGCAAACCGGGAAAAGCAAAAAGAAGAGCAGCTCCGGCCCGCCCGCCTACCAGGACGTCTTCGGCAAGGCCCTCGTCGAGTTTTGCCAGCAGGATTCCCGGGTGGTCGGCATCACCGGGGCCATGCCCTCGGGCACAGGGCTTACGCATCTGCGCGAAGCCTGCCCGAAACAGTATTTCGACGTCGGTATCGCCGAGGAACACGCCGTATTGTTCGCGGCCGGCCTGGCGACGCAGGGCATGAAGCCTGTCTGCGCCATTTATTCGACCTTCCTCCAGCGCGCATTCGACTGCGTGGTTCACGACGTGGCCCTGCAAAAGCTCGACGTGCTTTTTTGCATGGACCGCGCAGGCCTGTCTCCCAACGACGGCCCGACCCACCACGGCCTTTTCGATATCGCGTACCTCCGTGGCATCCCCGAAACGATCCTCATGTCTCCCAAAGACGAGGACGAACTTGTCGATATGATGCACACCGGCCTTCAGGTGGGTGGGCCCGCCTTCATTCGGTACCCGCGCGGCGCCGCCGAAGGCACGCCCCTCAAGGACGCGCCCGAACTGCTCGAAATCGGCAAAGCTGAGGTGCTGCGCGAGGGTGAGGACATCATGATCTGGGCCTACGGTCCCATGGTCACGTTGGCGCTCAAGCTGGCCAGCCAAATGTCCGCTACACACGGCCTGAGTATCGGGGTGACCAACGCCCGTTTCGCCAAGCCGCTCGACGAGGAACTGCTGGGCGAGCACGCCGGCGACGTTTCGCTGATCGTGACGATCGAGGATCACGCCCGGATGGGCGGCTTCGGGGCTGCAGTTGGCGAGTTCCTGCTCGATGCCGGTCTGCCGACACCGCTGGAGCGCCTCGGGTGGCCCGACCGCTTCATCGATCACGGTTCCAGCGTCGAGGACCTGCGCGCTGCCAACGGTTTGTCCAATGCCGACATCGAACGCACGATCCTGCGCCGCTACAGCCGCGTGCGCGAAGCCGCTACAATGGCGAAAGTTTCGAGTTGAGCCTGGGTTCGGCTAAAAGCTCTCCTTGCGCGTTCGGGGCTTCGGGAGCGGCGCCGCTGCGGGCCGTTCCGGCATACCGGGCCGAGTCACTGCCGGGTCCGCTGCCCAGGCTTGGATTGGTCGTTGGTGCCGAAGTGGCGGTTGACGTGCTCCCGTGCCTCCGTAGGTTTTTGAGCTATCTTGAGTAACCCCGATACCACTGACACTGCTCGCTTCTGGACAGCCGAGGACGCGGAGAACTACTACGGCTTCAACCGCTGGGGTGCAGGCCATTTCAGCGTTGATGGTGATGGCAACCTGCGGGTGCACCCGCAGGCCGACAGTCGTGCCATCCGCTTGATGGATGTGCTGGCTGAGGCACGCGAAATGGGCCTGAAGCCACCCTTGACCGTCCGCGTGCAGGATATGCTCCAGTACCGCATCGCGGAGATCAACCATGCCTTCCGCGAGGCCATTGCACAGGAGAATTACGAGGGCCGGTACCGCGGCGTTTTTCCGATCAAGGTTAATCAGCTGCGTGAGGTCGTCGAAGAGATCGTCGATGCTGGCAAGCCGTTTGACGCTGGCCTCGAAGCGGGCAGCAAGCCCGAGCTGATGATCGCCCTGGCGCAAATGGAGAAACCGGGGAGCCTGATCATTTGTAACGGCTACAAGGACGACGACTATATCCGCCTTGCGCTGCTCGGGCGCCGGCTCGGCAAGGAAGTGATCCTCGTCATCGAGCAGTTTTCCGAAGTCGAGTCGATCCTGCGTGTGTCTCGCGAGATGGATGTTGCTCCCCAGATCGGCTTGCGGCTCAAGCTACGCGTCGAAAGCGAGGGTAAATGGGCGACTTCTTCCGGCGAGAGCGCCAAATTCGGGCTCAGCGCGGCGGAGGTCGCGGCGGTCTCCCGGCGGCTCAAGCGCGCGGGGATGGCCGACTGTTTGGAGTTGGTTCACTTCCACATCGGCTCGCAGGTGCCGAGCATTCTGCCACTGAAAAAGGCCGTGATCGAGGCGACACGTTATTACTGCGAGTTGCGCCGGATGGGCTTCCCCCTGCGGTACCTGGATGTTGGCGGCGGTCTCGGCATCGACTACGACGGCTCCCGCAGCAATTTCGAGAGCTCGATGAACTACAGCGTACGTGAGTACGCCCGCGACGTCGTCTTCAATATCCGCAACGTCTGCGCCGAGGCGGAGGCTCCCGTGCCCGACATCATTTCCGAGAGCGGCCGCGCGATCGTCGGCAGCCACTCGCTTCTGGTAGTCGAGGTGACCGACCGCATCGCGAAGCTGCAGTCCGGGGAAACGCCGCCACCGCGCAAGCGGGACCACCAGATTTTGCGCTACCTGCAGTGGCTCCTGCGGGAAGGCAGCTCGATCAGCCAGCTCGAGCGCTACCACGATGCCCTGCAAAAAAAGGATGAGGCTGCGAGCCTGTTCAGCCTCGGTTACCTCGACCTAGATACGCGGGCGCGCGCCGAAACGCTTTTCTGGACGATCTGCCAGGACATCCACCGGGAGGTCACCGAGCGCGAGGGCTATATCCCCGAAGAGCTCGAAGAGCTGACCCGTCAGCTTGCTGAGCAATACGTCGGCAATTTTTCGGTTTTCCAGAGCCTCGTCGACCATTGGGCGCTCGGTCAGCTTTTCCCCATTGCGCCCCTTCACCGGCTCAATGAACGGCCGTCAGTCGAAACGACCCTCGTCGACATCACTTGCGACAGCGATGGCAAAGTCGCGACCTTCATCGACCTCGAGGACGTCAAACACACCCTCCGTCTGCACGAATTTCGGCGGGGTGAACCGTACTACCTCGGCATTTTTCTGGTGGGCGCCTATCAGGACATCATGGGCGACCTGCACAACCTTTTTGGGCGCGTCAACGAGCTGCACATTTTCCTCGAGGAGGACGAGGAGGACGGTTTCTACATCGAGCAGACGATCAACGGCTACAACACGAGCCAGGTGCTCAACATGATTCAGCATGACTCCAGCGAGCTCTCCAAAGCGATGAAGGCGCAGGTCGATAACGCGACCCGCGACGACCGCGTGAAACCTCGCGAGGGCGTGCGGCTGCTCACACTATACAACCAACTGCTCGAAGACAAAACCTACTTGACGCCTCCGCAAAGCGATCAGGCCCGGAGCAGCTCAGCCAAAACCGCCCGAGCTGCCCGAGCGGCACGAAAAGGTGCCGACTGACCGGTTTTCAAGCTGCCACTTTGGCAAAGTGGCCTTTTCCTACCCGGTTACCTCCTTCACCGCGCGTCCGGCGGCTTCGAGGTTCTTGATCTGCATTTCGTCGTATTCGCGGGAGATGATGACGCCGTGGGCGCCACCGTCGAAGGCGGCTTTGGTGCAGGCGTAGACACTTTCCGGTGAGCACTCCTCGCCGCCTTTGCCGGGGATATCGAGGCCGATGCCGGGATAAATGGGTTTGTCCGTTTTGGACACGAAGCGTTCGGTCTCGCGCTTGACGTACTCTGGCGTGAAACTGCGTACGGGCTCATTTTGCATTTCGTCCCACGAGGGCAGATCGCAGCCGAGCAATCCGCACATCGCGTAGCTCATTTCGAGCAGCACCGGTTTGGGAAGGTCGGCAAAGATACTCGAGCCTAGCCATTCCATCACCGAGTGCTTGTGGCGCATGCCGGTAGGGTTGTGGTAGAGCACTGGTTTGAAAAAGTCCGCGTAGGCACCCATCTCGTCCGTGTCGAAAATCACGCGGAACAGCGGGTTGTGGCTTTCATGATGAACGAGGTGCCAGCCGACCTCAGCGTTGGCGTCGACGCCCTTGATCGTGTAATACATGTCGCGCGCCATATTCAGCCAGCCATCGACCATGAGCCGGTCCCAGGTGAGGATTTCGGGAAAGTTGCGCAGAATGCGGAAGATAGTGGGGAAGGCGCCGTCTGCAGGCCGTTTTTCTTTGATTGCGGCGATGGCGCCGACCAGTTCGCGGAAGCCTTCGCGGGCACGCTCCGGGCGGGCGCCGTGGCGCTCGCCGAGGGCGCAGCAGTGCTCGCAGAAGCAATCCGGGTCGGTCCGTCCATTGAGCACGCCGATTAGCGGCGGGCACCGCTCGAAGCCGTAATTGAGACCAGCCACCTGCGGGTGGCTGCGAAAGAGATCTTCCATCAGGTTGCGCATCCATCGCCGGTAGTCCGGGTTGTTGCAGCAGACGAAGTGCGGGCGGCGATTGCCCAGCGTCTCGATGGCCCAGCCAGCGGCCATGTCGGGAACGAACGGGAAGGCATTACCCCAGTCGCAGAGACGTGCGAAGAGCTTGATCCCCGCCTTGGCGGCGGGTTCGGCGAGCTCGTCGAAGGCGTCCCGGTCGCCCCACCCGAGGTGAGGCTCGCCCGGCGCGAGGGCGGGGCGGTCGTAGTACTTCGGATCACTCTGGAAGTGCACGCAGCTCACCCGCTCCTGCGGGCGAGGGTTCAGCTCGCCGTGGTCTGCCTTGTCCGAGCGAAACGCGGGGCCCCAAGCGGGCTCTTTGGGGTCCAGGGCATAGGTATGCCCCGACATCGCGTAGCAGTGCAGGTGTGTCGCGTGACACGTCCGGCTGAGCGTTTCTACGACGCGCTCGGCGCCTTCTTCAAAAACGGAATGTCCGCCCAGGTGGACGCCAATGTGGGGCGACTGCTTTTCGGCCATGATCTGACCGCACGGAGCGTCCCTCAATCAAGCAATCGGCAACCGGCTCAAACGGTTGAACCGCGGTTGTGGTTTTAAAACATCCGCCCCACTCAACGGCTTTTGTGGGTTAGCATTCGCGCAGGTTCACCGCGTTTGGGACAACGCTGTTTTCTTCCGATATCCTGCCTATGTCCTCCACCGACACTCCCCTCTGGAAAGACGCCAACGCCGCAGTCGCCGACCGCGTCAGCGATGTTCTCGAGCGCCTGACGCTCGAGGAGAAGGTATCGCTGCTGCACGATAAATTCCCGGGCGTGGAGCGCATTGGCCTGCCGCATTTCGCCTACGGCGGCGAAGCGCTCCACGGGTTGTGTAATACTGGCCGCGCGACCAGTTTTCCGATGCCGATCGGCATGGCGGCAACTTTCGATCCCGAACTGGTCGAGCGCATCGCGTCCGCGACGTCCGACGAGATGCGTGCGAAGTTTCACGACGAGTTCTGGCGTCGTTCGCCAAAGGTCACCCTGCTGGTATACTCGCCGGTTATCAACATCCTGCGCGATCCGCGCTGGGGTCGGGCGCAGGAGACTTTTGGCGAGGATCCCGTACTGACGGCCCGGATGGGTTGTGCGTTCGTTCGCGGTCTGCAGGGCGATGACCCGCGCTACCTCAAGCTGGCCGCCTGCGCCAAACACCTCGGTGTCCACAGTGGCCCGGAGTCCGAGCGTACCCGCTTCAACGCGGTCACGTCCCGTAAAGATCTGCTCGAGACTTATCTCTACGCCTTCGGTGAACTGGTCGATGCCGGTGCCGCAAGCGTGATGGCGACCTACAACCGCGTAAATGGTGAGCACTGCTGCGCGCATTCAGTCTTGATTGGAGATTTTCTCCGTGGGCGCCATCACTACGAGGGCGTCGTCTTGTCCGACGGCGGTGCGCTTGGGAGCCTGCACAAGCAGAAGGCGGGCGAAAACGTCCGGCTGCACGAGCAGTTCACCGGCCACGCCAAGGGACACGACTTGACCGAAGATCAGGTCGAAACCGCTGGCCTGTGCCTGAGTCAGCAGCTCGATTTGGAGCTGGGGCAACACGCCTTTCCGCGGGCCGCGGAGGCGCTCGGGCGGGGGCTCATCACCGAGGCGACGATCGACCGGGCCGTGCGCCGCGTGCTTGCCTTGCAGTGCCGTCTTGGGCACTGGGATGACCTTTCCGCCCACCCTTACGCGAACATTCCGTGCTCGGTTATTCAGTGTCCCGAGCACATTGCGCTCGCGCGGGAGTCGGCGCGCAAATCCCTCGTGCTTTTGAAGAACGCTGACGACGCGCTGCCGCTGCGCCGCGAGCGCGACAACGTCGTCCTGGTCACGGGGCCAACCTCCATCGACCTGCAGATCCTGCTCGGCAACTTTTACAAAGGCAGCTCGGGCAAGCTGGTTTCGCTGCTCGAAGGCATCACGGGCGCCGCGCCCGATGGCGTCACCATCACGCACTCGCAAGGGGCCTTCCTGACGCATCCCAATATCTTCGACAGCAACTGGTACCTTGGCCTGACGGAATGGGCTGACGCCGTCGTGGCATGCGTGGGCTTCTCGCCGTTGATGGAGGGCGAGCAGGGGGAATGCATCGGCGCTCCCGACGGCGGGGACAAGTCGAGCATTCAGCTGCCTGAGAACCAGCTGAAGTTCTTGCGCCAGCTGCGCGAAAAGCTCGATGCCGACCCGCGCAAGTTGCCGCTGGTGGTCGTCGTAACGGGTGGCTGCCCGCTGGAACTCGAGGAGGTCCATGAGATGGCAGACGCGCTGCTCCTCGCCTGGTACCCGGGTGAAGAGGGCGGCAACGCCGTGGGCGATATCCTTTGGGGTCACGCAGCTCCCGGTGGTAAGCTGCCCGCGACGTTCCCCCGTCGTCTCGAGGATCTGCCACCGTTTGCAGACTATGCCCTGCGCGGGCGCACGTACCGTTACCAAGAGGCGCCAGCGCTGTATCCGTTTGGCTATGGCATGAGCTACACCACCTTTTCCCTGGCCGATGCGCAGGCCAACCTCGATTCCGGTACCCGCACGATAGCTGTAAGCGTCCGCCTCAAGAACACCGGCGCACACACCGGTGAGGAGGTAGTGCAGCTCTACGCCCGATGGCCAGGCGTTGCGCATGTCCCGCAATGTGCGCTGAAAGCCTTTGAGCGGGTGGCCCTCGACGCCGGAGCCGAAGCGACCGTCGAACTCAGGGTGCCGCTCGATGAATTGCGCCCCTACGGTGAAGACGGGGAGCGCCTGCCAGACGCTCTTGAGGTGGAGCTCGTGGTGAGCGACTGCAGCCCGGTGGCGGCTGTTTTCGGAAGCCATTCCGAACAGCCGCTCGCCATTCGGGTCCGGCTGCCGCAAGCGCAATAGCCTCGACGAGGCGGCCGAAGCTCCCTGCGGTACTGCGCTCATGCGAGCGTCGGCCTGAACGGTCGGGCCGACGTTTCGACCACACATCGAGTTGCAATGTCGGCATCTTGCGGCATCCAGCGCGGTGCAGTCTGCACCGGCGCCGCCGGTTCCTTGGGGCAAATGTGGCTTTTCAGGGTCCCTTGAGACTCAGCGAATACCGTAGGAGGCGACTTGGAACAGGGTTTGCGAAGTGGGGCAGAACTTTAGCTCGTTTCTGCCCCCTTTATGAAAGCAACCCACCTAACCCTCCTCCTCCTCGCTCCGGCTCTGGCTTACGGCCAATCGGTGTCGGTGGCGGACAACGAAATCGGCGCCAGCTTTTTCGGCGCCCTTGTCGCGGGCGTGATCATCGCGCTCGCTTTCCAGCTCGTACTGACGGGCCTCGCGGTCGCCTTCGGTATCTCCGCCGTTGGCAACATCGAGAAGCAGGCCAAGAAGGATAAACAGAAGGCTGAAAAGTCCGGTAAGGACTCGGGCGGCAGCAGCGTTGGCCCGGCCACGATTACCGTCGGCATCGGTTTCTGGTCCGCACTTTCGGCATCCATCGCCATCTTCGGCGCTGTCTGGATTGCCGTTTCCGCGATTCTGCCCCTGACGACCCTCACCGCCGTCGCTTGCGGCCTCGGCATCTGGGCTACAGCCATCATCGTCCTTGCGTGGATGGACTCACGGGCGATCTCGACCTTCAGCGGCGCCGTGACCAACGCCGCTATCAGCGGCCTGCGCGGCATTTCCCACGGCGTCAGCGGGCTGATGGGCAAATCGCAGGCGAAGCAGGCCGAGCAGATCATCGAGCACAGCGCCGATCATGTCGTCGACCGCATCCGTGATGAAGTCCGCGCCAACTTCGACGGGCAGCGCTTCGAGGAAAAGCTCGAGCACTACATTCACACGCTCGAGCCACAGCGTTTCGATGCCGCGATGCTGCGCTCCGAACTCGAAGCCATCCTCGACGAAATTGAGATTGAAGAAGACTACGACGGCGACGAGGACGGCCTGAAGCGCAAGCTCATCGTCGATGTCGCCTCCCGCCAGCCGCGTTTTTCGAAGAAGGACGTCAGCCAGGTAAAAGAAGCGCTCCGGGGCTCACGTTCTCGCGCTCGCGACATCAAGGCGATCAAAGACAGCGACGAGCGTCCAGCGGACAAGGGTTTCCATGTCATGGAGCGCTTTGCGCCGCAGGATGACGCCGACGCCCGCGCGGCCCGTGAGCGCGTGGAGCGCTACCTGCGCGAAACGGGTCGAGACGAACTCGACCCCGACCGCATCAAGGACGACATCGACGCCATCGTTGCGGAGCCGAAGGCTAGCGGTGACGTGGTGCGCAACCGCGCAGCGCAGATCGACCGTGGCACCCTCGTGGCCGCTCTGGAAACGCGGTCGGATATCGATCACGACCGGGCGGAGCGCATCGTGCAAAGCGCGGAAAAGGCGCTCGCCTTCGTGCAGCAGAAGGCCGGAAACGCACAGGAGAAGTCGCAGGGGCATGCAGCCATTGCCAAGGAACGCGCAGGCCGGGTGCGCGAGCAAGGTCGCGCTCAGCCTGCCCGCGCCCGCATGAAGAAGGATCAGGCCGAAGTGGAAATCGCCCGCCGCATCAACGCCATGGAGCGTCCGGAGCTCAACTACGCGCAGCTCAAGCGAGATTTCCGCGTGATCATGAACGACCCGAAGCAGACCCCGGACGTCCTCCGCGAACGCCTCGAGCAGTGCGACCGCGGCACGGTCGTGGCCCTGTTGGCCTCCGCACCGGGCGTTTCTCAGGAGCAGGCCGAACAGATCGTCGCCAAGTATGACGAAACTCGGGCCGAAAGCATCCAGCGTCTGGAAAAGGTGCAGACCGAGACCCGTCGCCGCGTCGCCGCTGCGCGTGACGAAGCCATCCATCAGGCTGAGGTCGCCCGGCGCAGCGCCGCCACCGCGGCTTGGTGGTTAACGGGAACCGCGGTCATCTCCGGCGGCAGCGCCGTCGCCGCGGCCCTGTTGGCGATCGCCTAACCCCCTCACCTTATGCGAAAACGCGCTGGAATTCCGGCGCGTTTTTTTTTGGCAGCTTGCAGCTAGCCGGCAAATCGCCGCAACCGCTCCAGCACCTTCTCGCGGCCGAGCACCTCAAGGCAGCCGAGCAGGTCGGGGCCGCCGCCCTGGCCGCTGATCGCGAGCCGGGTCACTGGAAAGTAGTCGAACTTAGCCGCTTCGGTTTGCCGGGCCAGTTCGTCGAAGGCGGCGTCGAGGGCCTCAGCGGTCCACTGGTCCGCGGAGACGGTTTCCAGCGCGGGGATCACCAGGCGGGCCCGTTCAGCGGGATCGCCTTTTTTGGTGACCTTCGACAGCGCTTTTTCGTCCGTTTCGAATGCTTGGCTGAAGAAGAATCCGCACAGCGCAGGCAGTCCGGGGAGGTCGCGTACTTTCGGCTGCACGAGCGCGAGGACCTTCTGCAGGAGGTCCTCGTCGGTGGCGTCGTCGATCAGACCGGCTTTCGCCAAAACGGGCCCAGCGTGCCAGGCGAAGGTTTCCAGCGGGAGTTCACGCAGGTAGTCGGTATTCAGCGCCGCCAGCTTTTTGGGGTCGAAACGCGCTCCGTCCTTATTGATGCCAGGGAGGTCGAAGCGTTCGATCAACTCACCCACGGAGAGCTTTTCGCGATCGTCTTTGGGGTTCCAGCCGAGCAGGGCGAGGAAGTTGACGAAAGCCGCCGGCAGGATGCCGCCTTCGATGTGTTCGTTGAGACCGCCGCCGGGCTCGCGTTTGCTCATTTTGCCTCTGCCGTCGCTTTTGAGGATAAGCGGCAGGTGCGCGTAGACCGGTGGCGCCGCGCCGAGCGCTTCGAACAGCCGGATGTGCCGGGCGGTGTTGGTCAGATGATCCTCACCCCGGATGACATGCGTGATCGCCATCGTCAGGTCGTCGACGACATTCGTGAAGTGGAATCCGAAGTCGCCAGTAGCGCGACGCAGCACGAAGTCGCTCTCGACGTGGTGCTTGACGTTACCACGGACAGCGTCAGCGATCAGCACCGGATCGGCTTTCACTTTCTCCACATCGGCCTGCTTGAACTTGTCGAACTCGGTATAGCGTTCGCCCTCGAGGCGGAAGAAGATGGCCCCATCCTGCTTATACGCACGACCCGCATCGAGAAGCTTCTGCAGGTGCGCTTCGTAGATGGCGCCGCGCTCGCTCTGGAAATAGGGCCCCCAATCGCCGCCGACATTCGGGCCTTCATCCCAGTCCAGCCCCATCCACCTCAGGCCGTCGAGAACTGTCGCGAGGCTCTCGGGGGTGTTGCGTTCCCGGTCGGTATCCTCGATGCGCAGGACAAAGGTGCCGTCGGTATGGCGTGCGAATAGCCAGTTGAACAGGGCCGTTCGGGCACTGCCGAGGTGGAGGTTGCCAGTGGGCGAAGGCGCGAAACGGACGCGGACAGGAGACATTTCGCTACCTTGGACATGGTTTGTTGCCTGGCTCAACTCAGAAACCACTAAGCCAGCTGTGGAGAACCTTTGAAAAGCCTGGGAAATTAAGCCCTACCACGCCAGACGCTGCTTGCCGCGCGCGATTGCGCAATGCAGCCTTTGGGCATGAAATGGATTCTCCTGCTTGCCGCCCCGCTTGCTCCCGGATCGCTTCTGGCACTCGTGCAACTCGGGGATATCTCCGCAATGGCGCGGCCAGCCGGGCTGCCCTACGACAGCGTAGGTCAGATCGCGAATCTCGATAATGGCGCGATTACCAACGTCGAGGGTTCAGGCCTGTACCTCGGCGGCGGATGGGTTCTCAGCGCCGAGCATGTCAGAAACCGGGATGGCATCACGTTCGACGGCATCAACTTCTTCAACCGGGTCACGACCCCCATGCAGGTTGCTCCCGGGGTTGACCTGGAGGTGTTTCGCATTTCCGGGGATCCCGGAGTTCCGGCCATCAACCTGCCGACAAGCGGGATCGAAATGGGCGGCAGCAATGCGTACCTGGTAGGCGCCGGGCTCGGTGGCAATGACGCTGCTTTTGGGACGGAGGGGGACAACATATACCGCTGGGAGCGACCTGCGGAGAAGCGCTGGGGCATCAACGAGTTGGAAAACGATGTCCTGGCGGGTGGCTTGTACACCTATTCGGTGTCTTACGATGATGGCAATTATACGGCGATTGCCACCGTCGCCGGCACTGAGGCGGGCGGCGGCGTCGGAGAAGCGGAAACGTCACCGGCTCTCTTCGACTCCGGCAGCGGGCTGTTTCAGCAGATCAATGGTACCTGGTATGCCGTCGGATTAACGACCATCGTTTCCCGAAGAGCGGCTCCGGACGCGACAACCTTTGGAGAAGATGTGATCACGACCGATTTGGTCTCCGACGGTGAGGGTGGTACCGTTCCGGCTCCGGTTACCGGAGTTGGCGGTGGCGACTATGCCCTTTACGTGCGCTTAAGCGAGTACTCTGACGACATCCTGATGAAGATTCCGGAGCCTTCTCTGCACCCGCTCCTTGCCCTCGGAATGCTGCTTCCTCTGCTGCGGCGTACAGGCTGAGCTGCGGGCTTTCCCCGCCGGTCTTGAGCATTGACAAATTGGGGTAGGGGCATGAACCTAGCGGTTCTGCACCCCGGTTTCCCCATGCCTTTGCCGCGCTCTCCATGACCAACGTTTCCCTGCTCCGCAAAGAAGTTTTCAGGCCCTCATCACCGGACAGTGCGGAAGCGGAGCTGATGCAGCCCCTGCTGCTGTCCGAGGATTTGAAAATCCATGAGCGCAGGGACGACCTGCTGGTCGTCAAGAACATCCGCAATAAGACCTATCTGGTGGTGACGAAAGCGGAGTGGAAACTCCTGCAGCGGTACAGCAAGCCCATCAGTTTGCTGGACCTTTTCCTCGACCTGATCCGCGACCGCGCCTGCCCGCCCCTTTCCGAGCTCTTCGAGCTTTTGCTCAAGGCCCGGCGGCGCTTTATTCTGGTGACCTTGGGAACGAAGGGGCCAGTGGTCGCGCCCGCTGACTGGAAGTACCGTCTCAACTATCCGCTGGCCCACTTTTTTTCGCTGCTGGTGATTCTGTTCGGCGCCCTGTCGATGGGCTACCGAATCAACCTCGCACCCCCGGATAACCTGATTCTTTTCACAGCCTTGCTGGCGGCTGGATGGGTGTTTGTGTGCGTCTGTCTCAGTGTGGGAAATTTTCTGTCTGCCAGCTTGCTCACGGCGTTCGAGGGAGAGGTGTTCAGCCCGCGCCTCAACGTGGGTACGCTTTTTCCCCACTTCGACTTCAACCGGCGGGATGCTGTGATGGGCGGGCGCAGTTGTGAGACGGGCATGGCGCAGGTTGAGGTCGCGCCCATGTTCCTGTACGCCGGCACGGTGATCTGGCTGCTTCCCGAGGCCTCGCTGATCGCCTACCTCGGCGTCTTCTACGTCATGGCCCCGCTGAAGAATTCGCCGGCCACCCGTTTTATCCACGCGTTTTTTCGAGGGCCGCAGCGCTCGGTCGCGACTGAGTTTGCCCTCGAAACCGGGGACGGGCCGCTGGGCCGCCTGAAGAGGAGCCTGCACTTCCTGAAGCCCAATTCCGTCATCATCGAAGTCCTCTACGCCCTTGGCTGGATGGTGGTGGCGGGGGCGCTGGGCTACCTGGTGTTCTGGGACAGCAAAGTTGGCGAGACGATCCGGGAGTCGGGTTCCGGAGAAACGACTTCGGTGGTCAGCCTGATCCTCATTGTGGTGTTGGCCGTAGCGATCCTTAGCGTCGGATTCAGCAAGCTGTTCCTGCGATTGCTTTCGAGTTTCCGAAAGGCCGAGCGGAAGGGCCAGGGCGATGTGAACTTCCAGGGGCAGGAATTGCAGGAAAAGGATGTCAACCGGGAGGTCATGAAGGAGTTGATTGGGGCCATGCCTTTTTCGCAGAGCCTGTCGTCCGAGACCATCAACCTGTTGACTGTGCGCGCTCAGTACCGGTTTTACGAGTCCGATCAGGTCCTTTACGAGCCGGGCGACACACTGAGCCACTATCCCATCGTGCTCTTTGGGTCGCTGGTTCAGGAGCAGGTCACCCGTACCGGCCGAATTTCTGTGATCCGCACGATCGGTGCAGCGGAAACCTTTGGTGAAGACGAGCTGATCGACGCCAAACCCATCGAGTACCAGGTCCGAGCGCAGCGCAGTACCTGTGTGGTTTTCCTGGACCGGGAGACCTTCCATCGCGAAGTGATTTCGCGGGTCGGGCGCCAGCGGATGCAGGAGATCATGCAGAAAGAGGGCTTGCTTCGCGAAATTAGGCTGAGCCGTTCCTGGACGCCCGAGACCGTTCAGCGCTTCGCCAAGCTGGTGGTCGTCAACGAGTATCCCGACGGGTCGGTTGTCTTGCCGCGAGGCTTTGACAACCGGTTCTTCTACATTGTCTACCAGGGCGTCTTTTCGGTGCGCCTCAAGAAGAAGATTGTGGCGCGACTGCGTCGAGGTGACTTCTTTGGGGAGATATCCCTGCTGCAGAATTCACAGACGACCTCCGAGGTCGTGGCAGAAGAGAAAGCCCGCGCCTTCACGGTGTCCAAAGGCGACTTCCTGCGCTTCATGGTGACAGACTTTTCTGTAGCGCTCCAAATCGAGCGGATCGCCAGCCGCCGTCTGGGCCACCCGATCTTCCCGCTCGGCGGGCGCAAGAAGAAGCGCTGAGCGTTGATCCCGGAGCGCGCCCGAGCCGTGAAATCGGCCATGGCCCTTTAGTGAGGGAATGGATCCTCCTGCCCCGGTCGGAGGTTGGGATGATCAGTCGACGAGGTCGGGGTTGCCGTCGGGGTCGACTTCCTTCCGGAGAAAAGTCAGCACATTCTCAAACTTTTCTCGGTTTGCCTCATCCGCGGCCACCAGGGATTCGTGCGCTTCGAGGATATCGCTCTTGGCACTGCTCTCGGCTTCGAGCTGGTCTTCGAGCGTCTCCATCTTCGGCGGCGCCTCCGCCGATGTCTCCACCAGCGGCCCAATGCCGAGGTTGCGAATTAGCTGAAAGTTGCGATCCCCCAAGCGGGTCAGGATGATCCGGGGCTTGCACTGTGAACCTCGGGCCTGCATCGCTGAGCTCGCGATCATGCCTAGAAACGTACTGTCCATGCCTTGGCATTCCGCGAAGTCAACGTACAGTCGCTCCACACCGCGATTGAGCGCCAGCCGCAGGAAACGGCCAACGGGACGGCAGTTCAGGTGGGTCGCCCGCCCGATAATCTTGACCTGGGCCTCGCAAGGGTCCTGGCGGACGAGATAACTGGCGCTGGCGGGGGAAGTCATAGGCGCGCGTGCACGGGCCTGATAAAGAATTCTCAGGATTACCGCTCAAGCCAGCAGACCACGCAAGACGTATTGGAGTATGCCACCGTGGCGGTAATAATCAACTTCGACCGCCGTATCGATGCGCAGTTTCAGGCCTACGGATTCTTCGGAACCGTTATTGCGGTGAATCACCAGAGTGACTTCCTGGCCTGGCTTGAGCTCGTCGCCAATCCCCCGCAGGTCAAAGGTTTCCGTTCCGTCGAGGCCCAGGGTATCCACATCGGTGCCTTCGGGGAAGCAAAGCGGCATAACGCCCATTCCAATGAGGTTGCTGCGGTGGATGCGTTCGAAGGACTTCGCGACCACCGCGCGGACGCCGAGCAGCGCGGTGCCCTTGGCGGCCCAGTCGCGCGAGCTGCCCATGCCATAATCGGCCCCGCCGAAAACGATCAGCGGTGTATTGCGCTCCCTGTAGGTCTTGCAGGCGTCGAAAATCGGCAGGATGTCGCCGTCGGGCTGCAGCTTCGTAAAGCCGCCTTCCTTGCCTTCTGCCATGCGGTTCTTGATACGCACGTTGGCGAAAGTTCCCCGGGTCATGACGCGGTCATTACCGCGGCGGCTGCCGTAGCTGTTGAAGTTGCGCGGCTCGACTCCGTGCTCCTGCAGATAACGCCCCGCCGGTGTGTCCGGCTTGAAGCTGCCTGCAGGCGAGATGTGGTCGGTCGTGACGCTGTCACCGAGGATCGCCAGCGGGCGCAGGCCGGTGTATTCGCCGGCTGCGGGAACCTCGGGCCCAAAGCCCTCGAAGAAGGGTGGGCACTGGATGTAGGTGCTGTTCTCGTCCCAGTCGTAAAGGGCACCGGAAGGAGCGGAAATCTCGTCCCACTGCGGCGTTGCGCTAGCGATTTCCTCGTATTTTGCGGTAAACATCTCCGGCTTGAGGCCGCGGGTAATCTCGGCTTCGATTGCCTCGCGCGAGGGCCAGAGGTCCTGCAGGAAGACCGGCTGCCCATTGCTGTCCGTGCCGATCGGGTCCTTCGTCAAATCGATGTCAACGGTGCCGGCCAACGCATAGGCGACGACCAGCGGCGGGCTCATCAGGAAGTTGGCCTTGATCGAGCCATGCACGCGCGCTTCGAAGTTGCGGTTGCCGGAGAGTACGCTGGCGCAGATGAGCTCGCCGCTCGCAATGGCCTCTTCGACGGACGCATCGAGCGGCCCGCTGTTGCCGATACACGTTGTGCAGCCGTAGCCCACGAGGTTGAAGCCGAGACGGTCGAGATATTCCTGGAGGCCGGTGGCCTGAAGGTAGTCGGTCACGACCCGGGAACCCGGCGCCAGCGAGGTCTTGATGTGGTGGCCGACCTCCAAACCACGCTCGACCGCGTTCTTGGCCAACAGGCCGGCGGCGATCATCACACTGGGGTTGGAGGTATTGGTGCAACTCGTGATCGCCGCGATCAGTACGCTGCCATGCTGGATTTCCGGCATTACCTCGGCCAGAACCGGCGCTCCGCCATCGTCGCGCCAGCGCTCGACATCGGTACGGAAGTCGATTGTGCTCTTCTTATCGCGCTGGTCGGGGGTTACGCCGTAGCCGCCCTCCGCTGCCGGGGCGAAGAGTAGCGTTTCGAAGGCCTGCTTGAGCTCGGGCACGTCGATGCGGTCCTGCGGGCGTTTTGGGCCGGCAACGCTCGGCACGATACTGCCGAGGTCGAGGTCGAGCACTTTGGTGTAGTCCACTTCGCCGCGCTCAGGCATGCCAAAGAGCCCCTGCGCTTCGAAGTAGGCTTTGACCAGCGCCACGTGCGCTTCGCTGCGACCGGTCTGGCGCAGATACTCCAGCGACTTGTCGTCCACGGGGAAAAAGCCCATGGTTGCGCCGTATTCGGGCGCCATGTTGGCGATCGTGGCTCGGTCGGCCAAGGTTAAGGCGGCGGCACCAGGGCCGAAGAACTCCACGAATTTGCCGACCACCTTTTCTTTGCGCAGCATTTCCGTGATGCGCAGGGTTAGGTCGGTTGCGGTGGTCCCTTCGCCGAGCTGGCCGGTTAGGTACACGCCGATGACCTCCGGCGTCTGGAAGGCAATAGGCTGGCCGAGCATTCCCGCTTCCGCCTCGATGCCGCCCACGCCCCAGCCAACAATGCCGAGGCCGTTGATCATCGTGGTGTGCGAGTCCGTGCCGACGAGCGTGTCCGGGTAGAAAAGCTTGGTGCCGTTGACGTCCTTCTGGAAGACGACCCGCGCGAGGTGCTCGAGGTTGACCTGGTGAATGATGCCGATGGCCGGCGGCACGACACTGAAGGTTTCGAAGGCCTGCTGGCCCCACTTGAGGAACTCGTAGCGCTCGCGGTTGCGCTCAAACTCGATCTTGAGGTTATTGACGAAGGCGTTTGCCGTCCCGGCCCGGTCGACCTGCACCGAGTGGTCAACGACGAGGTCAACCGGAACCAGCGGCTCGATCAGGCCAGGGTCACGACCGAGGTTTTTAACGGCGTCGCGCATCGCGGCGAGATCGACCAGCAGCGGCACGCCCGTAAAGTCCTGCAGCACGATCCGGGACACGGTAAACGGCACTTCGCTCGGGTCCGGATTCGTAGCGTTGTAGGTTGCCAGTCGTTTGACGTCTTCCTCCGTGATGCCGGCACGTCCCACGTTGCGCAGAATGCTTTCCAGCACGATCCGAATCGAAACTGGCAGCCGGTTGATAGTGCCCACGCCCGCCTGCTGCAATTTCGGCAGCGCGTAGTAGTGGCCGGTTTCCCCGTTGGGTCCGTTGAACGGCGTTAGCGTATCGAAGGGATTGGAAAGGTCGTTGCTCATTTTAGTGTTCAAGCCACAAACAGAAGCGCGAGGAACGCAAGACGTTAAGCTGAGAACCTACGGAACCGTCAGCTGCATTGACAAGTATGGAAGCCCGGTCGGTGGCGGTCGCTTTAGGGGCAAGACCCGGTGATCCGTTTCGGCGACCATCCTGACGCGCCGTTGCCCGGTCTTTGGCTCGCGTGGTTGCCCGGATTCAGTTCGGAAGCGTAAGTGCCATATAAGGCAGGTGCCACGGTGGCGCTCAAGCCTCGGCGGGAGCGTTCGGTGGAAACCGATGCGGGCTCGGTTGCGGAAAATGCCAGTGACGTCGGCTATTTCAATGCCGCCTGAATCTCGTCGAAGGGCGGCATGTCGCCGGGATTGTCGCTGCTCCAGCTGTATTTGATATTCCCGTCACTGCCAACGACGAAAGCGCTGCGCTTGGCGACGCCTGTGAGCCCGAGCTTCTCCGGGAGAAAGTTTTCGTCGAGTACCTCGTAAGCCGCGGCGGCTTCTTTGTTAAAATCACTGAGGAGGGGGATCGAAATGCCGCTCGACTTGGCGAAAGCCTCCTGCGCGTGCGGACCGTCAACACTGATGCCAACGACCTTTGCGTTGAGTCCCTGATAGGCGTCGATGCCGCCGGAAACCGAACAGAGCTCTTCGGTGCACACGCTGGAAAAGGCCAGCGGAAAAAAGAGTAAGACGACTTGAGCGTTTTGACTCAAAAGCCCGCTGAGGGAGACTTTGTCCATCCCGTCAGCGTGCTTGTGTAAAAGGGAGAAATCAGGTGCTTTGATACCGGGGGCCAGAGCCATCGTAAGATCCTTTCAATCGTGAGTTCACGTTGCGGTGCGCTTCAGTTTTGATGGCTCCGGCCCGACTTGCCAATCCTAAATTGCCTCCTGAAAACGAGTGGAAACGCGATTCCAGTCGATCACGTTGAAGAAGGCATCGAGGTACGCACCCCGCTGATTTTGGTACTTGAGGTAATACGCATGCTCCCAGACGTCGACGCCCAGCAGGGGAACGTCGCGGTCAGTGTAGTACGACGTCATGAGCGGGTTGCGCTGGTTGGGAGTCTTGACGAGCTTCAGCTCTTCCGTGTTGCGATCGAGTACAAGCCAGCCCCATCCGCTTCCGAAGACTCCGGCAGCGTTGGATTGAAATTCCTGGCGGAAATCGTCGACGGAGCCAAAAGCATCTTCCATCGCCTGAGCGAGTTCGCCGCGCGGGCTGCCTCCGCTTTCGGGCGACATGCTTTCCCAAAAGAAAGTGTGGTTCCAGTAGCCGCCGCCGTTTTGCTCAACTGCCGTGTTCAAAGGTTCCGGAAGCTCGCCGACGTGTGCCAGCAGGTCCTTGATGTCCATCTTTGTGTAAGGCTCGCCCGCCTTTTTCAGCGCATTGTTGAGCTTGCGCGTGTATCCGGCGTGATGCTTGTCGTGGTGAATGCGCATCGTGCGCGCGTCGATGTGCGGCTCCAGCGCATCGTAGTCGTAGGGCAGAGGTGGCAGTTGGAACGGCCCGCTCTGCGATTCCGAAGACATGTGGTGGTCGCCTCGGAGCCCGGGCATCGACAAGAGCGCAGCACCAAACGATGCCGCCAGGCTGCGGTTGAGGAAGTCGCGGCGATGAAGTGGTGTTTTCATAGTGGTTTTTGGGTTGGAGGTTATTCAGATAATCGAGGCTAAGGTGGCTTTGCCTCCACGTCAAATGGTGGCCGGAGCGAAAAGGTGTCTACCCGGTTCGGGTTACCCGAAAGATGCCCGCCCTGAAGCCGAGGGGCGGATTCCGCACGGCAGCGGCGCTGCTTCGGTCCCACGTCGAAAGCAGGTTCGCCCAACCCGAACCGAACGAGGTGATGCCTGAGAGGCGCTTAAGGCCCATCCAACGAAATGGCGGGGAAACTGAGGCCAGGCCAAGGGGGCACCCTTAAGCCGGAATCCGTCGAAACGGTCTAGATCCGGGGTTCGCCTGGCGATCCCGAGCTGTTGGGGACCTCGGGCAAACCGTGGTCACGGAAAAACGCCGCAAGTCGCATGTCGAGACTGCCTTCAGGGGCGGGCGGGCCTAGCGAAAGGGGGGCACGCAGGACGAGCGCGCCTCTCGCAGCCCGTCGTTCCGAAGCGAGGTTGATTACGATGTCCGGAAATTCCCAGGCCCATTGGCGAAAAGTCCGCAGGGTTGCCCGGTGGGGAAAGTCGCGCCAGTCCTCCGCTTCCAGCTCGCGTTCTGCAGCCTGCCGCAATCCCGCATCGACGACAATGGTCAGCGCACAGTCCGGTCGGCTTTCGCGCAGACGCAGAAGAAATGGGGCGGCGGCAGCGACTTCTTCAGCATTGTGCGGCAGCAGCACCCAGCACCGGTTGTTGCGGGGCAGGTGCTCCCAGCCCCGCTGAGCGCAAGTCTCGGCGAGGCTGCCCTCCTCGTCGACGAGGCAAAACGGTCGTCGGCGGTCCAGACCTGCCTTCCAGCGGTTGTGCATCCAAAGCCAGTCCGGGCGCTGATCCGGGTTGTCCTGCAACCACCGCTCCAGCCAGCGCTCGACCGCTACGATGCCTCCGCTGACGCTGTCGGGCTGCGGCAGCTCGTGCACGCGCAACCAGCCCCGCAAAAAGGTGTCGCGCTCGATGATGGCGGTAAAAAGGCGAGCTCCGTAGCGGCGGCAAAGTCGGCCGGTGGCCGGGCTGGCGGAGACCGGGCGACCAAGGCTCACCGTCAGCCAACCCCCGCTCCCGGCATGCTGATCGAACAGGATGGCCGTCATCCCTCCCTCCTTGAGCCCGCGGACAGCCTCAGTGAAGCCACCGCGGCGCGAGAGCAGCTTGAATCCGTGCCGCTCGCGCACGCGCCGTACCCAGTTGTCGAGCCAGACTTGGTTCAATGAGCGGTAGATGACGCCGCAGGGCGGCAGGCGGTCTCCAAGCGGCAGAGTGGGTACGCTGGTCAGCATCTCCATCAGGCAGGTGTGCGGAATCGCCAACACGGAAGCGCGGCCCTCGCTTTCGTTGGCCTGCAACTGCTCAAGCGCGCCAGGGGCAACTGCGATGCGCCGGTTAAGGGCCGCTGTGCTGTAGTGCGGACTGATCAAAAGCCAGAGCCCCATCTCGGCGACCCGTCGGGCCGATTGCCAGCCGAGCGCCTTCAGTTCCCGGCGGCCCAACTCGGGGTAGGCGTGATGGAGGTTGCTAAGCAGGATCCGACGCCGCTTCGGCAGGAAGGCATAGATCGCGTTGCCCGCAAGTCCGCACAGGCCCTGCAGCAGGAAGTCGGGAATCCAGCGCAGAAGCCAACCGGCCGCGAACAGGGCTGAGTGACGGTAGTCGGGCTCGGGCGGAGACGGCGGGTCGGCGTCACTGGTTTCGGGTGAGGCGTCTTCAGGCACGGTCGGCAGCTTGCGGGGGGCCGTGGGCTTTGGCAAGTGGAGTTGACTCGGTGGCCTTGATGCTACGCGCTGGGCGGAATGAGCCTCGCCTCGCCAGCCAAACTGTCCGCAGCGCCGAGTATTGCGATTTTTCGCCGTTCCGCGCTGGGCGATGTCGTGCTGGCCGCCGGTGCAGTCGCAGCGATCGCCCGAGCGTTGCCAGCAGCGCGTTTAACCTGGTTCATCGCGCCTGCGTTCCGTCCGGCGTTAACGGGCTTGCCCGGCGTGGAGTTTGTCGACCTGCCCGCTGTGCGCGGCCCTGCCTCGTGGTGGCGCGTGGGACAGACGATCCGCGTGCAAGGGCGCTTCGACGTGCTCCTGGCGATGCAGGCCTCGACGCGCTCGCATATCCTGTACCCGTTTTTCCGGACAAAGCGGCGGATTGGACTTCCCGCCACACGGGGCAAAGAGGGGCACCGCTGGTTCATCACCGAAAGTATTGCCGCGAATCCGCAGCCCCACCTCGCGGATGAATTCGGCGGCTTTGCCCGCGCCCTTGGCGTGGCGCCATGCGCAGAAGACTGGGCCTGGCCACCGAAGGCCGACGAGGCGGCGCGGGCCTGGCTGCGGGAGCAGACGGGTGGCCGGCCATTTGTGGTTGTGCACCTGGCCACAAGCAAGCCGGAGCGCGACTGGCCGGTCGCGCGCTATGCGGTTTTGCTCCAGCGCCTTCAGAAAGCCCGCCCTGACGTGGTTCCCGTTCTGACGGGTGGCGCAAGTGAGCGCGAGAAAGGGCTCGCCGTCACGCTCCTCTTAGCGGTCCCGGGAGCCCTCAGCGTCGTGGGACGCACGTCGTTTGCTCAATTGTTCGCGCTCTGCGAATGTGCGGTGGCGATAGTGTCGCCGGATAGCGCACCCGTCCACATCGGCGCGGCCTATGGAACGCCCGTGGTAGGGCTTTACGCGGTGTCGCGCGCGGCCGCGACCGGTCCCTTTCGACAAACCGCCTTCACCGTCGATGTCTATGCGGAGGCGATGCAGTTCCTGAAGGGCAAGGCATCTGAAAACACTGGGTGGCACGAGCGCGTCCACCACCCTGAAGCCATGCGCTTGATCACCGTGGATGCCGTCTGGGAGAAATTGCGCGCGGCGATGGAAGCCGATGGCGGCGCGGAAATCCGCCACCGGCAGTAAATTCGGGCGTGCCTTCAGACCTTGCCGCGCTCTGATACCACCTTACCGAATAGATCGGTAGATTGAACGCCGCGTGGCGGCTTCGGATGCTATTGTGCAGAGCGACGTTCGCGACGACGAGGCGGGGCCTACAGGCCCAGCCGTCGCCCTCGCTGCCTTGCTCTGCACCCAAAATCATCTCGATCAATTTACCGACCTCTCCGGCAAGCTGGTACTATGCGATCCAGCCGTGCTCGCGTGCGTGTTCGATAGCCTCGTCGGTGGTATCCATCAGCAGGAGGTCGACGTTGAGCTGCTCGCGAAGGGCCTCCACTTCCTGCCGGCGTTCGTGGCCAGCGACATGGCGGATGTAAATAGCCTTCACCCGCCCGGGAAAATCGCGACAGATGTCGCGGTAGATCTCGGGGTCGCGCTCACCGCTATCGCCGATCAGGATGAAATTGAGCCCGGGGTACATTTCGAAGAGCTCGCGGATGTAGCCAAGCTTGTACGGCCGGGAGTCCTGTTTGATCCAATTCAGGGTCGTCAGGCCAAGGTCGCGCAACAGAAACGGCGCTTTGGGAATGCGGTGGTGCTGCGTGAAATCGACGAGAAGGTCGTAGAGGTTGTAGCTGCTGCCAGAAACGAAGAAAAGAGGGCGGGGCAGCTTGCCCACGAGCATGCGGTAGAGCGCTTCGACGCCTTCGAAGGGCGTGCGCTGGGCGGCGTCATAGCGCAGGGCGGTCCAGAACTTGCCAAACGTGCTGGTGATGTTGGATTGCAGGATCGTGTCATCGACGTCCGAAATGACCCCGAATTCCGGAACCTCGGGCGGCGCGATGTAGACTTCCCCGGCGGCTTCGGGCTCGCGTTTGAGGCCGTAGGGTACTGATTCGAGCGTTAGCGCCACGGGGTACCAGCCCGGCTCGACGCGCAGCGGCTCTGTGAACGTGAAATTCAGCTCGAAATAGCCCTCCTCGTCGCTGACGGCTTGCGTTTGCCGCCCGAGCAGCTCGGCGGAGACGGTCGCCCGGGGTATCTCGTCACTTTCGAAGCGATCGAGCATTTTTTTGAAGTTCTGCCACATATTGGCGCTCGGAACCCCGTCGCCGGAGTGGATGCGCGCCTCCTTTTCCAGTACGCGCCCTCGCATTTTCACGGCGTGTGGTGTCCCGTAGCCTCGGTAGGGAAAGGCAATGATCGGTTTCGTCCACCCCAGCCGGCTTTTGACCCGGATGCGGGTACGGTCGATAACCTTTTCCAGGGAATGAGCGAGCCGTTTGCCTTTCATAAGTGCCGGGGGAGGGCAGGGCGGCGGTCCTCAGACAGGGCTGCCGGCCGTCGATCCGCTTGCCCGCTACCGGGAGCTCGAACCAGGGCCGACTGCGGCAGTCATGGGGCGAGGTTCTCGCGGACAGTTACCCGGCCGAAATCCTGCAGGACGCCTTCGCGGTTGAAACCGAGCCGAAGGATCGACTGCGTCGAAATGCCTCCTTCGGCGTCAAAGCTCAAGTACAGCCAGTTTTCGTCGAAATCGTAGGCTTCGAAGACCGATTCGAAGGCAGTGGGTGCCATCGCGCGACCGTCGGGCTCGCCGAGCAACGCACGGACCTCCTTTTGCGTGGTGCTGCCACGTTGCAGCTCTTCGGCGAGGTCGAGTGAGCGCTCGGGCTGCGCCGTCCCGGCGTTGAGCAAGACGTAGGCGTTGACCGTCTCATCCACCAGTTCGAGCCGCAACAGCCGGGCCCCGACAACTCCCTCCCAGAATTTCCGCTCAGCGTAACCGAACTCCAGGATGCGAAAGGTCCCGACCCGATTTTCGATGATGCGCTCGCTTGAGGGGCGACCGAAGCTCGCATACACCTCCGTTGCGGTGGTCTCGCCGAGTTCGAGTTCGCTGACAGGTGGCATCTTCAGCGTTTCGCCGGACGGGTCCCCCGGAGTGGCACAACCCGCCAAAAAGCACGCTGAAACAAAAAGAATCGAAAGAAGCCCCTCTTTCACGGGGCCTCTTTTAGCCCACGATTCTTCGCGAGCCAAGCTGATTTCCGAGCGAATCCGCGTTGCTGGCCGGGGGCGCGCCGGCTGCCTCGGGTGGGGTGAAGGTATAGCCAAAGGTGGCAATATCGCGGGCATAGTATCGGCCGACCGTTTCGGCCAGGGCATCGTTGTAATAGCTTCGGTAGTCGCGGCCCCGTTGACCCTTGCGGCGATGGGGCAGCTTGGCGGCGCGCTTTCCCAGCCGCCGCTGAACTTCTTCGATACCCCCGACCAAGGATTCGAAACGCACGAGATAACTCGCCCCCAGCTCGCCCGCAAAAGTGACCAGATAGTCGATCTGAGGCCGAACGACCACGTCGACATGATAGGAGGGCTCGCGATCGGGCTCCAGTCCGTACTGAACAAAGCCCTCGAAATCCTGCCAGCGCACCACTTCGGGAAATTCTTTGTGGAGGTGGTGGTAAGCCGAGACCAGCCGGTCCCAGGGGTTGCGCACGACGCTGAAAATGAACAGCTGACGGTAGACGGAGGAGGGCAGCATTTCCTCCGCCGCGACCAACTTCGCATGCCGGGGAAATTTCGTGACGGTTCGGTGCTGCGTCAGGTGGCTGAGGCGCTGCGGCGCCCACATCAGCCAGTACCACGGATCCCGATAAAGCAGGGGCTTGAAGGCCGCCCGCAGGCTTGTGCCACCCGTTTTCGGGATGTGCACGAACAGAAATCGATGGCCAGGGCTGTAGAGCATCGCGACGCTGATAATCCAAATAAAGAGAATCAGGCCTTGCCGTTGCCCGTGGGAGACGATGACAGCAATGCGCCATCGCGCATGTGGAGGTTGATGTCGCAGCGGGCGGCAAGCGAGTCGTCGTGCGTCACCATGAGGATCGCCTGACCGCTCTCGTGGGCAAGCCGGTACAGCAGGTCAAAAACGCGATTGGAGTTGGCGACATCGAGGTTGCCGGTCGGCTCGTCTGCCAGGAGCAACCGCGGTTCATTGGCCAGCGACCGCGCGATGGCTACGCGCTGTTGTTCACCTCCCGAGAGACGGTTGGCCGGGCGGTCGAGCTTGTTCCCAAGCCCAACGAGGTCGAGCAGGTACGCCGCGCGCTCACGCATTTCAGTTTTGGGCACGCGGGCGTGCTTGAACATCGGCAGCATCACATTCTCCCGGGCGGTGAATTCCGGCAGCAGAAAGTGGAACTGGAAGACGAAGCCGAGGTAGCGGTTGCGGGCGACCGTTCGCTGACGGTCCGACGCATGGCTGAGGCGTTCGCTCCCAAGGTAGATGCTACCGCCGTCCGGGCGGTCGAGCAGCCCCAACAGGTACAAAAGGGTGCTTTTGCCACTGCCCGACGGGCCGACGATTGCGTACGTGTTCGAAGGATAAAGCTCCAGCGTCACCTCCTTTAGCACCTGCGTACGCAGATCGCCTTCTCCGAGGTAGCGGTCAAGGCCCTCGGCGCGCAGAATGGGTGGCAAGGGCGAAGCTGGCGCGACGCTGGCTGCCGGCTCCGGGGGCGGAGTGTCTGCGGGTGTTTCGCTCATTGGCCGGCCCCCCGGATGATTGCGCCCGGCTCAAGCCGCGCAGCTTTGCGCGCAGGCAGATAGCTGGCAGCCATCACGACGAAGCTCGAGATAACCGCAGCCCAGATGTAGTGGTTGATATCCCAGGCGACGACAAAACTGTCCGTGGAAAAAATCCCGCGGATACGAATGGGCACATGGGACACTCCCCAGGTGACCGCAGCGCCAAAGGCCCACCCGACGAGGGTTCCGGCGATCAGTACCAACGTGCCCTGCCAGAGGAAGATCTGGGTTACGTCCGGACGAGTATAGCCCATCGAACGCAGGATGGCGATCTCCCGCGTTTTCTCCAGCACCAGCATTGCCAGGGTATTGAACATCCCGAGGCCCGAAATCAGGATGATGGTCGAGACCGTCAGGGCCGAAGAGGCCTTCAACGCGGCAAAAACTTCCAGCCAGGTGCGCTCACGCTCCTGCCAGCTGATGACGTTATGATTGAGCACTTCCTGCATGCGAGCGGCCAGTTCGGGAGCGTCGTCCGGATCACGAACGTTGACCTGGAACAACGCTCCGCCGAATGGTTGGCGCAGCAGTGAGCGCGCTTCGCTGAGGTGCATGAAAATCCGCCGGCTGTCGATAAGGTCGATACCACTCTCGAAGATGGCGACCACACGGTAGCGCCGGCTGCCCACCGAGGTTTCGAGCAGCAAGAAATCGCCCACGTCCACACCCAGCCTCGCGGCGAGTTTTACCCCGAGCATCACCCGCGAAGGGTCGCCAGCGAAGTCCGAGAGCGCCCCGGCTACAATCTGCCCCTCCAAATTTGTCACGGAGATATGGTCGCGCAGACGGATGCCGTTGATCCGGGCCGTCTCTGAGCCGTCCGGACCTGATGCGGCCGCTTCGCCCCGAATCACTTCGCTGACACCCGTCACGGCGGAGAAATTGTTCAGCGCGGTACGCAGCCGCTGCGGGTAAGCCACGCCCTCTACCGGCTGGCCCGCGCCAGAGCTGAGGATGAAATCGGCGTCTTCCTCGCCCGCCCGAAGAGGTTCCCCCGCGCCCTGGATGCGCTCGGTAATGCGGATCGGGCTGTCGGTACCAATAATTGTCTGGATGTAGTATTGCTCGAAACCGGCGGTCTGGGCTTGTGTGATGATGAAGAAGCCGACACCGAAAACGATCCCGGCGAGGCTCATCAGCATGGAGCGCTGCCGCGAGAGGATAAAGCGCAGCGCGATTCGCAGCGGGGGGGGCATGATACTATTCGACGACTTCGACCGTGACAAGTTCGCCGCCGCTGACGCTGAGCACGTCTTGTGCGACAACGAATTCGCCGGGTTCCAGGCCATCGCGGATTTCCGCTTGTTCGAGCCCAATAAAGCCGGGGACAACCGTCCGCTCCTCGACAATACCGTCGTCGACCACGAACACCTGGCGTCCGTAAAGGGCGCGGCGGGGGATGATGACGGCGTCGTCGCGCCGGTTTTTGATAATGGAGGCCTCTCCCGTCATCCCTGCCACGAGCATGCCGGTCTGCGGGCGCTCATCCAGGCGCACCAGGACTTCCCGGCGCCGGGCTTGCGGGTCGGAGGTCGGCAGGAGCTCGGCTACCGTGCCGCGGAAGGTCTGGTCGCCCAGACCCAAAAACTTCAGCAATACCTCCTGCCCAACGGTAATGCCGTCGAAGTCTTCTTCGGCAACGCTGGCGCGGATCTGCACGTCGGGGGAGATCAGGCGCGCAATGGGATCGCCTTCGAAAAGGAAATCGCCGGGTACCGTCAAGACGCGCGACAAAGTACCGTCGATCGGCGCCCGGATGATCATGCGCTCGAGGTCTTGTTCCAGTTGACGCCGCTGCCGTTCGAGCTGCGCGAGTTCGGTTTCCCAGGCAAGCTCCTGTTGCCGGATTTCGCGCTCGAGCCGCTGCAATGTCCGTCGGTCTTTGGCGAGCTCGCCCTCGGAGTAGGTTCCCCGCTCCACGCGTTCTTCCGCAAGTTGCAAGTCCTGGCGCAGGTTCTGGAGCGTCAGTTCGGCGGGCTGTCCGATCTCGATCTGCCGCTCGAGCGCTCCAATCTCCAGTTCCAGTCGTTCGATCATTGGCCGAACCATGCGCGGGTCGAGCCGGGCCAATACCGTCCCTTTCTGCACCTGCGTAGAGGTGGCACCGGGCTCCATTAGCGTCTCGGTCACGCGACCGGCAACACCGGTGCGGATGGTCAGCTCAATCTGGGCGGTCACCGTCACGTTGGCCGAAACCGCGTTGACCGCGGTGCCACGTTCGGCTTCGATCACAGGCACCTCCTGAGGCCCCTGGAAGATCAGGATGCCGGCGACGACCAGGCCCGCCACGACGACAGCGATGAGGAATAACTTTAACTTCATGGTTGTCCCAGCTGCTCATTATCGTAACCCGCGAGCCGCAAAAGTTGCAAGGTAACGGCGGCCAATTGGAATTGGTCCTGGCGCCACTCCAGACGGGCCTGTTCCGCCTCGCCGATGGCTTCCTGTACGGCGACGAGGTCAGTGCCGCCCGCTTCCTGTTCAGAGAGTACCTGGTCGGCCTGCATCTCCTTAAGCTCGAAACGGGTCCGGCTGACATCCACCCGCTCTTCGGCGACCTCCCGTCGATCCCGCATCTCCTCGAACGCCAGCCGGTCCTGAGCCTGCTGCCATTGCAGCTCGTTTTCGAGCCGCCGCTGCTCGGCAACATTGGCAAGCTTGCGGTATTTGTTCTGGCCCCAATCAAAAAAATTCCACTGCACCTGGAAGCCAATATCGCCGCGGATACGCTCGAGGTCCTGGTCCTGCGAGGTTTCCAGCTGGTCCGAGTAGAGTCGGCCGACAACGGCCACCTGCGGGCGGGTTTGGGATTGGATAACGGTATACTCCTCGCGCGTTACCGCCTTCTCGGCGATCAGCTCCTGAGCTGCATTCGACACCCCCGGCCCCGGAAAGACCTCGGCACCAAGCCGGCGCAGGGCCTCGGCTGCGGCGTCGAAAGCTGAGGCGTCCGGGGCCGTCGGGAGACCCTCGCCGCCGGCCAGCAGTCGCAGCTGGCCCTCGATGGAACGGGTTGCGAGCTGGGCTTCGCGGGCCGCGAGCTGTATTTCCCGCAGCCGCAGTTGTTCCTCCTGCAGCTGCCTCCGGGGGATGGCCCCAGCCTCGAAGCGAGACGTCAGGTCCTCAATCACACGTCGTTGTCGTTCGAGTGCGCTGGCGGCTGCCTCGGTGGCTGCGGTGGCCACGTAGTAGCGCAGGTACGCGCTGCGCAATTCCGCATGGATTCCGCGACGGGCCCGGTCGATGGCTCCCGCAGCGAGGTCTTCCCTCAGTTCGGCAATGGCCTGCCGCGCATCGATGGCGCCCGCCGTGAATAGCGGCATGGCTACGGTGAGTTCACCTGCCGGCAACAGCTCCAGTTCGTAGTTGTTGTCCTCCGGGGTGTACTCGTTCCGGAGGCCACCAAACGCTTCGAGAGCCAGGCTCGGTCGGCGCTCCCGGTTGACTGCCTCGCGGTTGGCCTGGGCGGCATGCAAAGCTGCGACGCGGGCCTCCAGCTCCGCCGTGGTCGCGCTGGCATTGCGCTCGAGCAACTCGCGCAGAGCGGGCAAGTGCGCCTCGGGCCAGGCTGCGGTAGGCGGTTGCGCGGCAACGGTCACGGCAGTGACGCAAAGCCCCGCCAGGACGCCAAGGATACGCAGTTCCAGTCTGTGCATGCCCTCTGATGGAAGGCACCGCAACTTGAAGCAACCCCAAAACCGGGAGCCGGGCCCTCGCCCGACACCGGTACCAAAGCGCTTTGCAAGGCCGGCACGCCGCAAACGTAGCGGCGGTGATCGGTTGCCAAAAGCGCCCACGACGCCTTCCTGGTGCTTAATTGCAGGGCCGGTGTGAGGTTTGCCTGAGGGCTTTGACAGCATTCGCGGTCGGAACGAATATTACTGACGCGACATAGCGTTAGCGCCACGCTTCGTAGCCCTGTCATGTTTGTGCAACCCACTCCGCTGGACTCCCCGGCAGGCGAAGCGGCTTTTCGTCGTGTTCAGCGCCATGCTTCGGAGGTGATCGATTTCGACACCGATACGCCGGCACCGGCACGGTTGACGGCGTTGAAACGCTTTCTGAAAGAGGAACGCGAACAACTCGTCAAGCTGCAGAGCCGGGGTGAGGGCGGCTGGCGCGTGGTCCGGGTTCGCACGTTGACACTCGACCTTGTTCTCTGGAAACTTTTTTCCCTCGCTCTGGAGAAACTGCCCGAGGTAAGCGGCGGCAAGGCCCCCGAGATCTGCCTGATCGCCCTTGGTGGCTACGGACGCAGCGAGCTGGCCCCGCTGTCGGACATCGACGTGATGTTCCTGTTCAGCAAGGGTGCGCGTGGGGAAGATCTGCGCGCGGCCCAAGAGACCTTTACGGAACATGTCCTGTATCCGCTTTGGGACCTCGGCTTTAAGGTTGGCCATTCGTCGCGTACAATCAAAGAAGCCATGACGGAGGCCGCTTCCGAGGACAAGAGTCTCAACGCCTTCCTGGAAGCCCGATTGGTCTGTGGCGAGTCGACTCTGTTCCAGGAATTCAATCAGGCGCTGGACCGCTTTATCCGCTCGCGCGACCAGCGCCCCTACATGCGGCGCTGCCTCGACCGACGAGAGGAGCGCTGGCACAAAATGGGCAACACTGTCTATCTGCAGGAGCCGGACATCAAAACCGGCGTCGGTGGGTTGCGGGACTATCAGAGCATCCTCTGGATGGCGCGAATGAAACTGGGAGAGGGCAGCCGCGAGGCGCTCGTTAGCAGCGGGTACCTGTCCGGAGCCGAAGGTCGCGAGCTCGACATGGCCTATGACTACCTCTTGCGCGTGCGCAACCAGCTGCACTTCGACAGCCCACGCCCCACGGACTTACTCGACCTCGAGCGCCAGCCGCAGATTGCCGCCGCGCTGGGCTACCAGCACGAGGACATCTTCAAGCGCGTCGAGGCTTTCATGCGCGACTATTATCGCGCCGCGCACACAGTTTACTCCACGACCAAGCTGCTGGAGCAGCGCCTGGCGATGCCCTACCCGCCAGGGAGGCGTCCGGTGACCTTCCAGGCCGCCCTTGATGCACGCCGGCCAGACCGTCAGAAGCTGCACGACGGCTTCATCTTCGGAGAGGGGAACATCTTTGCCGAGCATCGTCGCGTCTTCGAGGAAGACCCGTTGCGGCTGATTCGCCTTTTCCGTTACGTTCAGCAGCAGGACGCCGGGCTCGATCCTGAGTTGCAGGCGCTGGTTCGCGCCTCTGTGGACCTGATTACGCCGGAGTTCATCCGCGATGAGCGCGCCAACCGCGCGTTTCGCTCTCTGCTTCAGGAGACGGGCAGGGTATCACTCGCGCTGGAGCAAATGCACGAGCTCCGGGTGCTCGGGCGCTTTCTGCCGGAGTTCGAGGATCTCACCTGCCTCGTTCAGCACGAGTATTACCACCGCTATACCGCCGACATCCACACGCTGGCGACCATTCGGCAGGCCGACCGGATCTTTTCCGCCGAGGACGAGGTGGCGCGCACTTACCGCGCCGCCCTCAAGGAAACCGCCACACCGGCGTTGATCTATTTGATGTTGCTGCTGCACGACATCGGCAAGGGCGTTTCGATCCGCGGGCATGCCGAAATTGGCGCCGAGATGGCCGGTCCCATCCTGCAGCGCATGGGGGTCGGGGAGGAGCATTCCAAATTGGTCGCGTTCATTATTCGCCACCACTTGGAAATGGCACGATTCTGGCAACGATTTGATCTCGACGATCCCCGCACCACCGCTAAATTCGCCGCCCTCCTCGGCGATGAAGAGCGCCTGCACTTTCTCTTTGCCCTTACCTACTGCGATGCCCTTGGCACAGCTGAAAGCCTCTGGAACAGCTACAAGGACTCGCTCCACCGCCAGCTTTACGCCCAGACCGTGGAAACCCTGCATGAAAACAAGGAAACCCTGGAAACCCGCCGCCGGGAGCGCCGCAAGATGATCCAAGAGGAAATCCGACGACTCATCGGCGACGAACTGCCGGCGGACCAGGTGGAAGCCCATTTCAACCACTTGCCGGAGCGCTATTTCGTACAGCACACGGCATCCGAAATCATTCTGCACATGCGAATGATCCGGCGTTTGCTGGAGAATATCACGAACGCCGATTCGCTCAACAGCCTTTCGCCGGTGATTAATTGGCGTGACGATTTTGATCAGGGTATGACGATCGTCAACGTCGTGACCTGGGACCGCTCGGGCCTGTTTTTCAAGCTGGCCGGAGCGTTGACCGTCAGCGGGGTCAACATTCTGAGCACGAAGGCGATCTCGCGCAGCGACCACATCACAATCGACACCTTCTACATCGTCGAACCCGGTGCCGGGGTCGTCAGTCGACCGGAGGCGAAGCTAGTTTTTGAGCAGTACGTGGAAGCGGCCCTGCTGGAAAACCGCGATCTCTTGCCGGAGATCGAGCGCCAGTCACGCGCCCATGAAGGTCAGTTGCGCCTCAAGCGCGAGAGCCGCCTCCAGGCCCCGATCCCTGCGCAGGTCGATGTTTACCACGAGCTCTCGCTGCGCCGGACCATTGTCGAGGTGCAGGCCACTGACCACCTCGGCCTGCTCTACGAATTGGCCAAGACCATTTTCGATCACGGCTTCGATATTTCCTTCGCGCGCATCGCCACTGAGCGCGGTGCGGCGATGGACACGTTTTACATCGAAAGCAATGACGGGCAGACGCCGATCAATACCACCTCGCTCGTAGAACTCAAGACCAGCCTGCGGCAGATCGTAGCTGACGAACGCTTCGAGGCCGCCGGTTGAGGCAGCCTTCCGCTCGCGCGGGAATTGGAGGCCTCTCCGGGCGATACTCGAGAAGCCTGCCGCGCATGGCGGAAGCTCGGCAGGGTCCGGCGAAAACCGGTGTTCTCAAAAGTCGTTTGCGCAAGCCCCGATTGCTCAATCGGTTTGCGTTCCCGCACGTTGTCATGACACTAATTTAATGGCGGATAAACCTCAACGCGCGATTCTCGGGCTCGGTCTCGATAATGATGATGGTCATAAGCGAATTACTCAGGCGGAGCGTTTCGCGGTCGTTGGTGGTTCGGAAGAGACCCATGAGCGCATGACCGAGACGCTGATGAAAACGATGGAGGACCTCCGCCGCGGTGGTCGGAGCCTGGACGATGTCGAGGCGCCCGCGCTGGCCGATTTGATTCGCAAAAACACGCCCGAATAGGCACTTAGGGGCTTCCTAAGCTTGACAACAGGCTTTGGGGGCCGGGAATATTGAGCTATGGCTGATTCGAATCTCTCGGAGGAAGAACAACGGAAGCGGCTTGAGGCACTCGCCGCCGCCCTCCCAGGTGATCCTGTTTCGCGCGAAGAAGCTTTTCCGAAACGCCGACGTTCCGCACGCAGCATTGCGATGCATCGAGCGGCCCTCGAGGAAGCCCGCGCCGAGCGTGAGGCTCGCGGCGAGATGACCAATAAGCCGGAGTTTAAGGTGACTCGCTCCCCCTTTGCTCCGAAGCTCGGTGGTCCAGCGTCGCGCCCGACGCCGCCAAAGCGCCCTGAGGGCGCTACTGAAGCCACGGGTTCAGCGGCGCCTCCGCCCGCAGAGAAACCGCCCCTGAAGTCGACCGTACCGGCAAAGCCAGCCGTCGAGAAGCCCATCTCGGCAACCCCGGCAACCAAGCCAGCTGCTGAAGCGAAGCCGTCGGCCAGCCCACAGGGTGGCGTCACGGCTACTCCCGAACCCGCTTCGCCGAAGCCGACGGCCCCCGCTGAAAAAAGTCCCTTCGCCCAACCTTTCCCGCCGGCCAAGCCCGGAAGCCCCCCCGCCAAATCAGGAGCGTCCGGCGATCTGGAAAAAGCGTCCGAGGACAAAGAAGCGGCAGCCAAAGCGGCCCCGCCGGCCTCATCGCCGGATGCGTCCCCCCAGCCTTCCAGCGCGTCGGCTGCTTCGACTCCTTTGCCTTCCAGCGCAACGTCTCCCGCAACCGGAGCGACGCCTCCGCCTTCTCAAGCTCCCGAGGTAGCCACCAAGGCGCCGGAAACGCCTGAAACGGAGCCCGAAAAGCCAGTTGTCAAGGCACCCTTTGCGCCGCGTCCGGCATCCGCCCAGCCCGCGCCCGCTGCTTCGGAAGAAGCGAAGGCGAGCCCGACCGCGAAGGTCGCTCCGAAAGCGCCTCCCAAGGCTGCCCCTGAACCGGGAACACCGGTTTCCAAAGCGGCTCCCGGCACGAGCGGTCCCACCACTGGCAAAGAGCGCCCGGCGGTCGCCCAGCCCTCCCCTCCGATTGCCCGCCCCGCGGCAAAGAAAGCTGCCGCGAAGCCGCCTTTGCAGGCCTCGCGGCCAGCGCCGAAGGAAACCGCCGACAGCGGCAAGCAGCCCTCCTGGGTGGAAAAAACGATGCCGGAGGAGGATGTTCCGGTTTCCATGCCACTGCTAGTTATCGACGCCGTTGCCGCTTGTGTCGCGCTCACCTGTGCCGCCCTCATCCTGTCCAGCCTTTAGGGCGGCTTTTAGGAGAGTTGTCAGGACTTCGCGCTTGCAACGACTTCAAAGTCACACTCCTTACCCATTATGGCATCTGAAAACATTCAAGACTTGACTGCCGACACGTTCGACGCCGCCGTGGCGTCGGAGAAGCCCACACTGGTAGACTTTTGGGCGCCGTGGTGCGGCCCGTGCAAAATGCTCACGCCCGCGCTTGAAGAAGTTGCCGATGAGATGGGCGACTCTGCCCGGATCACCAAAGTCAACGTTGACGAAAACCAGGAGCTGGCCCAAAAGTACGGCATCCGAGCGATCCCCAACATGATGATCTTCAAGCAGGGTGAAAAGGTTGGCGAGCTTCAAGGGCTTAAAAGCAAGGACGAGATCAAGTCCACCCTCCAGTCACTCGCGTAGTTGGATGGCCTAACCGATATCTTCTGAACCCGCCGGAGTGCCGGCGGGTTTTTACATTTCCCAGCCAACTGGATGCTTCGGAAAGGGGATCGTGAAACCTGAGGATCTTCAAATGGCCTTTGCAGCCTGGCGGCACACGTTCAGCTGCGACCGATAAACTGCCTTCAATTCTGTTCGAGGCGTTCGCGAATCTCCGGGGCTCGCGGGTGGTCGGGAGCGAGGCGCAAAAACTCTTTGTAGAGTGCTTCGGCCTCATTACTGCCAGTTTGGAGCCGTTCGAAGGCTTCCGCAAGCGAGAGCGTCAGCGTCGGATCCTGCGGAAAACGCCGGCGAGCTTCGAAAAGCTCGACCAGCACGGTGTGGCTGGGTCGGGTCCGCTGGATGGTGCGAAGGTAGTGCAGGGTATAGCGGGGCTGCTCGTCGAACCCTTCACGCGAGGCCGCCGCGCGGTGCAGACGCATGGCTTCATTGGCCATGATTTCAGCATCCTCGAACCGCCCGCGCTCAAAATCGGCCCGGGACGCCCCATAGGCATAGGAGGCCTGTTCGGCATCGAGAGACAGGGCACGGCGATACAGGCGAGAAGCTTCGCCAAAGTCATCTGCTTCGAAAGCCTCCCGAGCGGTCTCGGCAAGTCGGCGGGCGCGGGCAGCGGGCGAGGCTTCACCAATGGCTTCGGCCTGCCGTTGGGCGGCTTCCGCTTGCCGCTCCAAGTCGGCCGTGTAGGGTCGGTCGCCGATGATGATGGTACCGGGCGAAGAGCCCGGAGAAGTCTCGCGTTCAGGGACGGTGGTTTCCGCCTCGTTCGTGGCTGACCCCTGCTCGACGGGGGCCGCCAGTTCAGTCGTTTCCGGGCGGTCCGCCGGCGTTGCAGAGGTTTCTTGCGCCTCCTCGGGTTCGGGCCGCGGTACAGCATCCGGGCGGGAAGGCCCCTCTGGTTCGGTAGCCGACGCGAGGCTTTGGGACTGCTCGGCGGCCTGCTGCTGCGCGTTCCACTGGTCGAGGGAGGCCTCCAGTTGCGGGCGGTCCGCAACGAGCCGGCTCTCGGCTAGGGCTCTTGGGTGGTCTTCGCGCAGAACGGTTAACTCCTCGTAGGCCGCTGCCCAATCCCGCTGCCGTAAGTGCGTTTCGAGCAGGCCGAGGTGCGCGAGGGCGCGGGCCTCGTCGGTTTCGGCGGCGGAAAGGGCGTCATTGTAGTGCCCTTCGGCGGCGGGCGCCCGATTGAGGGTCAGCGCCAGGCGCCCGAGCCGCAGGTGCTCTTCCGCGCTGACGCGGCTTGCGTACCGGGCCGCGGTCTGGCGTGCCTCATAGGCTGCCGGCAGGTTGCCGCTTTCCATCAGCATGTCAGCGAGCAGGCGACGGTTGACGACGTCGCGCGGCTGTTCTTCGAGGTAGATTTCGAGGTGCTCCATCGCCGCCTCGTTCAAACCGGCATTGCGAT
>JBHJGW010000051.1:0-6802 GCA_050331415.1 Opitutales bacterium | reverse complement strand
GGGCCTATTGGCTGCATCCGGGTCCCCCGCAGTTCATTGCGGGCGCCTCCCTTGCCTCGGTTTTGGCGCCTTTGGTTGGCGCGCTCGTTTTGCGTTCGGTGCTTACGGAAAGCCTCGCCCTGGAGCGCATCAGCGCGGTGGTGAAGTTTGTGCTTTGCGGGCCAGTACTGGCGGCAGGCCTCGATGGCCTCGGTTTTGCCCTCGCCGTCACGCAGGGCCTGCCCGCAGTCCCTACCAGTGCCTTCTGGGACATCTTTCAGAGCCGCTGGCTGGCCAGCGCGGTCGGGTGCCTGGCGGTCGCGCCCCTGTTGCTTGTTTGGCCTGCTCGCACGCGGATCAACTGGAGCAATCGGCAGGCCGTCGAGGTGGCCATCTGGCTTGCCGGGCTCGTGTTCCTCAGCGTGACCGTCTTTAACAACTGGTCGCCGACGGACACGTTGAACTATCCGCTCGAGCTCGGCTTCATCCCCGTGATGAGCTGGGCCGCTATCCGTTTTGGCCAGAGGGGCGCCAGTGCCGGCACCCTGATTATGACCGTTACGGCGGTATTGGCGCTCGAGCCGGTTTTGGAGCAGCAGCCCATGCCCGTCACGCAGGATCCGAAATTTATCTGGGTTTTCGTAGCGGTTCTTGCGGCGACAGCGCTGTTCCTCGCGGCCGTTGTGGCGGAAGTCGAGCAGCGCGAGTTCACCGCCTACGAAAACGAGCAGAGCCTCCGTGCCTTTACCGAGGCGCTGCCCGACGTTGCCTTCGTACTGTCGCGGGAAGGGCGCTTCCTCGACGTGATTGCCCGTGGTGACACCCCGATTCACCGGCGCAGCCGGGAATTCCGCTGGCGAAATCTTCGCGAAGTCTGGCCGGGGGCGACCGCTGAGATGTTCGAGAATGTGATTGAGCGAGCCCTGGCGGGCGGGACCGTGCAAAGCCCCGAGTACCGGCTGGCCATAGCCGGTAACGCCTACTGGTTCGAGGGCCGGGTGGCGCCGATGAAAGGTCAGGGCGGCGAGTACGACCGCGTCATCTGGCTGGCTTACGAGATCACGGAGCGACGGCAGGCGAACGCTGCCTTGGTGCACCGTGACAAGTTGCTTCAGGCCGTCTCCCAGGCGACCACGGAGCTTCTTGCTTCGGACAGTGTCTCTGAGGGGATTGTACGCGCCCTCAGGGCCATTGGCGTACAGGCTAACGTCAATCGCGCGAGTATTTTTGAAAACTTCCACGATTCTCGCGATAACCGCCCGCACCACGCCCTGCGGTACACCTGGGCCAACGAGGGCGTCGAACCACTCGACGAAACCTCGGCGGCCCTTCAGGCCGTCCCGTGGACGCCTGAGCTGGGCGGCTGGTACCACCGGCTTTCCTCGTATGGTGTGGTGACGGTGAACAGCGGGGAGGTTCCGCCCGAATACCAGCACTACCTCAAGCAGTACGACATCCAGGCTGTGATCCTCGCACCCATCTGGATCGACAATTATTTCTGGGGAATTATTGTGATGGACAGCGCCGAGCGCAACCGCCGCTGGGAGGAGTCCGAAACGAGCGCGCTTCAAGTCGCTGCCAGCAGCATTGGCGCGTTTCTGATCAACAAGCAGGTCGAAATCGAGCTTCGGCGCGCAAAAGAGACCGCCGATCGCGCCAACCAGGCCAAGAGCGAATTCCTGGCGATGATGAGCCACGAAATTCGCACTCCGATGAACGCCATCATTGGCTTTACCGACCTGCTTGCGAAGACGTCCCTGGAAGAAAAGCAGCAGAGCCATGTGCAGACGATCAAGCGCAGCGGCCACAGTTTGCTCGAGCTCATCAACAACATTCTGGATTTCAGCAAGATCGAGTCGCGGGGCATCGAGCTCGAATTTGCGCCCTTCGATGTGGAGCGCTGTGTTCTGGAAACTTTGGAACTGCTCATGATCCGCTGCCGCGAGAAGGGCATCGACCTCCGCTACAAAATCCACGGGCAGAAGGCGAAGCGCTACTATGGTGACAGCCACCGGCTCAAGCAGGTGCTGCTCAACCTCGTCAACAACGCCGTAAAATTCACGCACGAAGGCTACGTCGAGGTTTCTTTGCGCTTTGAAAGCTCGTCAACGCCGGATCGTGACGTTGTCTGGTTCGACGTAACCGACACCGGCATCGGCATCCCCGAGGACAAGCGAAATCGGCTGTTCCAGGCGTTTTCGCAGGTCGACTCCTCTACGACACGCAAGTACGGCGGAACCGGTCTCGGGCTCGTCATCTGCAAGCGGCTTGTGGAAAAGATGGGCGGCGACATCGCCGTGCATTCGGTTGAGGGCGAGGGCACCAGCTTCTATTTCTCGATCATCATGCGTCGCGCGGAGGCGGCCAGCGAGACGGAACCCGCAGTGGAAGACGCGCCCATTTCTCCGCAGTTTGGTCGAGACCACCCCCTGCGCATCCTCGTCGTCGAGGACGAGGAAAACAATCAGGTCCTGATGACCGAGACACTCAGCGGACTTGGCTATACGTGCGATATCGCGCCTGACGAGAAAACCTTCCTGCTCTGCATCAGAAAACACTTTTACGACATCATCCTTATGGACGTGCACCTTCCCGGACGCAGCGGGTTGGAGATCACCCGGCAAATCCGTGCTGGCGACTACGGGAAGAAACTCAGCGAGATTTATGTTTGCAGCGTAACTGCCTACGCCTTGCCCGAAGACCGTCAGCGGTGCCTCGCTGCCGGAGCCAATGAGTACCTGCCCAAGCCCGTCAACGCAGCGCGCTTGCGTGACGTTTTGGCGATGGCTTATCAAGTCAAACGTCAAAAACGCGACAGCCGTCCGCCGTTCCCGTTAGGGACGGTTTCAAACTAGCCGGGATAGGCTTAAGAATAATACCATTTTGCCGGAAAGGTCGAGATCTGTCGGCCGTAATCCCCGGAAACTAAATCCCGTTGAGGAGGCGGTTTCCGCGGCAAAGCGCGTTCGTGGAGCCGGGGCTTCAAACCAGCCGCCGCCTTCGCACGTCTGCTCAGCCATGCCAATTCGGCACGATGATTTTATCGACGGCTTTTTCGTTGGCCGAGCCTGAGCCAATCTAGCGCCGGAATGAGTCTCTGGCCTTCAAAGACCCTTTCGGATCTTCAAAGTTTGGCTATAAACATGTCCGGGCTTTGAGCACAAGGTCACCCTTGACGGTGGAGCCTCGGGGCAAACGCGACCTACTGGGCGGATTCGTCGCTGATGCGCACGCGGTAGAATTCGATGCCCGCGGGCGGGGTGACATCGACCGAGCGCGACACGGTCGAGGTAGGGTTGACCGAGCCTAGGTCGTCGAAGATTTGGACGTCGAAGTTGAAGCTCAAGTTGCCCTCATTGTCGGCCTGTACCAGAACGTTACCGACCTCTGCGTCGCGGATACTGCTCAAGCTGAACAGGCCTACGGCTTCCGGGTTGAGAACCGGTGCGCCTCCGTAGCGAACGAGATCGATGTCGCCAACAGTCACGATGTTGCGGCTGTTGCCGAGCGAGTCGGTGAAGGCATTGGTAACCGCTGATTCGGGCGGCGGCGTGCCGTCAAATTTGGCGAAGCGCATCGAAAGGCAGTCGGCAAAGGCAAACTCGCCGATGCTCACCAGACTATCCGGGAACGTGATGCCGGTAAGTGCTTCACAACCAGAGAAGGCCTCCTGCCCAAGGGTTTCGATGTTTTGGCTCATCGTCACCGTGGTCAAATCGAAGCAGTCGATGAACGCCTCTCTGCCAATCATGGTGACGCTGTCGGGAATGGTCACAGAGGTCAGGCTTTCGCAGCCCGAAAAAGCCTCTTGCTGAATCTCTTCCACGCTCTCGCCAATCGTCAGGTTGACCAGCGAGGGGCAATCGCGAAAGGCATCCATCCCGATTGTGATGACGCCGGCTCCGATGACCACGGTAGCAAGGTCGTCGCATTGGCGAAACGCGCCATCGCCAATAGCGTCGACATTGTCGGGGATCACTATGGAAAGGAGCGCCTCGCAGCCGCGAAAAGCTTCGTCGCCGATGCTCGTTACGGAATCCGGGATCGTGATACTCTCGAGCATATCGGAGTTCTCGAAGGTTCGCTCCTCGATCTCAAGCAGGCTGTTGCCGAGGGTGACAGAAGTCAGGGAGCCGCAGTCTGACAGGGCTCCCGAACCCAAGGACGTCAGGGTATTGGGGAAGCTGATTGATGCAAGGTCTTGCATATCCGCGAACGCATCGTCGCCCACTGTCCGCAAATTCCCTTCGAAGACAATGGAGGTCAGGTCGTCACGGGCACGGAAAGCGTCTGAGGACACCGCGACAACCGGGGCTCCGTTGATGGTCGCCGGGACGATCAAACTGCCGGCTGCGTTAATGTCGGCCGAAACAATGGTGAGTTCGCTGGTCCCTGTGATCGTGAGGTCATTCACATCTGCCGCCGGGGCAGTTGCCGCAAAGGCAATCATCAGGGCAAGGGGGGAGCTGTTTCTAAGCAACGGGACGAGATTCATGATGTAAGTTAATATGGGTTCGCGCCCGAAAGTGCAATCGCAAAAGCTGGCCTACTAGCGCGGGTTACCCGCCATAAGCCTGGGTTGTTCTGCAAGGTCGGTCTGCGAATAAGGGGGTTCACCGGTCAACAAATGCCTGCATTTCCCGGGAAAAAACGGACGCTCCACGAGCGTGAAGTTGATCGCGAGGGGACCCTAGAACGCGAACCCCGGCAGGAAATCGCTTTCAGCGCCAAAAAGTTCCAGGGTCATCTCCTTGATTTCCCTTGGTGAGCAAACCGCCGCCGTGAGCGGGTCGAGCATCATTGCGTGAATGGCTGCCTCGACGCTCTTCTCGATGATCGCTGTGGCACCCAGATCGAACATCGCCATGTTGCTGGCGCAAATGTGCGCCATTTGCGGCGGCAGGGCGCCATAGCGGGTGGGGTTGAGCCCGGTGCGGTCGATCATCGTGGCCACTTCCACGCAGCTGTCCGCTGGCAGATTGGTAATCAGGCTACCGCCGCCGTGGCCATTCTGGTTGTATACGTTGCCATGGATCCGCGTGGGCGTGTCCTTCTCGCGCGCCTCGATAATCCAGCTGCCGTATTCCCAGGATCGGTCGTAATCAATTTCCGTTTCGCCGCGGATCATGGCCTCGCGCTCCTCATCGGCCCCCTTGCGCCAGGTAGGCCAGTTACTGGCATAGAAGCGCGAGCCGCCGTCGTAGCGTTCACGGGTGTAGTGATTCTTCAACTGGTCGCGTTTGCGGTAGTACGGCAGGTACTCGGACAGGTGACCGCTCGACTCCGTAATAAAGGCGCCGAAGTGCAGGGCCATGTCTTTTCGCACGAGGTCCTGGTCGCGCTCACGGGCCTCGTCACTGTCGCGCGCGGCGAATTCACCCGCTACTTCGGGCCGGAACTTTTCAAACAGGCGCGGATAGAGGTCCTCGCTACGGTGGCGCAGCTTGGTAAACCATGCGAGGTGGTTGATGCCGGCGCATTCCCACTCCATTTCTTCAATCGGCACTCCGGCCCATCGGGAGAGCAGCTCACTGGTACCTTGAACGCTGTGGCAAAGCCCCACGACGGGTACAGTCGGGACCGCACGAAAGGCCGCCAGGCACAGCATGTTCATCGGGTTGGTGTAATTGAGCACTATTGCCTGCGGGCAAAGCCGCTCCACGTCGCGGAGGATGTCCAGCCAGACGGGGCCGGTTCGCAGGGCCTTCATCAATCCGCCGGGCCCTATGGTATCGCCGATACACTGGTCGATGCCATACTTCAGAGGGATGTCGTTATCGAACTCCACACAGGCCGTGCCGCTGACTTCGATCGAGTTGACCACGTAGTCGGTGCCGGGAAGCGCTTCGAGGCGGTCAGTGGCTGCGCTGATTGCCCACCGCTCGCCGCCGGGAAGCGCCTCGCGCATTTTCTCCACAAGCAGCTTCATGCGCTGCAGGCGTTCGGCATCGATATCCACCATGGCGATCTCGCCGCCAGCGTTGCCGGGAATCGCCATGATATCGCGGGAAATCTTCTGACAAAACCCGCTTCCAGCTCCGAGGAAAACCACCTTGATTGGCCGCGGCATTTCGCCATTCAGGCCGCGTTGGCGGGCAGCTTTGGTATGGGTGGCATGGCCGAGATCAGTGGGGGGAGGAGGAGGGGCAACAGAGTCCATAATGAGCGAATTGGTGATGATGGCGCTGAGTTTATACCCTTGAACAAGGGGCACAAAAGGGCAAAGGTATGATGATCTTTACAAAAAGGTGATGTCGCCTGAAAGTCCGCTGCAGCAACTCCGGGTGGGGGTCACGGCCCGGGAGCGCTATCCTGAGGGGCGCTACGCCTGGGACAACCGGGACCGCACGCCCCACGTCATCATTCAGCGCACGGAGGTGGGGCGCGGCTGGTTCGAGCAGAACGGGCGCCGAGCAGAAATCGTCGCTGGCCAGGCCTTTATCTGTGAGGTGCCGAGCGCGACGAGCTATGGCGCGGAGCCGGGAGCCCCGTATGCGTTGGAGTTCCTTACCATCCACGGGGTGCTTGCGATGCGCCTCGCGGGGGCCTTTCGTTCGGCGTTTGGGCCGGTGGTAGCTCTATCGGCAATGCCGGAGAGTTGCTCGCGGTTTCGCGAACTCGTCCGTCTGTGGAGCGAGCGGCGCCTTCGTGATCCCTTCGACGAGGCCATTCGGCTCTTCGAGCTGTTTGCCTCGCTGCACCGTGAGGCAAGCCGCGCGGCTCACCCTGCGGACCCCGTGGCGGCCGTCCATGAGCGCATTGGCGAGCGCTTTCGCGAGCCGTTGACAATCTAGTAATTCGCGGCGGCGGCCGGAATATCCCG
>JBHJGW010000050.1:0-25031 GCA_050331415.1 Opitutales bacterium | reverse complement strand
CCGATCATCGCGCACCCCGCCATGCCACCGAAGCAGCCGGCCACCAGGTTCGAGATGCCCTGGCCGGTGCATTCCCGGTTGCGGTCGCTCGGGGTGTCGGTCAGATCGTCGACGATGCCGGCCGTCATCAAACTCTCCAGCAGGCCGACCACCGCCAGGGGGATCGAGTACGGCAGGATGATCGCGAGCGTTTCGAGGGTCAGCGGCACTTGGGGCCAAAGGAACACGGGCAGCGTGTCGGGAAGTTCGCCCATGTCGCCGACCGTGCGCAAGTCGAAGCCAAAGTACATCGAAACGCCGGTCAGCACGATGATGCAGATCAACGGTGACGGCACTGCCTTGGTCAGCAGCGGAAGCCCATAAATAATCCCGAGGCCAGCGGCCACCATGGCGTACATCAGCCAGCCCTGCCCTTCAAATTCCGGCAGCTGCGCCATGAAGATCAGAATCGCCAGAGCATTCACGAACCCCGTCACCACCGAGCGCGAAACGAACCGCATCAGCCCCCCGATTTTAAACAGGCCGCCCAGTACTTGCAGCACACCCGTCAAGAGAGTGGCCGCGAGGAGGTATTGCAGCCCGTGCTCCTTGACAAGGGTGATCATCAGCAGCGCCATAGCGCCCGTCGCCGCCGAAATCATCCCCGGGCGCCCGCCGACGAACGCAATCACGACCGCGATACAGAACGACGCATATAACCCCACCTTCGGGTCAACGCCCGCGATGATGGAAAAGGCGATTGCCTCCGGAATGAGCGCGAGGGCAACGACAGTCCCGGCCACGATATCGCGCACCGGATTCGAAAACCATTGTTCGGTTAAGCTTGGCTGACTCATGAGGGCTGGGCCCGAAAATCACGGGAAGCTGCGCACCCCATCGGCAAAGTACCTCCGACGCGAACGTTTTCTAACAAAAACTTTGGCGTTTCCCCCAGGAAGCATTCGGCGGCTACCAGAGCAATTTCAAGGCTGCGGCAATCACCATGAGCCAGACCCATTTGCCGAAAATTTCCTGCGAGATGCGACGCAGGATGAACGGTCCGATAATCGCACCGACGATCGCGAACACGCCACAGCTGAGGCTTAGCAGGAGCGTGTCGAAGGTCAGGATCCCGAGTTCCACCTGAAGCGGGATCTTGATGGCGTTCACGATGAAAAAGAACCATGCCATGGTGCCCACAAACGCCAGCTTGGGCAGGCGCAGCGCCATCAGGTAAAACGCCCCGAGCGGCCCGGCGGCATTGGCGAGCATGGTCGAAGCCCCTACCCCCAGGCCCACTGAGCCACGGAAAAACCAGTTGCGCCCCAGGGCCTCGATTTGCGCGTCGGTTTGGCCGCCCTGCAGCCGCTGTCGCAGGAAGTGGGCCCCCGTCATGACCAGCAACAAAGCCCCGACCAGACGGGCAAACGCGTCAGCTGGCACGAGGTCGAACAGCAGCCACCCGGCCAGCAGCCCCGCCACCGTGGCCGGCAGCAAACGCCAAATCGGCTGCCAGAGCGCCTCTCGACGGTAAATGATGACCGCGGCAACGTCCCCGCAGAGCAGCACCGGCAGCAGCAGGCCCACGGAAGGCTTACCGCCAAACGCAAAGGCATACAGCGGGATCGCAAGGTTACCAACACCCGGAAGACCGCCTTTGGCGAGGCCGACCAACAGCGCCCCGAGCGCCCCTGCGAGCCATTGCGTTAAGGACAGATCTGCAAACATCCCCGCCAAACAATGCGAATCGGGACACGGCTACAACCTTTCGCGCAAACGGTTTTCTCCGCCTCTGCCAGATGCGGTGGCGTCGTTGTGTTATACCATCTTGCCGGAGAGGTCGGTAATTGATCGAGATGATTTGGATGCAGAGCAAGGCAGCGAGAGCGACGGCTGGGCCTGTAGGCCCCGCCTCGTCGTCGCTAACGCCGCTCTGCGCCAAAAGCATCCAAAGCCGCTACGCGGCGTTCAATCTAGCGATCTATTCGGTAAGATGGTATTATTCGAAGGTCAACCCGGCCTCTGAAACAGGCGCGACGACAGACGATTTTCCAAAAATGTGGCATAGGCCAGGAGCTTCAACTGCGTTGACCCGCTCGGCTCGAACAGTCAGCATCTTGGGTTTCGCTTATGGTCGCAAAAGGGATCGGTACTGCCGTGGGGCTTGCGCTGGGTTTGCTCACGGGCTGTGGTGAGCATGCCGTCTCCGCCCCGGAGCATCAGTCGGGGATTGTGATTACCGATGGCCGGGGAGCCTCCGTGCGATTGGAAAGACCCGCGGAAAACGCCGTATCGCTGGCGCCGAGCTGCACCGAGATCGTGGCTGAAGTCGCCGGGCTTGAACCCCTGCTTGCGGTAACGCGCTATTGCGACGATCCCCCCGGTGCCGAGTCGCTGCCGAAAACCGAAGGCTTCGATTCACCCTCGGTCGAGGCGCTTCTGGCGCTCGATCCCGACGTCGTTTTCGCCTCCGCAATTACTCGCCCGCACACGGTCGAACGGCTGCGCAGCGCGGGGTTGACCGTAATGGTACTGGCGGGGGAAGGCCTCGACGGCCTAGCTAATGACCTGCGCATCGCCGCCCGTGCGCTCGGCGTGGACGCGACGCCCGCCGTGCAAACGTTCCAAAGCGCGCGAAACAGGGTAGCCTCGGCGCTGGATGGACTGGCAGCAGGAGAGCGGCCACGCTTGCTCGTCACCTTTGGTGCACTGGAAACGTTCTCCGCGAGCGAAGGCACCTTTACGGATGCGCTAATCCGCGAAGCGGGCGCCCAAAACGCGGCCATCGGGACACCGAGCCAGTGGCCGCGGCTGACGCTCGAAACGATCGTTTTGCGCAATCCCGAAGTGATTGTGGTCACTGCGGAGGCGGTCAACGGCATCGAACCCGTGCCGCCTGAGCTACTGAAGCGCTACCGCGACCACCCCGTCTGGAGCCAGGTCGCAGCGGTCCGCTCCGGGCGGGTGTGGCAGGTCGACAGCGACACCTTCACCGTGCCGAGCCCGGCGGTTGCCGAGCTGCTGGTCGCGCTTGCCCAACGGCTGCACCCCGAACGCTTCGAATCCGCCGGGAGCGACTTGTGAAAAAAAGCAGGGCCCGCCAATGACGACGCCCTGCTCGCTCAAGAAGAAGGTGGCGGCCAATACCGCTCATAACCTTTTGCCGAGTTGACGAATCGGCCAACAGCGCCCCTGCGATTATCGAGATAGCCGGGAAGCGATGGAGCCGACAAGCCGGAGCTCAATCGTGTTCTCAGGTTAAACCTCGACACTGCGCTTGTTGACACCTGCCGAGAACATGCCGCCCGTAGCAACCTTGGTCAGCAGGTCGTCGGCATTCTTCTCTTCGTGCAAGGTAGCTTCCAGCTCCGGGAGATCAGAGCTAAAACCTAGCACCTTCGCAAAGCTGCACACAGTACCGTAGCCAGCAATTTCGTAATGTTCCACGCGCTGAGCCTGCGCGATCAGGTGGGCGTCGTTGACGAGTGGATCGCCCTGCTCATGAACGGCTTCCTCGCCTTCCTGGATCAGTCCATTCATCGCTTCGCAGCGCTCACGACTGGCTGGCATGCCATGGTTGGCGAAGACGCGTTCCAAACGGGTGACCTGTTCTTGCGTCTCGGCGAGGTGCTCCGCAAACGCCTCCTTGAGGTCGTTCTCGGTTGCCTTGGCCGCCATTTTGGGCAGCGCCTCCGTCAGCTGCAGCTCGGCGTCGTAAAGGTCGCGCAGCTGGTGAAAATACAATTCATCGAGGGAAGTCATCATCTTGCTCATATTTCGGGGGTTGGGTTGGATCGTTAAAGGGTGCTGCGCGGTGCTCAGGTTTCAGATTCTCCGAGGGAGCGCTTGGGGGGCACTTTTTCCATCGCTCGCCGTTGCGCGTCGGACTGCGCAACGTGTTTTCCTCGGCCCTCGCGCTGGATCAACCAGGCGATGCCGATGGCAACGACACCGACGATCAACCCGCGGCTGTAAACCGCCGCGGAGTCCACCGGATCGAGGATCGCCATGACGACAGCGGCCAGGACCAGAAACAGACCGATGCCGAGCATCAGATTCTTAATAACACGGAAATTGGGCTCTCGCGGTGAAGGCATACTCGTAACGCCGCCATTTGCGTGCCAAGCTCCGCTGCAGCCGAGTTGACGGCGGTGCGGCGAGACGGGTCGGGCAAATGTCTGCGCCTGAGCGCCCTTACCTTGCAGGATACCTTCCTGCCACCGCCGATATGCCTACGCACCGGGAGCCTCGGCACTGGGCAGGCGCAAGGTGACGCGCCGCTTTTGCACATCCACGGAAAGGCGGGCATGACCGCGCTCCAGAATGCGCCGGGCGAAAAACAGCCGCAATTCAGGGTAGCGCAGCCGCTCACCCGTCATGGCGGACGAGCGGTCCTCGAGCCACTGCGCGAGACGGTCGGCAGGAAAGCGATCGGAATCGACCCCGAAGGTGAGGTCCCAGTGGCCATTGCTGCGCTGCCACTGCAGCTGCAGCGCCGCTTCCTGCTCGACGTTGCGGATGGTCTCCGAGAACAGACAGTGAAGCGCCAGGCGGAGGCGATCGGGCTGCTCAGCGACGCTGATCTTCGGGTCGGGCGCGCCCGTTGGCAGCGTCGACCCATTGTACGCCGGATCCTCCCGGACGTCGTCGAGGGCGTGCCGGACGACTTCAGCAAGGTTACACGATTCAGAAGCCTCGCTGGCGGTTTCGGCAACTTCGGCCCGCGCTAGATCCAGAAAATTCTGCAGGGTCGTTAGCAGCCGGTTGATTTCGACATTGGCCGTCGAGACCAGCCCGGACTGATCGTCGTTGAGCGGCCCGACACCGGAATCTCCGAGCAGCGACAGAGCCGCGCGGATGCTCGTGACTGGCGTCTTGAGTTCGTGGCTGACGGTCGCGACGAGGTTGGTCTTCATGCGGTCGGCCAGCTGGATCCGGGTCACGTCGTGAAGCAGCAAACCGTAGCCACCGGTGCTGAGCTCCCCGTCACCGGGCTGGCCTGAGCGTTCATCGGCAAGCCCATTCCTTTGGTCATCGGGGGCCCGGCGCGTCCACTCGAATGGAAAAACATGGGGCAGGAAGAAACCGTCGTTGCCATTGATCTTCAGACGCACGGTTTCTTCGAGTCGCTCGCTGTAATGGCCTGCGGGCGAGGCAGTGAGGACCTCCTGCAAGCCTTCGGGCAGTTCGTTGCGGTGTTGCCAGTCGCTCCAGAGCTCCGCAGCGCGCGGATTGCGGTAAATCAAGTCGCCGGAGGCATTGAAGAGGAAAAACGGGTCCGGCAGGTTCATCAGAGTGGTCTGCAAGGCCTGATTCAACCGGCCGAGCTCCTCACGATCTCGCGCGCGCCGACTCTGGACCCGTCGGGCCAGGGCTTCAAAGGTGCGCGCGAAATCGCCAATCTCGTTGCGTGGCGCGTTCTTGATCGCCACGGGGTTGCCCGCCTCCAATTGGCCAACCGCCTCCGTCAGCCTGTCCATCGGCTCAATGATCCGACGACTGAGGTAGGTCGCCACGATCAAGCTCAGAAAGGTTAGGACCACAATGCCTGCGGTCTGAACGACGAACGACTCTCGCAAGTGCTCGTCGTTGCGCTGGCCCAGCGTGTCCATTGTCGCCGTGTAGTACTCGCGCCACTCTCTTACGGTTTGAATGATCCCGTCGAGCCGCTCCTGCATGGGGTCAGCGGAAAACGCCTCCGGGTCGTCCTCGAAATCTTCGACGAATCCCCGCAACTCATCGAGCAGAGCCCGTGTGCGATCCTGAAAGCGACGGTGCGTGATGCTCGACTCGCGCGAGAGTGTCTCGAGCTGATCGAGGCGCTGACCCAGCCGCTCACGACTGGTCGAGAGCGGGCTGAGGTCGCCGAGGTCTTTCGTGCCTCGCAAGTCCCTCAAGGCGCTGAGAAGTTCTTCGCTACGAATAACCTCTGCGTGCAGCTGCCGGGCTTCCACATCGGACAAATCGTCAGAGAGTTGCCGGAAATGCTGAGCTACGGTAACGCTGTGGATAACGAGCAGCAGCATCAGCAGCAACATCGGGATCAGTCCGATGTAGATTTCATTGCGGATGCCGAGGGCTCGAATCATGAAGAATGGGCGCCAGTTTGTCTCAGCGTTGCTCGTTCAGAAGACGCCCCACCCACCTAAGGATACTAATCAGTCAACCAGCATCAGGGAAAGGGAAAAACGCCGCCCAGCAGGGGGCTTTTTCCCCACGTTCCGAGGGTCCAGGCATTGTTGAAGAAGAAATCGCCGAAGGTGGGAGGCTAGATGAGCCCCATGCGTTTTCGTTTGCGGTAGAGCGTGGTGGGGTCGATCCCCAGCACATGGGCGGCTTCGTCGAGGCTGTTTGTCTTGGCGACCACACGCCGAATGTGTTCTTCCTCCAGCGAGGCCAGCGTCACCATGTGCCCCGGGCGCAGGGACCGCTCCTCACGGTGCGCGAAGTCGTCGGGCAAGTCGCTGAGGGAAATGACCTTCTGATCGCTGAGAATAACGGCGCGCTCGACCACGTTGCGCAGCTCACGGAGGTTACCCGGCCAAGGGTATTCCAGCAGCGCTTTCTCCACCTCGGGGGCAAAGCTGAAATCCGAAGCGCCTTTTTGCGACCCGAAGAAGCGCAGGTAGCTCTGGGCAAGGTTGAGAATGTCGCCCGGGCGGTCCGCCAGGGGGGGAATCGACACGACGATCACCTTGAGGCGGAAATACAAGTCTTCGCGAAAATTACCTTTCTCCACTTCGGCCCTCAGGTCGCGGTTGGTCGCGGCGACCAGACGCACATTGGCGGTGCGCATTCGGGCCTCGCCAACGCGCTCGTATTCGCGGTCTTGCAAGAGCCGCAGCAGTTTCGGCTGAATTTCGAGGGGCAGCTCACCAATTTCGTCGAGGAAAAGCGTGCCGCCGTCTGCCTCCGCAACCTTGCCCCAGGTATCGTTGATCGCTCCCGTGAAAGCGCCCTTAACGTGACCAAAAAGTTCCGATTCGAGCAGCTCTTGCGAAAGGCTCGGGCAATTGACGGTGACGAAGCGCTTTTCCTTGCGCTGACTGTGGTCGTGAACGTTGCGCGCGAGGACCGTTTTGCCCGTGCCGCTCGGGCCAAGCAACAGGATTGTGGCCTCCGACGCGGCGGCCTTGAGCGCCGTGCCGAAGGCACTTCTCACGTCGGCCTCTTCGCTGTCTAGCGTCAGGGTGGGATTGTCCGAGGTGACTTGGCTCTTGAGGTTCTTAACCTCGGCCTGCAAGGAAAAATCGCGCTCGATCTTCGCGAGCATCTCGCGGATCTCGTCCACGATAAATGGCTTCTGTACGTAGTGGTAGGCACCGCGTCGCATCGATTCGACGGCGATCTCGACAGTAGAATGCGCCGTGAAGACAATAATCGGGGCTTCGAACTCGTCCGCCTTGAGCCGATCAAGGTAGTCGAGGCCGTTTTCGTTCTCAAGCATTACGTCAAGGAATACGACGTCGATGCGCTCCTCGTGCCGAATGCGCTCGGCCTGTCGCGGCGTCCTCGCGGTGAACGGTTTGTGGCCCATCGTCTTCATCGCCACCGAGGTGACGTTGAGGATGTTGTCTTCGTCGTCGATTATGAGGACGTTCATGAGTGAGCTACGGTTGCAAACTGAATGCCTAGATGGCGAGAGGATTCAAAAACGCTGCAAAACGCGCTTCGAGAGAACGAGATTCACTGACCTCACGTGAATTCCATTCCTTCAGACTGCATGATGCAACCTTTGAAGGCATGCATAATGCATTAAAAAACAGCCCGCATAGCGCGGGCTGCTGCAGACGCGGCGAGAAGGGGCTTCCCTTACGCCGGGTTTTTGCCCTTTACGGCCTTGGCGATAAAAGAAATCACCAACAGCACGAGAAAGACGAAGAAGAGGATCTGTGCAATCCCGGACGCCGCGCCTGCGATGCCGCCGAAGCCGAGCAAAGCTGCTACCAGTGCCAGGATGAAGAAGATAAGTGCCCATGTAAGCATGTTGTTATTCCTTTCGTTTTGCGTTGTAGTTTCCACGTTACAACTTGTGTGCCAGCTGAGAAAACAATCGGCATAGCGTTCACTACGAAACACTTGTGCAAATACCCGGCGACGTTTGACCGCTATTACAAACCGGCAAAACGCCCGAAAAGAGGCCATCAGGGCGGCAAAGTCACCACTCGGGATGCCTAACCAAAGAAGAAAACGCCACCTTCGAGACCCTCAGGTTCAGCCGGTGGCGGTCTTTGAATTCCTCCGCTCAGCCTGGTGATGGCCTTAACGCAGAAGCGCGGGAGCTGCCAGCAGCCAGAGGAAACCGAAGAAGAAGCCGTAAACGGCTAGCATCGTCATCAGCCGCCACAGAAAAGGTGTCGGCACCGGTTCCGGCGGTTTGGGTTGCGGCGCGGAGCGTGCCAATCGGTTCGAGGTTCGCGTGGCGGTCATCACGAAAGCTTGAATCAGGCGCAATGCCAATCCGCTCTCAACCTCTGCAATCCACTGATGAATAGCTGCTTAGAAAAATCAAGAACATCGTTCTCACTCGGCTCATGAGGATAGTCTCGACATTTTCTGTTTCGGCAGCTCCAAATCGTGTCGATGGCGGCACCGGCACTTTTCAATTCGGGCCAGAGCGCAGAAGCGGAGCGCTTGTGCCGGCTAATCTGGGTCAACCCCTTTTCGCCGGAACGGGCCGAGGCGGAAGCGTCCGCAGGCGTCAGCGGAGAGGTGTCGTCGTTTAAAGAGCGAAACCTTGCGCCAGCCCTCACCCGGGCAGCCGCCTTGCTCCAGGGTGCCAGGCCACGGCTGCCGTTGGCCAGCGAGGCCGACCGCAACCACTACGAAGAGCTCGTTTGCCTTCTGCTGTTCCACGAAATGATCGATGCGCTCGACGCCGAGATCAAACGGGTACACTCCGGAAAATCCGCCAGGAAGCTGCGCGCCTACCCGGAGTTCGTCGCACGCCTCAATCATTACCTTCCGGAAGGGTTCCGCGGGGCCCTGGCGCCCTTGCCGCCGGACCGGCTTTTCGCCGTTTTTTACCAGTTGCGGCGCGCTTTCCACAACATCTTCGCGTTTATCGTCGGTGGATCTCCCAGCGCGCAGCGGCTGCGGGCGCGTGTCTGGCAAAGCGTCTTCACCCGTGATTTGCGCCGCTACCACCGCAACCTCGCCGGTCACATGAACGATGTCGCCACGCTGATTCTCGGTCCCTCCGGTTCTGGCAAGGAGCTCGTGGCGCAAGGCGTTGGCTGGTCGGCCTTCATCCCGTTCGATCCCGTCACGCAAACCTTTGCGGACGACTTCCGGCGCGGGTTCTTTCCCGTTAACCTCTCGGCCTTGTCGAGCCAGCTCATCGAAAGTGAGCTGTTCGGCCATCGCAAGGGCGCCTTCACCGGTGCGCTCCAGGACCGCCAGGGCTACCTGGCCGCGTGCGGCGAATACGGCTCGGTCTTTCTCGACGAGATCGGCGAGATCGAACCCGCAGTGCAGGTAAAGCTGCTGCGTGTGCTGCAGACCCGGCGTTTCACACCGATCGGCGCGACCGAGGACGAACCCTTCGCCGGCAAGGTGATCGCCGCAACCAATCGCGACCTCGCCGCCGAGATCAACGCCGGGCGTTTTCGCGAGGACGTCTACTACCGCCTCAACGCCGACCGCATCCAAACCCCGGCCCTTTGCGAGATTCTCAACGAAGTCCCCGGCGAACTGGAGACGCTGGTTGCGTTTATCGCCCGCAAAGCGGCCGGGGAGGCTGCGGACGACCTGACCGAAGAAACGGTGACCTTTATCCGGAAAAAGCTGCCCGCCGACTACCGGTGGCCCGGTAATTTCCGCGAGCTCGAGCAGTGTGTCCGCAACGTCATGGTGCATGGCGACTACGTCCCTGCCCCGCCCAAAAATGCCGCCGCAACTTCGGAAGCGACCGAGCACTGGAATCGCTACACGGCTGGCGAATTCACCGTGGACGAGCTCCTGCGCGACTATATCAGCCGCCTCTACGCGAAGGAACCCAATTACGGCGAACTCGCTCGCCGCCTCGGCAAGGACTGGCGAACCGTCCGCAAGTACGCGGATTAGCCAGAGACGTTGAGATCCAGAAGAAACCACTGAGGCCCCTGCAGAAGCACGAATCCAGACAGCCGCCAAAGGCCGGTCAACCGCGATGATGACAACAACCCAAGCTTGAAACAGAATACCCTTTGCTACGAGGTTGCAGCCATGCCGCACCCGCCTATTACGCCTCCCGCAGCGTAATCTCCCGCTTCCGAGTTCACCCCTTTTCCACAACCGAAACGCCATCCGTCATGGCTAGTCCCGATGCGCACCTGATCGTCGACGGCTACAATGTCATCCACGCCCTCGATGACTACCGCTGCCTGCTTCCGGCCAGCCTCGACCTGGCCTGCTCACGCCTGGTCGAAGCCGTCCGCGCCATCCATGATGCCGAAGCTCTGGCCATCACGACCGTTTTCGACGGACGCGGCAACGAGGTAACAATCGAGCGCCCGGGGAATGTGATCAGCTTTTCGGTAGTGTATTCTCCTTCCCATGTCAGCGCCGACGGTGTCATCGAGCAGATTGTCCGGCGCGCGAAACGCCCGCAGGAGGTAACCGTTGCCAGCCGCGACAACCTGGTCGGCGAAAGCGTCCGCAGCGCAGGCGGCATCTGCATCAGCCCGGAAGAACTCGCCGATTGGATTGGCCGGGCGGAGAACCGCCTGCGTAGGATGCTCGAAGCACGCCGTGCCAAGCACAAGCGTCAGGAAAAAGCCGGCCCCAGCCCGTGGGACGAGCTGGGCAAACTGCGGCTTCGCAAAAAAGAAAGATGAGAAGCGGGATATTTCGGCCAGCACGCTCCGCCCCACGATCTTCCAATTTATCGTGTTCCGCTTTCATACTTAACTCCACGAATTCGTTTCTTTTGTCGCATGTTTCGCTTACTCTCCGTTCGCCACGGTGAAACGGAATGGAATACCCAGGGCCGGTATCAGGGTCAGCTGGACAGCCCGCTGACGCCGCTCGGAATCGCGCAGGCTGAGGCGCTCGGGCTGCGGCTGGCAGACGAGCCAATCGACGCTTCCGTGATCAGCGACCTCCCCCGGGCGCAGCACTCCGCCGACCTCCTTCTGGCCGGGCACCCGCTTACCCCGCGCCACTTCGAGCCACGCCTGCGCGAACGCCACTTCGGCGCCTTTTCCGGGTTGACGCGCGCCGAGGCGATGGCCCGCGACCCCGCTTCGGAGGCGCGCTATCTCGCAGGCGATCCCGATTTTCGTCTGCCCGGCGGCGGTGAGAGCCTCCGCGATGTGCAGGAACGCACTTGCTCAGCGATAGACGCATGGGCCGACCGTTACGACGGCCAAACGGTGCTCGCCGTCGCGCATGGAGGCGTGCTGAGCGTTTTCCTGCGGGCGGTGCTGCGCATCCCCCTCGAAGTGCCACGCGGCTACGTGGTACCCAACGCCGCCTTGAACATCTTCGAGCGCGAACAAAGGGTCTGGCGCCTGCGGACCTGGGGCGACCTCGAACACTTGAAAGTCCTTGAAACCAGCGACGACGCCAGCGTCACCCTATAGGGTTCGGGGGTAGCTTCGCAAGCACGCCACTAGCCCGTTTGGGGCATCCCCCAAGGGGGAGGATCGCCAAGGCCCGCGTTTCGCAGTAGACTACTCAACGGATTTCTAATTTGCCTGCCACCTTTACGGCTCTGCGCTGTCGGCAGATAACAGGCAAGGAAGCGTGCCGCCAACCTACTCACAGCCGAGATGAACCGTCCAACACCAGCCTCACCTGCTCGTTTCGACCACGACGATTCCGGCGGCGTGGCCGTGTCCGACACAATGACGCTGCCGGCGGACGTTTCCGCGCTCTGGGCAAAGGCGATCCCGTCTGGCACGCCGCCAGACGCAACTATCCGCATGGGCGATGCAATGCTGGCACGGGGAGACGGGACCGTCGCCGTAAATGACGACGCCACGGTGCGCATGGACGAGGCGGAGCTGGCGCAACTGAGGAACAGCAGCGCGGGCATGCCCCAGCGTCCGCCCAAGGAAGTGGCGCCGCCACAACCCCCGGCAAAGTTTTCCCTAGGCCGCCTGTTGGGTGAAGGCGGCATGGGCCAAGTCTACGAGGGAAAGCAGGAAGTGCTCGAGCGCACAGTCGCCCTCAAGACCCTCAAGGGCCACGAAGACACGTTTCGGCGGGAAGTCTTCCTGATGGAGGCACTCACGACCGGTTCGCTGGGGCACCCGGCGATTCCGCCGGTGCACGATCTCGCCTACAACGCTGAGGGGCGCCCCTTCCTGGTGATGAAGAAAGTCGAAGGGCGGCTGTGGAGCGACGCCCTCGGCGGCATGAGCCTCAGCGAAAACCTCGAGGTGCTGTTACGCGTCGCCGACGGGGTCGCCTTCGCCCACGCGCGCAACGTCATCCACCGCGACATCAAGCCCAGCAACATCCGGCTGGGTCCCTTCGGCGAAGTTTACCTGATGGACTGGGGACTGGCAGTGACGCTCGACGAAACCGGTCGTTCTCCGGTGCTCAGCGCGAGTTGCGCAGGCGGTGGCACGCCCGCCTACATGGCTCCCGAAATGGCTCTGGCGGATGGCACCAAAATTGGCCGCCAAAGCGACATCTACCTTCTCGGGGCGGTGCTGTTCGAGATCGTCACGGGGCAGCGCCCGCACCGCAGCGACTCCGTTACCCGAGCCCTTGAAGCCGCCGCCGCGAACCGCATCGCGCCCATTGACGAGGAAAACGAGCTCCTGGAGATCGCGATGAAGGCGATGGCTACGCAGCCGGAGTCACGTTTTCCATCCGTCAAAGCGCTGCAGCAGGCGATCCGTGACTACCGCGAGCACGCCGAAAGCCTGGCGCTGGCGCAAGACGGCGAACGCTACCTGGGCAGCGCCTGCGACTCCAAAGGCTACGAGCCTTTCGTTGAGGCACTTTCCAGCTTTAAGCAGGCCCTGAAACTCTGGCCCGCCAACTCGGATGCAGCAGATGGTCTGCGCCGGGCCCGCCACGCCTACGCCCGCTGCGCGCTGCGCCGCAACGACCTCGAACTCGCGGGGTCGCAACTCGATCCCAACGATCCCGGGCACGACGAACTTTGCGCCGCAATCCAAAAGGCACGCCAGGAAGACAAAAGCCGACGGCGGCGCCTCAAAACGCTTGGGCGCAGCGTGATGGCCCTCGCCGGCGTGATTATCCTGGGTCTGGGCATCTCCACGGGCTGGATTGCGATGGAGCGCGAGCGGGCCGAAGACGCGTTGACGGACTACCGCATGGAGCAATTGAAACGGCAGGACGACCGGCGCCAGTCCGCCCCGGCCTTGCTGTTGACGGCGCGCCGTTTGATCGCCGAGGGCGACTACGCCGCGGCAATGTCCACCGCCGAAGCCGCTGTCGACTTCGATCCGGACCTGCTCGAAGCCCGCTTTATCCACCTGGCTCTGCTGCTGCGGGAGGAAAATTTCGACGCCGCACGTGAGGCGGCCAAGGGCCTGCTCAGTGAAGCTCCTGGCTACCGTGACGCCGCCGATGTGCTCGCGATATTGCTGCAGCGCCAGCGTGGCGACGAGCCCGACCGTGTGTTACTGAGCCGGCTTTCGCCCATTCTGACCCGGCAGAACCTGCCCACCCTCGCCGCGGAATTTGCGGCTTCCAACCAGGAAAAATTGGCCATTTGGCAGCAGCAGATCACGGACGCCTACCCCGACTGGCGGGAGCACAAGCACAATCTCCTGCGGTGGGAAAACGAGAACGGCGTCCGCCTGGTCCTCGCGCGGGTGCCTTCGCTTAACGACCTTTCGCCATTGCGCGGCATCCCAATTGTCGCGCTCGATATTTCCCACAATAGCGGCGTCAGCGACCTGTCGCCGCTGGTGGGCATGCCTTTGCGAGAGCTGAGCGTTTCCTACTGCCATCAGATCACCGATTTGCGCCCGCTTGGAGCCCTGCCTCTCGAACACCTGAGCATCAGCGGCCTGGAGCGGCTGGAGAATCTCGAAAGCCTGCGCGGCATTCCGCTGCGCGTGCTCAATGCTTACAACGTGCCCCGCATTGCCTCGCTGGAGCCTCTGCGCGGCATGCCTCTGGAACAGCTTTCTATCACCCACGCTGACTCACTGACGGATCTTTCACCGCTGGCTGGCATGCCGCTCCGCATGCTCAACCTGCCCACAAACGGGAACCTCGAAGATATCAGCCCGCTGGCGGGCCTGCCCATCGAGGTGCTCAACCTCTATCAGACGCCGGTAACGGATTTTGAAGCGCTGCGAGGCATGCCCTTGCGCAAAGCGAATTTTGGGCCGGTCGATGTCACCAGCATCGACTTTCTCGAATCGGCCCCGCTGGAGGAACTTTCGCTCGCCAACGAGCCGCCCGTCGACGTCGCCGTGCTGGAAGGCAAACCCCTGCGCCAGTTGCAGATCGGAACGGTAGAAGATGTGGCGCCATTAGCCACGCTGCCACTCGAACGCCTGCAGTTGGGGCATATCTTGAGCGACCACGTACCCGAAAATCTGGCGACAATCGGCGGGTTGACGCTCGAACGGCTGACGCTCGAAGGTGCCGGTGTAACGGAGAGCCTAGACTGGCTCGACGGTGCCCGCGTGAAAGAACTCCACATCCGAGCGGTCCCCTGGGTGGAAACGCCGCCACTGGACCTAAGCCCCCTGCACGACGCCGAAATCGAAGTCTTGACCTTCCCACCCTTTGTCGACGTCCGCGGCACCGAAGCCGTCCGCGGCAAGGAGTCGCTGAAAAAAATTGGCCCGGGCGCCGGAAAAACGTTCAGTCCTCAAAAGTTCTGGTCGATCTACGACGCTGGCGGCTTCATGGACTGATGCACCCGGCAAGGCGCCTCAGCGACCTCAGTGTCCCTGCGCCGTGGGCGTCCTCGCTGTCATCGTTGCCCGAATCTGAGGGATTCGACCGCGACGACGGCCTTTTTCCGGTAACGCTATCGCGGACGATAACGGGAGGAGGGAAGGGAGGCGCGAGCTTCCCGCGAATGCAGGCTAGACGCCCTGCCCGGAATGCCCTTTGGTGCTGCCCATGGCAGAGGAAGACAGCTCCACGGAGCGCACGAGTTTTATCCGCGAGATGGTCAAAGCCGACGTGGCGGCCGGCAAACATGGCGGGCGCGTGCAGACGCGCTTTCCACCGGAGCCCAACGGGTACCTGACCTTTGGCCACGCCAAGGCCATCTGCCTGAACTTCGGTTTGGCCGAGGAATTTAACGGCAAGTGTAACCTAAGGTTCGACGACACCAACCCGGAAAAAGAGGACGTGGTGTTTGTCGAGTCCATGAAGCGCGACATCGCGTGGCTGGGCTTTACGTGGGACAAGGAGTGCTACGCCAGCGACTATTTTGAGCAGCTGTTCACCTGGGCCAATCAGCTTATCGACCAGGGCGACGCCTATGTCGATGAGTCGAGCGTCGAGGACATCCGGCGCATGCGCGGCTCCATTAGCGAACCCGGCCAGAACAGCCCTTACCGCGACCGGCCGGTTGCCGAAAGCCGGGAGTTGCTCGCGCGCATGCGCAACGGGGAAGTCGCCGACGGCGCGATGGTGCTTCGCGCCAAAATCGACATGGCGCACCCCAACATGAACATGCGCGACCCGGTCATGTACCGCATCAAGCGCATGCACCACTTTCGCCTCGGCAACACTTGGCCCATTTACCCGAGCTACGATTTCACCCATGGTCAGAGCGACTCCATCGAAGGCGTTACCCACAGCCTGTGTTCGCTCGAGTTTGAGGCGCACCGGCCGCTGTACGACTGGTTCATCGAGCGACTCGGCATCTTCCCTTCCCAGCAGACCGAATTCGCGCGGCTCAACCTCACCTATTCCATCATGAGTAAGCGCTACCTGCGCCAGCTCGTGGAGGGCGGCCACGTCGGCGGCTGGGACGACCCGCGCATGCCCACGCTCTGCGGCATGCGCCGCCGCGGGATCCCGCCAAGGGCCATTCGCGACTTCATGGAGACCATCGGTGTGACGAAATTTAACGCCTGGAGCGACATCGGCCTACTCGAACACGCCATCCGCTCCGAGCTCAATGCGGTAGCCCTTCGCCGGATGGCTGTCCTGGAACCGCTCAAACTCGTCATCACGAACCTCGAACCCGACGCCACGGCCGAAATCGAGCTACCGAACAACCCGGAAGACGAAGCTACCGGCACCCGTCAGGTGCCCTTTAGCCACACGCTGTGGATCGAGCGCAGTGACTTCATGGAGGACGCTCCAAAGAAGTTTTTCCGGCTCAAACCTGGCGGTGAAGTCCGCCTGCGCGGCAGCTATGTCATCAAGTGCGAAGAGGTCATCAAAGACACTGACGGCACCGTGACAGAGCTTCGGTGCACAGCTGATCTCGCCACGCTCGGCGCGCAGCCGGAAGGCCGGAAAGTCAAAGGCGTGATCCACTGGGTGAGTGCCGCGCATGCGCTGCCGATGGAGGTCCGCTGCTACGACCGGCTCTTCGCCGTGGAGAAACCGGGCACTACCGAGACCTCGTTCCTTGAAGAGCTCAACCCGGACTCGCTGCAAACGCTTCAAGCCTACGGCGAACCGGTCCTGGCAACGGCGGCGCCCGGGTACTACATCCAATTCGAGCGAATGGGCTACTTTACTCCGGACCTCGAATCCTCGGAGCAGCGCCTGATTTTCAACCGCACCGTCACCCTCAAGGACAGCTGGGCCAAAAAAGCGTGAGCACTCAGCCATTCGCGAACGGAAGCTCCTCACGTTGATCGCCGGAAACACGGAGGAAATTCTCCGGGGGCTGGTCCGTGTCCAGCCTCCGATTTCGCTTGCCCACGGCGTTCGCGATGAGCAATTTGTTATCAAGCTGAATCACGTGACCCTATGAACCCTGCTCACCATCAAGTTTTTACGCTGGCGGAAGCGCCAACGGATGTCCGGGCGACGTTTATTCGTCGCACCTATGCCCACTTGGCGGGCGCGGTTTTGACCTTTGTACTGATTGAAGCGGCGCTCTTTTCCACCGGTATCGCCTACACCATCGCAGACGCGATTTTCAGTTGGGGCAACATCGGCTGGCTGGGCGTTCTGGGTGCCTTTGTCATCGGAGGCTGGCTCGCCAGCTCAATGGCGCACAAGGCCGAATCGAAGGGGCAACAATACGCCGGCCTGGGTATCTACATCGTGCTCGAGGCCCTGATTTTCGTCCCGCTGCTGGCAATCGCCATGCATGTGGCGGGATCACCGGAGCTGATTTACCAGGCCGGACTTATCACGGGCGGCCTCTTCCTCGGGTTGACCGCGGTCGTATTCACGACCAAGACCGATTTTTCGTATTTAGGGGGCATTCTTAAGATCGGCTTCCTTATCGCCATTGGTTTGATCGTCGCGGGCGTAATCTTCGGCTTCAACCTGGGCCTGTGGTTCTCAGTCGCGATGGTCGCTCTGGCTGGCGGTGCGATCCTCTATACCACGTCAAAGATCCTGCACAATTACAACGAAGACCAGTACGTCGGTGCCTCGCTGGAACTCTTCGCCGCCGTCGCCCTGCTCTTCTGGTACGTGCTGCGCATCCTCATCGCGCTGTCGGGGCGCGACTGATTGCAAATCTTCCGGGTGACCTTGGGTCCGCAAAGGGCCCACGCTCCTACCGGGCACACCATCAATTGGCACGCCGCTTTACCGGTGCGATTCGTCCGGAAACCGGTCGCGAAAAACGATTTCTTCGCGAGGCAGCGTCCCGGGCCTCGCCCAAGCCGGTTTGACCGCCTTGCCGATCGTGACGAGAAAACCGATCACGTAATCCTCGGGCAGATTGACGATCTCGGCGACTTTCTCCGGATCAAAGCCGATCATAGGGCAAGTGTCATAGCCCATGTCCTTGGCGGCCAGCATCAAGGTCTGCCCCGCGATGCCCGCTGAGCGCATAACCTCGTCGCGTTGCAACTGCGGTTTGCCATCGTAAAACTTCACGATTTGCGGCACCAGTTTCGCGGCAACTTCCGGAGGTGCCTCTGCGAAGTAGCGCTCGGGATGGCGCGCATACGCCCGCAGGTCGCCGCAAATGAGGATCAGGGCAGACGCATCGGTAACCTGTGCCTGATTCCAGGCCGCTGTCCGCAACTGCAGGCGGATCTCCGGATCGGTGATGACCAAAAAACGCCAGTTTTGAATGTTGAAAGACGTTGGCGACAGCCGGGCCAGTGCGATCAAGTCGTCAATTTCGGCTTCGGTGAGGCGATGGTCGGGATCGTAGTGTTTGACACTGCGGCGCGCATGGATGGCTTTTCGGGTTTCCATTGTTGCAAAACCTTCATTTTGAACTCGCTCCCACGGCGGCGTCCAGCCTTGGAAGGCGTTTTTTGCGTTTCGGCATTTGAATCGCGTTGCGCCGCGAAGGGCATTTGTCCATCATGATCGTCCATGAATCGACCTCACCGGATCCTTCTTGCCAGCCTCGGCATTGTGGCGCTGCTGGCAGCCGTCCTCGGAGGCTGCACCGTGGAGCAGCGCAACCGTATGGGCCGCGGCGTGATCAACTGGACGGGCACCAACGGCGTACTCGACGTTTACGCCGGCGAACGCCTGGCAATGCGTTTTATCGGGATCGACAAGCTGACCACCGGCGAGGCTACCAGCGGCAGCGGAACCAATCGCGCCTATCGCTTTGGCTACGGAACGCTGGACAAAAATCAGAACTATAAAGCCGACCCCGGTGAGCCTCAGCTGTATTTCGAGATCAGCGATTTTTCGACCAACTACGTTTTCTACCAGAACCCGGAAAGCTGAACGGCGAACGGGCGGCAGGATAACCGAAGAGGCGAAATATTGATCTCCCATGGGGCGCTGGCAAGGGGAGCGTTTGCGGCGGTTTGACCGCCAGTGGCTCGCGGAGCAGGCGCCGCCGGGCATCCTCGGCATCGACGAAGCAGGCCGCGGCTGCCTTGCCGGTCCGGTGATTGCCGCTTGCGTCTGGATTCCTGCGGAGGCTTACACCGCCGTGCAGTGGGGCCGGCACTGCAAACGCCTCGACGACTCCAAATGCCTGACCGCACTCGCCCGCGAGGAGCTTTTTGGTGCGCTGGAGAACCTGCGAAGCAGCGGCCACATCGTGCTCGCCGCGGCTGAAGGCAGCGTCGACGAAATTGCCACCCACAACATTCTCGGCGCCACCCGGCTGGCGATGCAGCGAGCCCTGGAATCAGTGGCAACCGTAGCGGGGCTGAAACTTGAGGCCGCCCCCGCCGCGCATCCGGAGCTCCCTTTGGAGCCCCTGGGCCATGCGCAGGCGCGCTTCCTGGAAGTCGACGGTTCTGTGTCGGCGCTTGCGGGACCCGCCTCGTCAGCTCCGCTGATCCTCGTGGATGGGCTGCCGCTGAAGCCCTTTCCCTGGGCCCATCGCAACGTCGTTGGCGGCGATGGCCGTTCGCTGGCGATCGCCGCGGCCTCGATTATATCAAAAGTCACTCGAGATCGGCTGATGCGCGAATTCGACACGAGATACCCCGGCTTCAATTTCGCCTCCAACAAAGGCTACGGCTCCTGTAAGATCCACAAAGCCCGCCTGCTCGAAAACGGCCCCTGCCCTCTTCACCGCGAGCTGTTCCTCCGCAAGCTGCTCGCCGGAGAGACCCTCACGGAAGTTGGGGATGATCCGGATTCGTGGAATGATACGACAGTCGAAAATCCGGTGCTGGAGGGGGCCTGAAGGGACTTGGCTGAGGCCGTTCGCCAGGGTTCAGGTCGTGCCCTGTAATCCGAGCGTTCTTCATCTCAATGAACTCGACGGAACCAGACCGAAATCGAGGAGGGGGACGCTTACGGCAGCGCTTCAAGCGCGTCGCGCAGTTGTTGCGGAGCAACCGGCTTGATCAGGTACTCGTCGAAGCCGGCGGCGACGGCTCTGGAGATATCAGTATCGCGGTCCCGCGCTGTCACGGCAAGCAGCCGAACGTCTTTGCCCCATGGACGGGAGCGGATCGCATGGGCCGTTTCCCAACCATCCATTCCGGGCATTGTGAGGTCCAGCAGAATGACGTCCGGGCGAAATGCCTCGGCCTCGGCCAAAGCCTCCGTACCGTTGGCCGCCACTCGCACGTCATAACCATAGCGCTGGACAAGGATCGCGCTGGTCGTCCGGACGTGCGCGTTATCATCGGCAAGGAGCACACGCACGGGCCTTTCATTGGTGGAAAGTTCGGGATGGAGATCCGTCATGGCCGTTCCCTACAGCAGCTAAAGGGCCGGGTCGCTTAGGGTAGGAAAGCCGATGGATGTCACGGGGACTTTTCTCGCGCGTCGACGTGTTTCCCGGGTACCTTGCTCCAAAGGTAACCCCGGCTCCGGCACGAGGAATGCCTCCTCGACGCAATGCTTGATGACGCCAACAGACAGCGGGCGCGCCCACCCAGCGACCACCGCCTATCGACAGAGGATCACCACGCCGCCCTGGAAGCACAGGCAATCCGGGCGGCTGTGATCTACGAATCGGTAAGGAAGGAGGGCGAAACCGAACTCATGCGCCCGGCGCGCGCCCTCTGGTGGTCAGGCGTCGCCGCCGGGGTGGGGATGAGCCTCTCGCTCTTCGCGCAAGCCGTCCTGCACGAGCATCTGCCGGCCTCCGATTGGCGCCCTTTGGTGGCCGCCTTTGGGTACACCGTCGGCTTCCTCGCGGTCATCCTCGGGCGCATGCAGCTATTCACCGAGAACACCCTGACGGCGGTGCTGCCGGTCCTGACCCGCCCGAGCTGGGATTGCCTGAAAAACCTGCTGCGGCTCTGGACTGTCGTGTTGGTCGCCAACCTGTCGGGAGCCCTCCTTTCGGCCTGGCTGACGAGCTGGCTGGGCTTTCTGCCGGAAACGACTCTGGAGGCCAGCAAAGAACTGGCCCGAGCTTATGCGGACAAATCAGTGGGCGAGATGTTTTTCCGTGGCATCCCGGCCGGTTTCCTGGTCGCGGTGGTCGTCTGGTGCCTGCCCAGCGCGCGCAATCTCAGCTTCTTCATCATCATCACATTCACGTATCTTATCGCCCTGGCTGATCTGGCCCACGTCATCGCCGGTTCAACCGACCTGTTTCTGTTAGCGATATCGGGGGAGTTGGGCTGGCTGTCGGCGATCTTTGGGGGTATCGCGCCGTCTCTCGCCGGTAACATCCTCGGCGGCTCTGGTCTGGTCGCTTTGATCGTTCACGCGCAGGTGCGCCCGGAGATCGCCTAGGCGCCGACGGCAAGCCCCGCAGCAGCGAAGTCATCAGATGCGCGCTACAGTTCCCGGAGTGGCAGACAGGTTGCTCGAACTCAGTTCATGGTTTTCTTCGACGATTGGCTGGGCCTGCTGCGAATCCTTGTGATCGGCGTTTGCGCCTACGGATCGCTGCTCGTGCTGTTGCGGGTTTCGGGCAAGCGGACCTTGTCGAAGATGAACGCCTTCGACTTCGTGGTCACCGTGGCTCTTGGTTCGACGCTCGCCACCATCCTGCTGTCGGAGGGTGTTGCGCTCGTCGAAGGCGTGCTGGCTCTGGCGCTGTTGATCGGATTGCAGCTGGCCATTACCTGGCTGTCGGTACGCTCAGCCGGGGTCAGGCAATTGGTCAAAGCCGAGCCCCGACTGCTCTACCACCGGGGCCAGTTCCTGGACGCGGCAATGAAAGCCGAGCGTGTTCCAAGAGAAGAAATTCTGCAAACGATGCGCAGCCAGGGTATAGGCGACACCGCTTGCGTCATGGCTGTCGTCTTGGAAACGGACGGCAGCCTGAGCCTCATTACCGACAAAGGCGGAGACGGCATCTCCGCCTTGCGCAACGTTCGCGGAATGCAAGGTCACGTTTAGCGACGGCGCGTCCGCATAACTCGAAGAAGGACGCCCAAACCGACGAACAGGGACGCTACGGCAGGCTCCGGTACCGCTGGGGCACTGGTGGTGGTGCCTTCGACCGTAAAGCTCGACACAGCATTTGCCTCACCCCAGCCCAGGTTGATCGCACCCCCGTAGCTTCCCGCCGGGTTATCCGCCAGACGGATATAAACGACCGTCGGGTCCACGACCCCACCGCTCGCTGGCATCTGCAAGGTCGGGCCATAGATGCTGTCGTCAAGGGAGAGCTCAAAACCCGAGGGTGCTGAGATGATTAGGTCGCCAACGAGGTTCGAACCGCTGACCGTGAGGCTTTGGCTGAGGCTCGCACTGCCTTCGGTGTTCGAAAAGGGTGCCAGCGTGCCGATAATGGCCATCGATGCCGGCCCGTAGACCGTCACTTCCACGAGGTCAGCGTTGGTCGCGCCGGCGTTGTCGGTGACCAGCAGTTCGAGGGTGTGAGCACCCACGGGAAGCGCGACCGCGGGGGCAGCGCCTGTCGCGATCTGGCTGCCTCCGTTCTTCCAGACAAAACTCACGATTGTGCCGTCATTGTCGGAAGAGGCTGAGCCATCGAGCGAAACGTTTGCCATCCCATCGTCGTTAGCGTCGTTGACGGCGAGCGAATTTCCGGCGTCGGCAATCGGGGCGTTGTTCGGCACGACCGGGTTTAAAGGCGTTACGACTACGTTGTCGAAGCTCGTGCTCTGCTGGTAGTACGTCACAAAACCTATTGAGCCCCCAGTGAAACCGGCCGGAACCGGGGCCGACAAGTTGACGGTTCCGTCTGTCACGCTAAGATTTCCGCCGTTCTCGACTGTGACGGTCACGGATTCGACAACTCCCGTTTGGTACGACCCAGACATACTGGCCAACTCGGAGTAGACGCCGCCCTCAACCTTAAAGATCTCGTACGTGTTGGATTGCTGGTTAGCGGCGGTTCCCAAAAAGTTCTCGCTATCGACGAAATACACGACCGCGCCCATGCGGTCATCGTCGTTAACGGTGACCATATCAAACTCGAGGGTGTAATCGCTCCAGGCCGAACCACCATCATAGGCAATCAGGTTGAACTTTGACAGATCGATTGGAAATACACCCGTGTTGGTCGGGTAGTAGATCGCGCCGTCTTGAGCGCTCCAGGCATCGTTGCCATTATCCCTGATTACCGTCCAGTCACTGATATCGTTGTCGGCGAAGTCGTCGGCATACAACTCGGCAGGAGGCGTCCCGACGGTGACCTGCAGGCTTATGCTGTCACTGTCGCCATCACCGTCAACGACAATGACGACAGGATTGAAGGTTCCGAGTGCCGGGGGAGTCCCGGTAATCTCACCTGTAGCGGGGTCGATATTCATCCATGCAGGTGCACCCAGGAGGCTGTACGTGAGCGGCGCATTGCCGCCTTCCACTGCGACTGCCGCGCTGTAAGCACGCGTCGCAGATCCAGCCGGAAAGGCTGCGGTGGTGATCGACGGCACCGTATCAGCGATAACCTCGACCGTTAGAGTGTCCGTATTGGTGGCACCCTGATTGTCGGTCACGGTCAGATACAAGGTGTGCACGCCGACTGGCAAGGTTACCACAGGATTGGCGATTCCAGAGAGATCGGAACCGTTTTCTCGCCAGACATAGGCAACAATGGATCCGTCGGGGTCACTCGATGAAAATCCATTCAGAGCGACCTGCTCACTCCCGCTTCCGTCGTGGTCCACAATCGCCTGATCAGGACCGGCTTCCGCGACCGGTGCAACGTTCGAGCCGCTGCCGTCCTCGGTCCACTCGATGCTCATCATCGAGTACTTTGGAACGGTAATCTGGTAGCCACTTTCGAAGTCAGTGAGTACGGATTCCGTTACGAAAACCTGTGCTTCACTGGGGCCGAAATCGGGCTCGTTGTTGGCATCGACCGCTGGTCCGGTCAGCATCCTAACAGTTGCTTGCTGATTCAGCGCGCCACCGGCAAAGTCGAGCTGTACCGGGCGGTCTTCAAAACTCAGCAGCGTCATGACAATGCTGCGTTTGTCGCCGTCCTTGAAGGCATAGGTGTAAAGTTCCGGGACGTCCTCGACGGTGATTTCCGGGCCCCTGTTGGTCAGTTTCCGGTTCTTGAACAGGCCGGTGGAATCGAAGGTCGGATCGTTGCCAAGATGCGCGGTCACCATCATGTCGCCATAGATCACCTCGTTCGCGAGATGGCCCGCGAGGTAGCCCGGACGGTAACGGCGCGTGGGGGGATTCACTGGGCTGATGATGTTGCCCCACAAGCGCGCCTCCGCTCCATCGCCGAAGCTGCCGGTGCCAATGAACGAATTTTGCGAGAAGTTGAATTTATTCTGGGCCATGAACCCATATTCTTTCTGGCGAAAGAGCATCAGGTTGAAAGCGCTGATCTGGCCACCGATACCGGCGATAAATCGGTCTCGGACTTCGCTTGGCGCGTCGCCGAAAGTGTAGTGGTAATTACCGGTTTCGTATGCGACAGGCATCAAACCGTAATTGTCTGCCAGGGAACCAAGCGAACCGGGACTGGCAAAGGCGTCCACGGTGGCTAGCCAGTACGGGTGAGCCCAGATGAATTTGAACAGCAATTCGTCTGTATAAAGGTAGTCTTCAAGCTCCTGAAGGTCCAAGCTTCGGCCGATATAGCCATGCTGGTGCAAGCCGTCCGCACTCGGGGTGTTGGGAACGTTGAGGTACGCCGCGCCCTGCCCCTGGATGAAGAATTTGACTTTGGAGTCGTAGTGGGGGGACGCCTTGGCCGCGCTGATGAGGCCCTCCCAATAGTTCGACGCGACGTCGGGAGACCGGCCATTGAACGTTGCGCTTTCGTTACCGAGGTCGATGTAGATGCTTGGGAGCACGTCGGTCCACGGTTCGACTTGTCCCCACGCAATGCGATCAGCGCCGCCCGCCGTGGTTCCATCGCCAGCCACGTACTCCATCATCCAAAGGATGTCGTCACGCACCATGTTTCCCGGGAGTTCGATCCACGGCGCACAGTTGAGCTCCTTGCAGAGGGCGAAGAACGCATGCCCATCCGTCTTGACGCCTTTACCGCCATGGTTGTCAGCGGACTCGCTCTGATAGGTGAGCATTCGGGGCGCCATCCGGTTCCTTGCAGTATCGCCAATGTTGAGGAGCAGGCGCATGCACCCCGGGTTGTAAAACTGCAGCACACTGACGGCTTCGTCGGTGTAGGGCGAGGGATTGGT
>JBHJGW010000049.1:0-12463 GCA_050331415.1 Opitutales bacterium | reverse complement strand
CTTTGCGCAGCGTAACGACCCGCTCGATAGGCTCGTAGCGGTAAAGCGTGCGGGCATTGTAGCTGACGAAGGCCGGCAGGTTGTGCAGGGCGCTGTGTTGCTCGAAGAATTCTACTAATTTGGGGAGCAGCACGGGCGCGGAATAGACGCCAGCGGCGCCTTTTTCAATCTTCGCGGGTCGGGGGTGGGGGGCACTGTCACTGCCGAACATCACCTTCGGGTGCGCGTTTAGTGCGGCTTCGCGCAGCGCATCGCGGTCTGCGGGCGTCTTCACCACCGGCTTGCAGAATAGAAAGGGATTGAGCGAACCGCCGATAAGGTCGTCCAGCGTGAACAATAGGTGGTGCAGTGTGATGGTCGCTCGAAGGTTCTCGAACTTGTCGATAAGCGCGAGGTTGCGACGGTCGGTCACGTGCTCCATCGTGATCTGCAGTTCTGGAAATTTGCGGGCCCATTTGGCGTACCAAGCACCGAACTCGGCCTCGCGCTCCATGGTGAAGCCGTTGGTCTCACCGTGAACCATCAGCGGAATGCCGAGCGCCTCCATTCGCGCGAGGACCTTTTCTGCCTCATCCAGGCTGCGCACGCCACCGGAGGAGTTCGTCGTAATGCCCTCAGGGTACAATTTCACGCCCATGAGGTGGGGTCGTGCTGCCGCCAATTCCGCTTCGGAATAATCCCGCAAGAACAGGACCATGAGCGGCTCGAACGGTGCGTCTCCCGTGGCGCTCAGGATCTCGCGGCGGTAGGCCTGGAGCCGCTCGAGCGAATCGACCGGGGGCAGGGTGTTAGGCATGGCGACCGCTCCGGCAAACGCGCGTGCGGTGTGCGACACCACGGCTTGCAACAGGTCGCCCTGTCGCAGGTGAATGTGCATGTCCAGCGGTGACTTCAGTTTGATCTCCACGGCGGAACACTGTAGCAAATCCGCACGATGAGGAAACTAAATTTCGGTGTGTCGCGGGGAGAATGCTCACCGGGCGAGTTATGGCCGGTGGGTGAACCGCTGCGGAAAGTCTGGGCTAGCCTTCTGGCCGTCCTTTCCGGGGCGGCGGCAAGCCTCCCCGCGCAGTTCGACGCTACCACCTGGCAGCGCTACCTCGACCAAACCGTCGATCTTGACCTTTACCCGGGCGTGATCGCCGCCCGGCTGGAAGCCGGCAATGTCGACTACTGGAGTTCCGGCAGCATGGACGCCGAGGGCAGCCGCCCGCCGGCCCCGGACACGATTTTTCAACTGGGCGAGGTAACCGGCATTTTTACCGTGGCCGCCACCTATGAGCTGGTAAAGGCCAAAGAGCTCAGCTGGAACACGAAACTTGCCGTTTTTTTGCCGGCGCAGGCGCAGCCACCCGCATTTGAAGACATGCCGATCCGTCTGAGCCACCTGGCAACGCACAGTTCCGATCTGCCGCCCTTGCCGTTGGACCTCGAGCTCGGCCGCCTCGACCCCCAGCAGCCTTTTGCCGAGTACGGACCACGCGATCTGTACCGGTCGCTGGCGATTATTGCCCGGCTCAACCAGCCTCCCGGAACCCGTTACCAGTTCAGCACGTTTGGCATGGGCGCGCTGGGCCATGTACTCTCGCTGCGGACGAATCAGGCCTACGGGGACGTTATCCGGAATCAGGTGCTCGAACCCCTGGGCCTTGACGCCATCGCCGCCGAGCTCGACGAAACTCAACGGAAACGCTTGGCCACCGGTTTCAAAGGGCAGACGCAAGTGCCGCCGTGGGACTACGGTGCGCTGGAGGGCGCGGGTCAGCTAATGGGCTCGGCCGAGGCGCTGATTGCCTTCCTCAAGGCAGCCGCCAATTTCGAGCCAAGTCCGCTTGAAGAGACCTTTCGGCAAATGCGGAAAACCGTCCTGCCGGCCGAAGACCACGAGGACACCTGGATGGCGTTTGGCTGGCATGTCACGACCCCTCGCGACGCTCAGCTATTCTGGCAAAGTGGCCTTACCGGAGGGTACGCGGCCTTCATCGGCTACGACCTGCTGAACCGCCGGGCTGTCGTGGTGCTCGCCAATGCGGGTGAATCGGTTGAACCGCTCGGTTTCCATTTGCTGTCGCCTCGCGATTTTCCCCTGCCGCCATTGTTCGAAACCGCCAACCTGGCGCCCGAAACCGTAGCTCGGCTCTCCGGTGTCTACGAAACCGAAACGGGCCTGCGGGTGATCGTCCGGCAAGAGGACAATCGGCTTTATGTCAAAATCGGCGATGCGCCCGAGTACCGCGTTTACGCGGAGAGTCCGCTGACGTTCTTTTACCGCAACGACCGCACCCGCCTGCGCTTCGCCGAGTCCCGTGGCCCCGCTCCGGTCGTAACGGTAATGCGCGGCTTTCAGGCCGTGCCTGCGAAACGAGTCGCGGGAGCGGCAGTGGATTAGTACCACCTTACCGAATAGATCGGTAGATTGAACGCCGCGTGGCGGCTTCGGATGCTTTTGGCGCAGAGCGGCGTTCGCGACGACGAGGCGGGGCCTACAGGCCCAGCCGTCGCCCTCGCTGCCTTGCTCTGCATCCAAAATAATCTCGATCAATTTACCGACCTCTCCGGCAAGATGGTATAAGAATTCTTGCTGCCTCGACAGCGGAAAGATTTGCCTGCGCCGCTCTACCGGGGAAATGCGGATGCAAAAAGGCCCCCGGAAGATTCCAGGAGCCTTCGTCGAAAGAATGCGGGCGAGCTCAGCGGGCAGCCTGCCGGGTCGAGTCGCGCATTTGGAAGTCGCTAAAGGTGGCGGTAACCGGGCTGCCCTCCGTACCGCCGGAGACGAAAATGCCCGGATAGAGCTCGTCGACGTCGTCGTGGATGGGCCAATTGCCGTGCTCCTCCCAGTCTTGACCATTGACGGAGTACTCGAAGCTCAGGTTGTCGTCGGACTGCCACGTAAGGCGCAGCCACTGGGCGCCCGGCGCATCAACCTTTTTGTCGCTCTCGGAAAGACGGCCCCATCGGTACCAGCCAACCCGCGATTCGAGGTTGCTGCGCTCCTTTGCCCACGCAACGAACCGGTGCGGGTTCGAAGAGCGATCCGTCTTGGCGACAGGGTCGTTTGCCGCAAAAATTCCGGCCATCGCGTCGCTGTCCAGACTTTCAAGCTTCACCGTGATCGTTTTGCCGCGGCTGAATCGCGGATCCTGCAAATACATCCATGCACAGTTGCCCCAGCCCTTACCGTTGGCCTGGGTGATGGTGATTGCGTCGCCTTCCGTCTTCAGCGTGGCCGGAATGTCAACGAATTGCTCTTCAAAGTGCTCATTGCTGAAATCCCAGTCGCCGGGGAGATCCGGGACCACCTTCACGAAGCCAAAACCGTCGCCGACTGCCTGATCGGTATCCTGAGCTTTCAGGACGACCCGGTGCACGCCGGGCTGGTCGAAGGTGAATGTGGGGTTGGTTTCGTTAGAAGTTCCAAAGCCTGCAAAGTCCCACGCGTAGCGCATTTGCTGGCCGTCCGGGTCGGTCGATGTGTTGCGGAAGGAAACCGGCTTGCCCAGAGCGACCACCTCGGGCACCTCGAACGATGGCCTGGGCCGACGGTTCACCGGCGGCAGGTCCACGCCCTCGAAGACGTAGCAGAAGACGCTGTTCGGCGGCATGCCGTAGGTCTCCATGCCCGTGGTTTCGGGAGTCAGGACGAAGCGCTGCGCAAAGGGAACATCGAAGGGCCCTTCGATGGTGACCTCCTCTGACTCCAGGTTGTGATCACGCGCCTTGCCCGTCATCTTATACATGAGCACGCGCTCGGCGCTTTCGAATGGCAGCTCCAGCCCGACGGAGGTGTAGCCGTCCGGGTTGTCTCCTTCGATCACCCCGGGAATCTTGCGCGACAGCACGAAAACGGTGACCCGGTCATCTTTTCGGGTAGCGTACGCGGCGGTCATGGGCAGGTCCTTGTAGACCGTTGGTTCGTCGCGGCGACGCTCCGTTACGCTGATATCGGCCGTTGGCACGCGGTGCGTCACAATGTTGAGGAAGTCCCCGGTTCCCACATGATTATAAAGTGAGAGTGCCTGTGTCGTCGGGTAGGAAATCGCACCGAAGTGGGCGAAGCTGTGCGACGTCCAAGTTCGCGGGTGGAACTGAAAGGTGAAGAAGTTTTGCACACCAAATCCGCTTACAGCGCGGCCGAGAAAGGCGTCGAGGGTGCTGACTCCCGAAGCGAGGCTTTTACCGTTCTCATCCTGTGCCCGCATTTCTTCGGCGGTCATGTCTTCCTGTCCGTTGAGGCCCGAGAGTGCATAGCCGGGGCCCGCCTCGTAAGTACCGAAGCCGTACTCGTCGGTCAGGCCGCGCGAAATCAGCGTTTCCATCGTGTTGATGTGGGTGCGCGTGCGCCCGTCCTGCTCCCGACGCGGCCAGAAGGTGATGGCCTTCAGCAGGCTTTTGGGGTCGGTCTTCGCGGGGCCTTCGCCTTCATCCCAGCCGCCATTGTAACCGGCGATGGTAACGTAGTCGGAGCTCGGACTGTGAACGATCGCCTGCGCGCCGTAGCCGCCCGGACCTGACTGGTTGGCCCAGCCACCAAGAATGTAGGTGAACTTGTCCTCTACCTCGTCGCTCCAGTAGGGGCTGGTGCGCAGCAGGTTGATCACATACTCCTGCCACATACCGTACACCGCGCCACCGGAGTAAGCGGTGCCCGTGGCGGCGTCGTGCATGTCGGTGCCGAAGGCATTAAAAGTCCAGGGGTGGAAGAGCCCGTTCCAGGTCTCGTTGGAAATTTCGAAGTAGATGGAGTCGAAGACGTCGATCCAAGGTTCGGTCTGCCCTTGGGCATGGCGCATGGCGGCCCAGGGCTTGGTCTGCTGGCTGTCTTTGGCCGGGTCGAAGGGCGCGCAAAGGTATTCGACGAGGCCGAGCCATTCGTTCTCGGTCATGTGCATCTCTACCTGCAACCACGGGTCGGTGCCACCGTCTCGAGTGAACTCCAGTAAACGCGGAAGGGTGAAGAGGTTGTTGGAGCGCTCGCCGCGAAAGCTGATCACTCCCGGCGGGTTGAGCAGGTCCTTCATGGAATGTGACCAGTCCGTCTTGATATGGTTGTGGTAGCGAAGGTGCGAAAGCCCGAATTCCTGCAGTCGCTGAACTGTCAGATCCGAGGGCTGCAAATAGCCGATTCCCTTGTCGTAGAAACGGGCGTTGTCGATTGACCACTTTCCGCGGCCTTCGAAAACGAATTTGCTGAAGGCGGTGCCGCCTCCTTGATAGACTTTGCTTGGGCTCCAGTCGAAGACGACCTTGGTCCACTCACCCGGTTGGATCTGCTGCTCCAGAGTTCGGGTTTCGTCTTCGAAATAAGTGTCGTTAAAGCTGACGGTTCCGGATCCCTCACCGTCGAACTTGACCCAGCTTTCAGCGCGGTAGGTCGACTCGGGATCCAGCACTTCATACCAGTCGCCGTCCTCGGGGCCGTGGCTGTAAGTGCCGAAGGTAAACGGATCGTCGGCCTGAAGGTCAACCTCGAGGTAGCTGCGGCCCGGTTCCTCGACAGCGTTGCGCGACGCTTCGGTGTGCGCGACATGCCGCCACTGCATGTCGTCTCGTTCGTCCGGACTGACGCCATAGGCCCAGCGCAGACGAGGCTGCCGCCACCCGTGATAGAACGACTTCGGGAGCAAGGTCATGTGCTCGTGAGTGATGAAAAGCAGGTCGCCTTTTTCGAGGGCCTGGTCGCCTTCTTTGGCCGGCTCGAGTTTCATGACAAAGCCGCGGTGGGTCGCCGGGTCGACGGCGGTGACAGCGAGGTCCCAGCCTGCAACTTCAACCCCGTCGGGGGCCGTCCATGTGAGCGTAAGCTCACTGGCATTGAGCTGAGCGGAAACACGGCTCGGGGAAGGAAGGGAGGTGTCGACCTGTTCCTCGCGCGGGCCTTCCACGTCGATGGTTTTGACCCTGCTGCGACCGCGATCCTCCGGAACGCCGCTGAGGTCGACCTTCGTCCAGGCCGGCTGAGACATCGCGCCATCCCCAACCACTGTGCGCACACCGAACCAGTAAGTGCCAGGGACGTAACGGCGGGAGTGTACCTTTAGGGTGACCTGGCGGGTACCGGGCGGCAGAACATCGTCACCTCGCGTTTCCCATAAGGGATGGGCACCTTCGGCGATGTAGCCGCCTTCGGGCACTTGGGAATCGCGTACCTTCGTAAACTCACCGTTCACGATTCGGTAGGCGCGCACGCGGGCGCCATCCCAGAAGCCCGTTTGGAAGGTCCCGAAAGTATGACCATCGTTCGGCGACAGGATGACTTCGTTTGCCGCGTCCCCCTCCTGTTTTCGCTTGGTGCGGTAGGTAAAGGGTTCAAAAGAACCATTCTTCCAAATGCGATGCATCGCGCCGGGAATCGAACCAATCGTCGCCGTAAAAGGTCCGGGGTCCGGTTGCTCCTGGATGTTGGTGATTTCGAAGTGGGCGGGCTTATTGGGGTCAGCGGCTGGGAGGTTGCTACCGGTCAGACCCATCAGCGCGGCTCCAGCGAACCCGATAGTGGAAGTAAGACGTGTGCTCATGGAAATTGAAACAAGGTTGAGGGCGCAGCGTGCCCGATAAAGGTTCTGCGAACGTATCAGGTTACGCCTGTACCGCCGATCCCCCGACTGGGCTACCGCAACGGCTTGCGCTTGGCCCCGCTTTCCCTCGGGGGAAGAGGCGGTCAGGGATTTTTTTGGACGAAGGTCCGGAAAAAGAGCTCCGGCGCCGCGTGCTCGAGCGATCCGCGCATGACGTTGTGCTCCGGGCTTTGTCCCCGTAGCGTAATGTCCTCGACATCTTGCCAGTGCAAAAGGTCCTCCGAGTATTGCAGGACGATATCCGCGTCGGCTGCGAATCGGCTTACCCGGAAGTCGACGGTGTACCGCTGGCCGTCACGATCGACGAAGGGGCCGGAATTTAGAAGGGAAAACGGCTCGCGGAGGCTCCGGGCGTCGGCGGGATCCGTGAATTGCGCGTATTCGAACAGGTTGATCTGTCCGTCGCCGTCCGCATCATCCTCGGGCCCCCATTTCGAAGCGTGAACGTAGGGGTAGATTGTCAAAGCGGCCCAGCTGTTGTAGGTCTGCGGCGGTGCGTGGATCTTGACTGCATCCGAATCGAAAGTATATCCCGAAGCCGTCCTGACGGCAGACAGCCGCAGGCGGGCCATTCCCTCGAAACCGTGCAGGGGGCTGAAGGTCGCCTCAAAGAGAGGGGCTTCGGCGCTGGCTCCAGGCCACTGTGCTCCATCGAAGGCAAACCAGGCAATCAGGATGTACCGATCGGTCTCTGAGTCGCCGTCGTAGCCGCCACCGGCTTCGGGGTCCACCATGGGCTGCCTACTACAGGCCAGAAAGTCGCTGCTGATACTTGGCGTGCAGCCCTGCCAGGCCAGCATTTGCGAGTCGAAATGCAGACGCAGTCCCAGCCCGGAGGTGCCGGCGTTGGAATCGCTGGTGGCGTAGCTGAAGGCTATGGGCAGCGTCGCGGTCGGGGCTCCCAGCGCGATTTCACGCTCGGGTTGAACGTTCTGAGTTCGAGGGTGCGGACTGCCCGCGTTTGCTGCCTCCACGGCCAGCAAGCTCGACGGCAGACCGGTTTCGTCGATCAGGTCGTGCGGTGCAAGTGTTGCGAGGTACCGCTCAAGCGCCTCGGGCGTCGCACGCTGCGCTCCCTGGGATACCAGGTTTCGGGCCAAATCGGCTCCTCTGAGCCCCGCCAGATAGCGTAATACCAGGTACCCGTCCTGGTCGGGGAGCACGTTTCCGTCGCCATCGATGTCGAAGGCTCCATTGTCATCGTGCACTGCGAGGTAGCCTTCGATTTCCGCCGCTGAGGTTCGCTTGGCACCCGGACCCACGGCGGCGGCGACGAGGTCGTTGCCGCGGAAACCGAAGGCATAACGCGTCCAGAGCACAAGGTCGTAGGATATCGAAATCGTGCCGTTGCCATCGATGTCGAGACCGTCCTCCGCGAGTGTCAGGACCTCGAGCGCATCGAGGTAGCCGGCGTCGTCGTGCCTCGAGACGGAATAATCTTTGTCGTAGGTCCAGCGCAGCCGGTAACTTGTCGCCTCTGCGAGTTCAACCGTTTTGGTGCGCCAGCCGGGAGAGCCCGAGAGCGAATCCTGTTGGACGCCGTCGATCGAGAATCTCAAACGGTCGTACGAATTTTCTGACGACACGGACCAGCGGAACGTCACGTCGGCGGGACCATTGACCGTGGTCTCGATCCAGCTTTCCTGATTATCTCCAATGGGGCCACTCACCGCCCCATCGATACCGTCGTAAGACTTCGTGAAGGTCCCTGTCCAAGGGGCATCTCCGCCCGTGCGCCACGTGCGCCCCGGGGTGTCGAGCATGTCGGCAAGACCGTCGCGCACCGTCAGCACGCGAAGGGCGTTGGCCACCAGAGTCGCTCCAGGAGCGTTGGTCTGAAGATTGAAGAAAACGGTCGTTGAGCCCGTGGGTGCCCGGGAAAAGTCCACGGATACTGGAATGTTCAAGTTTTCGCCCGGAGCGATTATAGCCGGTAATTGGAGGTCGACGCTGACCCACGGTGCGGCTTGGGCAGGGAAGAGGGCCTCGACCTTCAAAGGCGTATTCCCTGTATTGCGCAGCACAAAGGTGGTGGGATCGTCGGGAATGCCGAGGGTGTACAGGACGGCGGCCTCCGCATCGAGTAAGCCGTGGCCGTGGTAGCGGTCGAAGCCCGGGGTGTCCTCGGAGCTGGCGCCCACTTGATCACGGGCTGTCGCAAACAGGATCTCACGGACCTCCGCAGGCGTCAGATCCGGGTTGACCATCCGTACCATCGCCGCCACCGCCGCTACCTGCGGCGTGGCCGCGCTCGTGCCATTGAACCGGTTTCTGGTGGCAGAATTGGAGCCTGAGTCGATCGTCAAAATAGAATCGCTGAAGCTGCCGACGCTTGCTTGTCCCGGGGCTACGATATCGAGCGTGTCCCCAAAGTTGCTGCCCCAAGGCCAGGTCGGGCGGCGAACCCTGCGCAGCCGATCGTCGACAGCCCCAACGCTCACCACCGTGCTGATCGCCGCAGGGTACTGATCGTCGGCGCTGGCATCGTCGTTGCCCGCTGCGGCGACAATCACGACGCCCTCGCTTTCCGCGTAGGCGGCAGCGTCAGCTTCGCCGCGGCTCAGGTGCTCGCCGCCCAGGCTCATGCTGATAACGTCGGCCCCCAGGTCGACTGCCGTGTAGATGCCTTCGACGGTGTTGTAAATGCGGACCTCGTCGTTCGCATTCAACCCGCCACCGTTGATGGCGATCAAGCGCACCGGCGCAAGGCCCGCGATGCTCCGGCCGTTGTCCCGCTTGGCCATGATGATCCCCGCGCAGCTGGTCCCGTGGCCATCGGTGTCATCATCATCCGGGTTGGTGTTGGCGTACGCGTCTCCGTTCGTGCGGTAAACATCGACAAAGTGGCTGACCCGCCCCGCGAGCTCTTCGTGGTCGATGCGCACGCCGGTGTCGATTACCGCCACCGTGACCTCCTCGGCTAGCTTGTTACCGATCACATCCCAGGCAGCTTCCGCGTTGATTGCGTCCACGTACCACTGCCGGGAATACAACGTGTCATTCGGGGCGGCGGCAGGGCGTCGCGGGTAGCTCGGCTCGGCATAAACAACTCCGGGCCGCGCTCGCAATTCCGCCAGCAAGGCCTCCTGATCGTCGCCGGGTGCGAGCTCGAGTGAGAAGAAGCCTTCGGGGCCATCCGAGCGGAACGAATCGCTCAATTCCCGCTTCAGGCGCTGTTGTGAGGCAGCGTCGCCAGCGTTCTTCAACCGCGTCTCGGTAGCGTCCCAGCGGCGCTGAAAAAATCGTTTTCCCGGCACCGTCGACTTCAAGCGCGCGAAGGCATCGGAGGTTCCCGGCTGTGCTGACGAGCTCGAATCGGCCCGCATCCGCTGCAGCATCAGCTCGCTAGCAGTTTCCGGTGTCAACCGAACCTCGATGGCGTAGGGCCTGGACTTCGCTTCGGACGTAGCAGTCGTGGCAAAACCGGCCGGTGGCGAGTTGGCCGGTGCCGAGGAGTCCTCGGGGCCTGCAGCGGCTGAGTTTCCCTCGAATTCGCTCTGACGGAACGTGAGGTCGGCCCGCAAGATCAGCAGTTCCGGAGCCGCGGGTAACCCGGGTGCACCGAGAAATGCCAGACAAACACCGGCGGCGAGAATGCGGCTTGGGGGGACCGTCATGGAAACCAGAGGCAGAAAGCGGTAGAGAAACAGAAGTCTTGTGGGAACGTCGCTGGCTAAGGTTACTATTATTCAAAAAGTATCCCCTAAGCGAGGCTTTTGTGACCGACGAGGGGGAGGCGGGTTCCGATAACACCCTCAGAACGTTCGTAGGTCCGAATACCCGGTGCCGAATCTCCACATCGAACGATACCACAGGCCCCTGGAGTGGGGCCCGACAAGGGGTCGGCCAGGTCACAGTTGGCAAAATCCGGCTGTCTTGAGCCGGTTGCGCCCGGAATCGTCTGGGTCAGACTAGACCTGGACAGCTTCAGCGGCTTCTGTGAGGAGGGCCTCTGTGGCGTCCCAGCCAATGCACCCGTCAGTGATGCTGACTCCGTACTCGAGCTCCTCCTTGGGGCGGGGGAAAGGCTGTTTGCCCGGCTTGAGGTTGCTTTCAAGCATGAAGCCGATCACCCCGGGCTCGCGGCGGCGAACGAGCCCCAGGCCGTAGCGCAGCACTTCTGGCTGGAACGAGGGGTCTTTCGCGCTGTTGGCATGGGAACAGTCGATCATCACCGCCGGAGGCAGTTTTGCGACTTCGAGCGCCTGACGGGCCAGGCGCACGTTCTGGATATCAAAATTCGGCCCATGGCGGCCGCCACGCAGAACGATATGGCAGTTGGGATTGCCCCGCGTCGAAACCGCTGCGGCCTGGCCGTCCCCGTTGATCCCAAGAAAGGTCTGCGGGGCGCTGGCGGCCTTGATCGCATTGATGGCCACGGCCAGATCGCCGTCGGTGCCGTTCTTGAAGCCGAGCGGCATGCTGAGTCCACTGGCCATCTGGCGGTGGGTCTGGCTCTCTGTGGTGCGGGCGCCGATGGCGCTCCAGCAGATCAGGTCGGCGATGTACTGGGGCGTGATCGGGTCGAGCAGCTCGGTGGCTGTCGGCAGACCCAGATCGAGCACCTCGCCGAGAAACTTGCGCGCCACACGCAGGCCGGTTGGCAGGTCGGCGGAGCCGTCGAGCTGCGGGTCCATGATAAGGCCCTTCCAACCGGTGGTGGTGCGCGGTTTTTCAAAGTAAACGCGCATCACGAGGAAGACCCGATCGCGCAGCCGCTCCGCTAGTTCCGCGAGCTTTTCCGCGTATTCGCGGCCCGCCTCCACATCGTGGATGGAGCAAGGGCCGACGACGGCCAGCAAGCGAGGGTCACCGCCGAAGATAATCTGCTCGATTTCCTCGCGGTACGCGGCGATTTTGTCAGCTTGGGCTGCCGTGCGCGGCAGCTCTTCGAGCAGGGTGTGCGGGGTTGGGAGATCGCGGTAGTCTGCCACGTGCACATCGCCGGTGTTCTTCGTTTCCATCTTGCGCAAATCGGCAGAGGATGGCTTCGCAAAAGGCTTTTTCAAGGGAAAAGGCAAGGTCATCCACGCCGGCCCGAGTCCCTGGCGAACGGTCTTCCGCCGCTGCGTATGGACGCTACTGGAACGGTGTAGCGCGTGGTCCCGTGCCGGGGTAAGATCACGGCTTGTGTTTTTGCCCGGTCCGGGTTGCGATGCGCCCCGCCGCCCATGTCACCGCCTCCCGTAGTCCTGCGCCGCCTGGCGCACCCTCTGATGATGTTCCTGCGCCTGCTCTGGCAGGTACTCGGGCAATCGGTGCGGTACTCGCGGCTTGCGCTCAATGGCCACCATGGCCACAAAACCGCCATGAAAATCGTGGTTGTCGGTGCCGGTGAAGTCGGGCGCCACCTTTGCCTGACGTTGAGCGAGGAGCGCCACGACGTCACCGTGATCGAAACCGCTGAGCGTATCGCGGAAGAGCTCGAGGAGAGCCAAAACGTCAAGGTCGTCGAGGGTAACGGATCCAGCGCTCAGGTGCTTAAGGAGGCAGGTGCGCCGACTTGCGACTTTTTCCTGGCGATGACCAGCGAGGACAGCGTCAACATTCTCTCGAGTTCGCTGGCCAAGGCGATGGGCGCCAAAACGACCATTGCACGCGTTCATGACCGCACGTATGCGGACAACTCGCTGCTGAACTACCAGTTGCACTTCGGCATCGATTTTTTGATCAATCCGGAGGCGCTGGCGGCAGTCGCTCTGGCCAAGGCGATCCGCAATCCCGGGCGCGTGGCGGTGGAAAACTTTGCCCGGGGCGAGGTGGAAGTCCAGCAGGTCGAGCTCAGTGAGCGCTCTCGCCTGAGTGGCAAGAAGTTGCGGGATATTCACCTCCCGTCGGGCGTCCGCGTTGGTGTCATCACCCGGGAGGGTTTATCGAGCGTGCCC
>JBHJGW010000048.1:0-6592 GCA_050331415.1 Opitutales bacterium | reverse complement strand
TACTATGTTCGCGACCTGCTTGCCGCGCGTGGGCTGGCTGCGCTGATCCTGCTGACAGCCGACCCTATGCTCGACGCCGCCTACTTCCGCTACGAGATCCCGCAGCGGCTGCCGTTCGTCGCGACTGTTTTCGCGCTCATCGTGGCCGCGATCCTCTTCGGAGCCATGCCCTGGCGCCTGCGCGACTTCATCACCTGGCTCTACGGCAAGCCCCAGGGCCCGAAGCGCTTCGGCCTCGGCCTATGCGTGTGGAGCGGCCTGCTCTTGCTGCTCGGCCTGACCTACCTGACCGCCTGAGCTCCCCGCAATGAGCGGCTTTCGCGCATGGTGGAACGGCGAGCCCGCCCCCGACGGCACGGCGCTGCTCGACGAGGCCGAATCCCGGCACCTCGTCAAAGCCTTGCGCGCGCGAAGCGGGGACACCGTTACGCTATTTGACGGCGAAGGGCGTGCCTGGGATGCCAGACTGGCGGAAACTGCCGACAAGCGCGCCCGTTGCGCAATCGTCTCGCCAATCGACGTATCGGCACCCCTCAGCCGCATCGCGCTGGCGGTGTGTTTGCCCAAGGGTAAGACCTTCGACGGCATTGTGCGGCAAGCCGTCGAGATCGGCGTCGACGACCTCATTCCCCTGCTGAGCGAACACTGCGAAGTCAGGCTCGACGCCAGCCGAGCGGCAAGCAAGCTGACCCACTGGAATGACCGGTTGCGCGAGGCGATTAAACAGTGCGGCAACCTTCGCCCGCCCCGGATCTCGCCGCTCAAGAGCTTGGCGGACTTCCTCGAGGCGGAGCCCATGGCAGGGCAGCGCCGATTCGTCGCAAGCCTTCAGCCGGGAGCCCGGCACCTTCACGAGGCACTCGCCACGAATTCAGCCGCCAGTGCTCAGACTGCGGACCTGGGCTCCACTTTGGTGCTGGTTGGACCGGAGGGTGATTTCAGCGCAGCAGAGTATGCGGCGATCATGGCTGCCGGATTCTCCCCAGTGAGCCTCGGGGCTCACGTCCTGCGCGTCGAAACCGCTTGCGCTTACGCCGGTGCGGTGCTCGACGCCGTTCGGCCTCGGAGCTCGAAAATCGCGTAGCCCGCCAGCAGGTTTGGCCAGGTCCGCTGGGGCGACTGCCAGTCTCCTCTCAGAAAGGCGCTCCGCTCGATCGTCACTCCCGCCTCCCGACAGTACGCGCGAAAGCTGTCGATGGTGACGGGGTTCACGGGGCGGCTGCGGTGCCACGGCTCCGGAAAAACCTCGTTAATAACCCGGCGGCCGTGCACCAGATGGCTCCAGCGGTTGCGCCAGAAAGCGTCGTTGGTAAATCCCACGACGAAGTGTTTGCCGACCCGCAGGGCCTCGCTAAGCACATCCATAGGCTGTTGCAGCTGCTGGAGCGTTCGTGAACACACGACCCAATCGAAGGATCCGGGGCCAAAGGTCTGCAGCGCACCGCCGATGTCAGCCTGGTATACGTTGACGCCGCGTTTGACGCAGCTTTGCACCTTGTCGATATCGATATCGACCCCGACAACGTAGCAACCCATATCGCGCTTGAGGTGTTCGGCGAACACGCCCCGCCCGCAACCAAGGTCGAGCACACGTGCTCCGGGCTCGATCCACTCGCTGATGATCTGGTAATCTGTCTTGCGCTTCAGCGCGCGCCGTTCGCTAACCATAGGCTATGCGAGGAGCTTACGGGGGCACTCGCCCGCGGGGCAAGCCTGCGCGGTGCCCCTGCCGTCACAGCCTGCCGTGGCGGCAATCCTGGATCCGGCGCCCCGACGGGAGCCTCCAGAATATTACATTCAAAAAAAACCCGCCGCGGACAGAGCCGGGGCGGATTCGAAAAAAGCGTTTTGCTTTGGCGCGCTTAGCCGCGGGTGGCTTCGTCGAGGAGGTCGCCGAGGTTGGTCATCTCGCCGGCGTCGGCTGTCTTCTCGAATGCGGCGACTTCGGCAGCGAGCTGATCCGGGTCGTACTCGGCAGCCTTGACGGAGAGCCCTATGCGGCGGTCGGCCACGTCGATCTTGATCACGCGGGCATTGACCTCCTGACCAACCTGGAGGTGGTCCTTGATCCTCTCGACGTGCTCTTCGGACACCTGGCTGATGTGCACGAGTCCGTCGATATCGTGCTCGAGTTCGATGAAGGCGCCGTAATTAGTGAGCTTCGAGACGGTGCCGGAGACGACGTCGCCGATCTTGTAGTACCGGTCGATCTCTTCCCACGGGTCGATCTGCAGCTGCTTCATGCCGAGGCTGATGCGCTGATTGTCGCTGTCGACGTCGAGGACGATGGCGTCGACTTCGTCACCCTTCTTAACCGCCTCGGACGGATGGTTGATCTTACGCGTCCAGGACATGTCCGAAACGTGCACCATACCGTCGATGCCCTCTTCGAGTTCGACGAAGGCACCGTAGGTCGTGAGGTTGCGGACCTTGCCGCGCACGCGGGCGCCGACCGGGTAGTTGTGCGGTGCCATGTCCCACGGATTGACGTCCAACTGACGCACGCCGAGCGAAATCTTCTGCTCGTCCTTCTGGATGCCGAGCACGACTGCCTCGACCTGCTCGCCGACCTTGAGTACTTCGCCCGGCTTGCTGATGCGCTTGGTCCAGGAGAGCTCCGTGACGTGCACGAGGCCTTCGACACCCTCTTCCAGCTCGATGAAGGCACCGTAAGGAACGAGGTTGACCACACGGCCCGCGACCTTTGCGCCGACCGGGTACTTGCGCTCGATGTTGTCCCAGGGGTTCTCGATGGTCTGCTTGAGGCCCAGGGAAACGCGCTCGCGGTCCTTGTCCACCTCGATGATCATGACGCTGATCTCCTCGCCCACCTTGAGCATCTCGCTCGGGTGGCTGATGCGGCCCCAGCTCATATCGGTGATGTGCAGCAGACCGTCGAGGCCATCGAGGTCCACAAACGCACCGTAATCGGTAATGTTCTTGACCGCGCCTCGGCGGATGTCGCCCGGCTTGACCTCGTCGAGGAGTTTGCGACGCTTTTCGAGGCGCTGCTCTTCAATCAGCTCGCGGCGGCTGACCACGATATTGCGACGCTCCGGGTTAATCTTAATGATCTTAAAGTCGTAGGTCTGGCCCAGATACTGGTCCAAATTCTTCGGCGGCTGGATGTCGATCTGGCTCGCTGGCAGGAAGGCATCGACGCCGATCGAAACGACCAGGCCGCCCTTGACCTTGCCGCGCACGCGGCCGCTGACGATCGAGCCCTCCTCGCAATCATCGAGGATTTTTTCCCAGTTTTTCTTCTGCTCGGCCTTGTCGTAGCTAAGCACCGGGTTGCCCTCCTTGTCCTCCAGACGCTCGAGCAACACCTCGATGTCTTCGCCAATGGTCAGCTCGCCCACGTCCATGAACTCCAGGGCGTTGATTGAGCCTTCGCTCTTGCCGCCGATATCGACGATCACTTCATTGGCGCGGATTTCTGTGATCGTCCCCTTGACGATCTTGCCCGACTCCAGCTGGGCAAACTGGCTCTGCGCCAGCAATTCTTCCATAATGGAACTCATAAGTCTTTACGAAACGGCAGCACTGGACCCCAGCCGTGTCGCGCGGCTGCCGGGTTGAGGTTAGGTTGTTAGGTTAACCGATTTAGGGTGAACCAGAAACCCCAGAGCGGCGGCCCCAAGCTTTCCGGCAAAGCGAAAAAACTGGCAGGCCTTCAGGGGCTTGGCAAGCCTGGAAATCGCACCTCACTTCGAGAAAACAACGAACCTTCAGGCCCCGAGAAGTTCCCGCGCGTGCGCCTTGGCCGATGCGCTCTTGCGGTCGCCGAGCATCCGGGCGAGTTCGGCCTCCCGCTGGGTGCGGTCGCCGTGGATGGGGCGCAGGGCCACGTCGGTACGAGCCTCGTCCTGAAGTTTCTCGACAAGCCAGTGGCTCTGCCCGCAGGCCGCGACCTGCGGCAAAAGGGTGACGCAAAAGACCTGAAGCTCGCCGCCGAGGCGCGCAAGCTCACGCCCGACCTCCGCGCCGATCTCTCCGCCGACATTGGCATCGACCTCGTCGAAAACCAGCACCGGCGTCGCATCAACTTCCGCCAACGTCGCCTTCAGCGCCAGCATCACGCGGGCGGTTTCGCCGCTGGAGGCGATCTGGTTCAGCGGCATCAAGTCCTGGCCCGGGTTCGGCGAAAAGAGGAAACGGCAGCGGCTGTCCCCGTCGGCGGTGAGGTCGGCAGTCGGCTCGATCGCGATTTCCAGACGCGGCTTTTTGAACCCGAGGCGCTTGAGGAGCTCGCGAGCTTTTCTTGCCAGCGTATCCGCTGCTCCCTTACGCTTGGCGGTGATCTCCGCGGCGAGCTCGGCCGCTTCGGCGCGCTGGCGCTTCGCAGTTTTCTCCAGCTCGTGCAGACGGGCCTCGATGTCGCCCTGGCTGAGCAGACGCCCCCGCAAATGGTCCCGTTTGGCGAGCACCTGGGCCAGCTCCGGCCCAAAACGCCGCTTGACCTCCAGCCAGCGCGCCATCCGGGCCTGAATGTCGTTTGCCTGCACCTCGTCGAAATCGACGGCGTCGGCAAGCGCCCGGTAATCCCCGGCAAGGTCGTCGGCTTCAATCACGAGCGCTTCCACCCGCGACGCGAGCGGTTCGGCTTCGGGGTCGAGCTCAGCGAGGTCCTTGGCCTGGCGCAAGAGCTTGCTCGCGGCCGCGCCCACCCCGCGATCGCTGCCGGAGAGCCCAAAGGCCAACGCGCCAGCCGTCTCGCGCAGCTCCCGGGAGCTGTCCAGGCGGTTGAAGTCGCGTTCCAACTCATCAAGCTTTGCCTCGTCGAGGTCGACGGCCTCAATCGCGTCGAGCTGGCTGCGCAGGAAGGTCTCCTCGTCTGGATCGAGTTTTTCCGCATGCTTAAGAGCTTCCGCGGCGGCCAGCGTTTCCCGCCACGCACGGTAGGCGACGTCATAATTTCCCATCACATCACCATGCACCGCGAAAAGGTCGAGCAGCTCCAGCTGCGTGCCTTCGTGAAATAACTTCTGCGGCTCTCCCGGACCGTGGAAGTCGATCCAGTGCTCGCCCAGCTCGCGCAGGCTCGAAAGGGGCGCGGCGCGGCCATTGACGGTCACACGCCCGGCCTTTTGCGCGTGCAACTCACGCCGCAGGATCAGCGCACCCTCCTCACACGCCGGAAGCTCCAGGCGCTCTAAGACCGAATCCAGGCGACGGCTGTCGCGAAGATAAAGAACCGCCTCCACCGCGCACAAATCCGCCCCCTGGCGGATCACGCTCTTGCCCGCGCGGTTACCCGCTGCCAGCGAGAGCGCCCCCAGCAGCACGCTCTTCCCGGCGCCGGTCTCACCCGTCACCGTTACCAGCCCCCGATCGAAATCCAGCTCAGCCTGCTCGATCAATGCCAGGTTGCGAATGCTCAAATGCTGCAACATCGTTCACCAAAACGCTAAACGAACCCCGCCATTTGAAAAGACGAAAACGCAGACAGAATAGCGCCCGCACCAATTTTTTCCTTGCCACCACCGCGCACCCCATGCTTGTCTCGCGGTTTCTTCAGTCGGGGGATTAGCTCAGTTGGCTAGAGCGCATCGTTGACATCGATGAGGTCACTGGTTCGAGCCCAGTATCTCCCACCATATCAAGCACTTGCGAAACTGCGCCCGGTTGTGCCAGCCAGTGCCTAACCTGGTCCAGGAACGCAGTTTGCGAATCTGGAGCACTGACATTGGTTGTGCCAGCTTGTGACTCGTCAGGCCCCTCTGCGCCGTTCTCACCAGTCCACAGAGCAGTCCAATTCTCGGAGGTTTGGAGGTCGACTGCGGGTGCCGCTTCGATCGCCTTGCGCACGTGGGTGTAACGGGTGGTAATCTCCGGGGTTAGGTGACGCAGCAACTCCTGGCGAACCTTCGCATCGACCTCCCGCTCGGCGAGCCAAGTGGCAAATCCATGTCTCAATGCGTGGAAGTCAGCGTCCCCATCTTCCCTTCGATAGGTTACCCCGGCACGCTCCACATCGCGCCGAAACTGACTGCTCGACGGCAGCTTGAAATCAAGGATCGGGCTGCTTAGGTCCGCGTCATTTGGCCGAATGTGCCGCAAGTAATCCGCCACATGCCGCATGAGCGGATAAGTGCCCGGCTCGTTGTTTTTGACCACTCTGGCGCGGAGGGAGATGTATGGTGCAGGCCCGTCGAGGTGCAGGTCGCCCCAAACCAGGGCTTTGAGCTCACCCTTTCTCCACCCGGTAAAGAAGCACAGAAAGAGCGCTGGGCGGTAGTCGGAGCTAGCGCCCGGCCGCCGAGCCATGAATTTCATAAGCTCCGCTTCGGTCCACGCTCGCCGAACTTTTCGCTCGAAGCCTTTTGTCCGATACGGTGCGATCTCGCGAAACGGGTTGCTGGCTAAATGCCCTGCCGACACGAGCCAGCCGCAGAAACCGGTCAGACTAAACAAATATTCATTAAGCGATTTTGCGCTCAGACTTTGGGTTTGGCCCGGGATATAGCCGTAGCCCTTTTCCCACGCCGATTTCGAGGTATCATTCTTCACGCCGGGTTTGGCTTTCGGGGGAGACGTATCACGCCAGGCGACGTAGTCCTGCGCATTGAGGTCAGCGAGAACGCGCCAC
>JBHJGW010000047.1:0-17599 GCA_050331415.1 Opitutales bacterium | reverse complement strand
ACGCTTTTTCTGGATGAAATCGGCGAAATCGACGCGCCTACCCAGGTCAAGCTGTTGCGTTTCCTCGAAAGTCGGGCCTTCGAGCGGCTCGGCAGCACCAAGTCGATTCAAGTCGATGTGCGCCTGGTCTGCGCCACCAATCGCGATCTGTTCAAAATGGTCGGCGAAAACACGTTCCGCGAAGACCTTTACTACCGGCTCAACGTGGTGCCAGTGCACTTGCCGCCCTTGCGCGTACGCCGCGATGACATCCCGGTTTTGCTCCATCACTTCCTCGGCCAGTTCGCTGAGGAGAACGGGATGCCGGCTCCGGAGATTCTCCCGGATGCGCTTCAGGCCCTTAGCCATTACCCGTGGCCGGGAAACATTCGCGAACTGCGCAACCTTTGCGAGAACCTCGTCGTGACACGGCGCGGCGGGCAAGTCAGCGCGTACGACCTAGACCCACGCTTCACCGATCCCGCTGCGGCCGAGCAAATGCGGCGTTCGGGGGACGCCGGAGCGTCGACGCCTCCCCGGGACCCGGGGCCCGGTTCACTTTCGCGAGAGGAAAACGAGAAGCGTTTGCTGCGCAAAGCCCTGCGCGAAACCGGCGGAAACCGCACTCGCGCCGCCGAGCTCCTCGGTATCAGCCGCCGCACCCTCCACCGTAAGCTGGTCCAATGGCCGGAGCTGGACACCGCGGGTTAAGGCCTAGTCGATGCAACGCTGAATTCCGTCAAACTGGCATCAGACGTTTTGGTGCTCAGTCGTCTCGTCCTTAGTCAGAGTACGCGTTACGATCGAACAGTACACACGTGGACTGAAGATCAGTCGCGGGACGCGCGGAGCGCCCCCTTTTCGGCTGACCCGCTTTCTGACCAAGACCACCTTACCGAATAGACCGGTAGATCGAACGCCGCGTGGGGGCTTCGGATGCTTTTGGCGCAGAGCGGCGTTCGCGACGACGAGGCGGGGCCTACAGGCCCAGCCACCGCCCTCGCGGTCTTGCTCTGCATCCAAACCACCTCGAGCAATTTGCCGACCTCTCCAGCGAGATGGTTTAAGGACGTATCGACTTAGACGATAACTCAGCGACTTCCCCGCGTTCAGGCCTCGTCAGCAAAGACCTGGAAATCTGCGTAGGCTTCGTTACCGTGCTCGCCGACATCGAGGCCCTCGAGCTCCTCTTCCGGGTCGACCCGCAATCCAACGCTGACCTTGAGGAGGTAGAAGAGGCCGTAGGCAGTCGCGAAAACGAAAGCAAAGACCGCCAGGACACCGACCAGCTGTGGCACGAACTGCTCGAAGCCACCGCCCATGAAGAGCCCGCTGGTGATCGCACCGTCCTCGCCCCAGATAGCGGTATCAATGGCGGCACTGCCAAAGAGCCCGACGGAAAGCGTGCCCCAGGCACCGCAGACGCCGTGGACAGAAACCGCTCCGACGGGGTCGTCGACCTTGAGCGTGCGCTCGATGAACAATACCGAGAACACTACGAGGACACCTGCGATGCCACCGATAACCACGGCGGACCAGAAATTGACGCTGGCACAGGGAGCAGTGATCCCTACCAGTCCCGCCAACACTCCGTTAATGGTCATGGTGAGGTCTGGTTTGCCAAACTTGACCCAGGTCGTCAGCGTGGACATTAGCCCGCCAGCACAGGCGGCGAGGAAGGTCGTCACGGCGATGTGGGCAAGGCCGTCAGCCGCCGCAAGCGTCGAGCCGGCATTGAAGCCGAACCAGCCAAACCAAAGGATGAACATCCCGAGCGCCGCCAGCGGCAGGTTGTGCCCGGGGATCGGCAGTGGATTGCCGACTTCATCATATTTGCCACGACGCGGCCCCAGCACCATCGCGCCCGCCAAGCCTGCCCAGGCACCCACGGAGTGCACCACCGTCGATCCGGCAAAATCGCGGATGCCCATGTTGCCCAGCCAGGCATTGGCGCCGCCGCCCCAGATCCAGCCGCCGGCGATTGGGTAGATGATCGCGGTGATGACGACCGAGTAGATCAAGTACGCGATAAATTTCGTCCGTTCCGCCACCGCACCGGCCACGATGGTCGCGGCGGTCGCAGCGAAAACGACTTGGAAGAACCAGTCCGCAGCTCCTTTGAACCCGTCGGCTCCGCCGAAAGTGGACGGGAACAGCAAGGCGGTATCCCACCCGATAAAGCCGCCGCTGTTTTCTCCGTACATGAAGCAGTATCCCACCGCCCAGAAGGCGAGACCACCCGCGGAGCAGTCCATGATGTTTTTCATCATGATATTGCACGAATTCTTCGCGCGTGTCATCCCGGTTTCGACCATCGCGAAGCCGGCCTGCATGAAGAAGACAAGAACTCCCGCGATGATAAGCCAGAGAATGTCTCCGGTTAGTTGGGGCAGTTGGGCTGGTGCGGTTTCCATGGATTCAGCCGCCTCGGCAACCGCCGTCGCGGCAGCTTCAAGATCCGCCGTGGCGGGGGTGGACGGGTCCGCCTCCTGCGCGCCGAGCTGGGCAAAGACCAGCGCGAACGAGGCCGCGAACAGGAAGCCGACGACGAATCGCCGGAGCGAAGGACGAGCAATCAGTTTTTTCATCGCTTGAATTGGGTGAGGAGAGAAGAGCGGAAGGCCACAACGCATCAGGAGGCGCCTAAGAGGCGTTCGTCCGCGGCGGATTCGAGCAAATGGAACGAGGCCAAATCCGACTCGAGTAGCGGTTCCAACTGGGCCATCGAAAGCATGCGGTAGGGACAGTTGGCGACGGCTGAGCGCAGCACGTTGACCAACTGGTCGAAGTTGCCGCGCCACACGTAGCTCTGCAGCCGCTGCATCGCCGAGGCCTCGATGTCGCGTACTTGAAGGATCGGGTGCAGGGTGATGAGCGAAACCAGCAGCCGCCGCACCAGCGCCGAGATCTCCGGTTGCCGCTCCCGCAGCGGTGGGATTTCAAGCCGCGCCTCGCAGAGCAATACCAATGTTTCGAGTGACGAAGGCCCGACGTCGGCATCCTGGGAGGCCTCATCCAGTACCGCTCCAAGCACGAGGCGGAGATGCTTCCGATTGCCAGCCTCCATCAGCCCTTCGAGAAATAACCGCAAGGCAGAGCGAGCCCCTGCTCCCAGGTGCTCGATATTCGGAAGAAACACCACGGGGCAGTCTCCGTCGGAAAGAAGTGCTTGCGTGTTGAGGTCGGCCAGGCGCTCCTCGGTGACCTCTTCCGGGGGCAGATACCAGGGCATGGTTTCGACATGGCCAGAGGCATTCTGGATTTCCCGGGCCACAAGCTCGAATTCACAACCGGTTTCGCCCGTTACCACGATGGCACGCTCGAAGTCGCGGTGCTCCCAGATGTCGCGCACGAGCAAGCGGGTTGCCCGGCATCCGCCAACAAGAAAACGTGGGCGGTAAAGTGGCTCCGGTGCCGCCTTTGCAGAGGCCAAACCGCCCATCGTCGGCAGGAGGGCCTCAACTGACGGCTGCCCCGTTGGCAAGGGAGCCGACTCTTCGCTCGGCATCAATCCAAGCGGAGGAAGCTGGGTTTGCCTCGGCTGCTCCGCGCTGACCTGCACGGGGAACGGCCCGCGAGTTGCGCGCTCTTTGCGAAAAGCCTCGAAGGGCTTCTTCGACCCGAAGCGGCGTTCGGCACCGCTCCCCGCATCGGCCTCGATTCCAAGCCACTGGGACAGGCGCTCCATTGTGCGCCGCGTTTCGATGGGCCTGAACAGCATCATCGAAATGCCGGAACGGAATGGCGCAAGCGAGCCGCTGCCCTCGCTCTCCACCAGGAGCGCAATCTGGCAATCGGGCAGCAGTGCATGAAGGCGCTTTTGCAGCTCAATCCCGTCCAGGCCGGGCCACTCCCGGTCCAGCAGTACAAACTGCGGGCGCAGCTGGCTGGCGCGGCGCATCAGCAGCTGCGGATTCGCGCAGGTTTCCGTGGGATAGCTTAACTCCCGCAGTAAAAGCGTCAATTGGGACGCAATCGCAGTATCCGGAGTCGCGAGCAATATCGGTGCAGGCATTCAGCAAAAAAACGCGGAAGTGGACGGGAATCAGCCCGGAAGATCCTAATAGGAGCCACCACGGAAGGTGCGCTGGCCAGGTGGGCGCGTGACCTTGCGGTTGCGGTCCGGCGGCGCGCTTCGAGGGCCCGTCGCGGTGCTTCGCGGCCCGGCGGCGTCGGGCTTCGGCGGGGGCGACTGAGGTGTCTGCGTGCCGGCTGTACGTACCTGTGATTGAGGGTCTGCGCCTTCCGGCAAGAGCAGGTCTGGCGTCAGGTTTTTCAGCAGGAGGTTCGTGACCATCCTCAGCGTGGTCAGGTTCACGCCGCTTTCGGAGAGGATGAGCAGAAAACAGCCCTTGCCCCGACGCAAGTGAATCCATTTCTCGCCGAACTTCATCAGGTAGTCGTCACAGGGCAAAAAGGCTTCGTCGACTGTGTCGTACAGGGAGACCGCGCGTTCAATTAGCTCGCCAAATTCGTCACTGACGTAGTAGGGCGGCAGCCAATCCGTGCGGTGATTCCCTTGTTGGTCAAAGACGCAAAGCCCCTCCACCCCTGGGACATCGAGGACATTTTTGACCATTCGTTCAATCATGGCAGCAAAGGGGGTTAGGCAGTGATGCGCGGCAAAATCGCGTCGATCTTCGCCCGGGATTCAAACAAGGCTCCGCGAAACCCACCATCAGACGAGGGGACACACACGGCGGTCACACTTTTACCCATAACCCGCGCCTCTTCGACCTGCTCAAGACCGAGCGAGGCCCCGATCAGCTCCCCCATCTGCTTTGTGTACAGCAGAATACTGGCAAGCGTCTCGGTATTGTCGCCCTCAGCCTGGACAGCTTCACCGTCGGCATCGCAGTCCACCAAGCTGATGAGGCCCGGGAATTCGGCTTCGGAGTCGGGCATTGTGCTCATGCGTTGCAGCATTAGCACAAGCGGTGCCATTCATAGGAATTTTACCTGCGACAACCCAATCTCAGAAATGCATGAGCCACACCTCGTGTTAACTCTGTAGATTTTCGGCTGATGGGGGCGAGGAGTGAGACGCGATCAGGTCTAAAATGTCCAGCGTCGCCCATTTCCCCATCTGAACGGGGAACTTAAGCCAGGGCCGTTCGAACGCGGGTTGGGTGCGCCTGCTGGGATTGCTCCCAGGTCAGGAAAATGCCGGCCAGCAGCCCGAGGGAAACGATCATGTTGGCGATCTTCATAATCAGCCCACCAAGCACCTGGTCTTCGTGGGCACTGAGCGGCGTAACCCGCTGCGCCCATTCATAGGTTTGATAAAGCACCTCAGACTCAAAGGTAAGCACCGCGAACAGGGGCAACTGGGCTACCATCAGGGCAAAGAGGTAAACGATTTGCGTACCAGTATGAAACTTGGGCACCAGTCGGGAAGGCGCCAGGAAGCCCCACCACATCTGCAGCGACGTCAACAGCATCGTAAGGTGCTCCAACATGTGCAGCCACTTGATCCTCAAAGCGGGCTCGTAAAGGCTCGGCAGGTGCCACACGGAGAACACAAAGCTAAAGCAGATTCCCGCCACCAGAGGACGCGTCGCGGCATGGGTCAGCTTGCGCAGCCAGGGTTGTCGGACAAAGACGTCGTCCACCATCCATGAAGGCAACCCCAGCAGGAACAGGGGCGGACAGGCGTACATGAGCAAATTGTGCTGCACCATGTGCGCGCTGAAGAGAAAGCCCTCGCCCAGGGCATCCAGAGGCGAGCCCACCGTGAGGTAAAACAGGACTAAGGCCCCGTAAAAGCACCATGGGCAGTGGGCAGGAAGCGGTCGCTGCCCGAAACAGCGCCCCCGCAACGGCCCTGTGAACAACGAGTAGGCGTAAGCCGTGCCGAGCAGACCGCCGATCAGCAGCGGCTCATTATGCCAATGATAGAGCTCGACCATAGCAGGCGATTTGAATGTCCAACTTGAGCAACCCTCTCGTTAAAAGGGGCGCTCTTTGCCGTGGCGGGTCGTAACCAGCCTCTCACCCTAACCGACCGGGATATGGTGCGGAAAACTGCGGAACAGCAGCATGAGGGCAATGCACGTTCCAAGCGCCAGAACGAGGCCGCCAACAAAGATAAATGAGCAGAGCTTGTGGTCCCAGCGCAAGTGCATGAACCAGACCACGACACCGACAAACTTCAACACACTGAGCACGATCAGCGGAATCGCCACCAGCCATGCCACCCAAGGCAGCGTCACGATGATCCACTCCGCCAGGGTAACCGAAGCGAGGAAAAGAGCGATATCGAAGGCGATGAGGAACATCTTGTTGTCCTCACGCAGGTCTGCCGGCGGCTCTGCAGCCGGCTCAGCATGTTCTCGCGCTGTCGTCGTGCTCATAAGCTCAAACGTATTCAAAGAGGTAAACGGCGGTAAAGATGACGATCCAGACGATATCGACAAAGTGCCAGTAGAGCCCGGCAACCTCGATATCGATGGCGTTGTTCAAGTCTGACTTGCCCAGGAGAGTGTAGATGACGATTGAACTTAGCCAGAAAACGCCGATCGCCACGTGAGCGCCGTGCGTCCCGGTCATGACATAAAAGGTCGAACCGAAAAGGTCGGAGGAAAGCGTCAAATGATACTCGTGAACAAAGTGACTAAATTCGTAGACCTGAAACCCGAGGAAGATGAGGCCGAAGAACACGACGCAGCTCAAGTAGCGAACGGCGACCCATTTCTTGCCGTTGTGCACGGCGTTGACGGCCAGGAACATCAGCCACGAGCTTACCAGAAGCACAAAGGTGCTGATCGAGGTAATATTGAGCGCCAGAACGCTTTTGGGATCGAAGTCGCTCTGATCGATCTGACGATAGATCAGGTGAGTCGAAATGAGTGTACCGAAAAACATGCAGTCCGAGGCTAAAAAGGCCCACATAGCGAGCTTCTTATTCGGAATGCCGGTATTCGTCGGCGCTTCATGACCGTGATCGGCGGTCAAAGTGGCGGCAGCGGAGGACATGGAAGATGAGTGATTGAGTTAGTAGATACGGGATTGGGAGCCGGAGGATTGCTTGGTCGAGTGTTCCGGAGCGAATCGACGCAAAGTGCGACGGCCGTACGCCGGAAATTTTCATCGAACGAATGCCCGGCGGGATTAACCTATCCTTCGGAGTTCCCTCCTGTGTTCGATTCGTCGACTTCCGGGTGAAGGTGATAGCCGCCGGGCCCTTCCCAGGCCCAGCCAAGCGCTCCGAGTACCGCGATAGCAGCCCCGATGACCGGCAGCTGAAACGTGTGACGCAGCTCCATGCCGAAGACCACAATCTCCTTGTCGAGGAAGATCATACCGAGGCAGACGAGAAAAAGTCCGGACGCGATCACCAGTGGCATCCAGGAACGGTCGGGCATGTGGATGCCGTGCTCTGCGTCGTGAAGACGAGTCGATTTTTCCGCTTCGACACCGTATTTATCCGCCCAAAGCTGATCGCGGGTTTTGACCACCGGCGTCGCCGCGAAGTTATAGGCCTTGGGTGGGCTCGCGGTCGCCCACTCGAGCGTGCGGCCATCCCAGGGGTCCGCGCCCGCCTTGTGGTCTTCCTGCGCCACAAGCAATTTGCGAAGCTTGGTATAGATGCCGGACGGCAACTTTTTTTCCAGGAAACGACGCGGGCCGCTCCAAAGGCTCATGACCAGGGCCACGCAGAACCCGGCAATCGCGAGCCCGAGGATAAAGGCACCAACGGTGATGACAAAGTTCCACCAGCCGTAGCCGTGCGCATCGAGGTAGGTGTAGGTCCGGCGCGGCATGCCCATCATGCCGAGGAAGTGCATCGGAAAGAACGTAAGGTTGAATCCGATGAACATCCCCCAAAAGGTGATCCGGCCAAACCGGCGGTCCATCATGCGGCCGGAAATCTTGGGCAGCCAGTAGTAGAGGCCGCCGAACAGCGCAAAGAGGCTTCCGCCGATCAGTACGTAGTGAAAGTGGGCGACCACGAAATAGCTATCCTGCTGCTGCGCGTCAACGGGCACTGCCGAGTGCATGATGCCACTGAAGCCGCCCATCATGAACATCCAAATGAAGCCGAGCGCGAAGAGCATCGGCACCGTGAAGGTGATCCGGCCGCCCCACAGCGTCCCAATCCAGTTGAAAATTTTCACGCCCGTAGGAATCGCGATCAGCATGGTCAGCAGTGAAAAAGCGGACAGCGCGACCACGTCGATCCCGGTCGTGAACATGTGGTGGCTCCATACCGCAAACCCGAGGAACCCAATGACGGCCCCGGAGAAAACAATCAAGGGGTAGCCGAACAGCGGCTTTTTCGAAAAGACCGGCAGGATCTCCGAGATAATGCCCATCGCCGGCAAAATCAGAATATAGACCTCCGGGTGCCCGAAAATCCAAAACAGGTGCTGCCAGAGGATCGGCTTGCCACCCATTTCCGGATCGAAAAACGCCGTATCGAACTGCCGGTCGAACATCAGCTGCACCAGTGCGATCGTGATCGCAGGGAAGGCCAGGATAATCAGGAAGCTCGTAATCAGCGTCATCCACGTAAACACCGGAAGGCGCATCATCGCCAGCCCAGGAGCCCGCATGTTGATGATTGTCGTGATGAAATTGAAAGCCGAGAGAAGCGAGGCGACCCCGAGAATCTGCAGACCCAAGATCCAAAAATCAGGACCGGCATCCGGGCTGTAATTCGGACCGGAAAGCGGCACATATCCGAACCAGCCGATGGCGGGGGCCTGAAACAGCCAGCTCAGGTTAATCACGATACCGCCAGCAATAAAGCACCAGAGACTCAGCGAATTGAGCCTTGGGAAGGCAACATCGCGGGCGCCGATCTGCAGTGGCATCACATAGTTGAAGAACGCTGCGGACAAGGGCATCACCGCGAGGAAAATCATCGTGGTGCCGTGCATCGTGAAGAGCTGGTTGTAGAACCGCGCCGAAATCACGCTGAGCTCTGGCTGCGCAAGCTGAACCCGAATGATCAGCGCCTCGACTCCCCCCACGAGGAGAAAAAACAGAGCAGCGATCCCGTACATCGCGCCGATCTTCTTGTGGTCGACGGTCGTCAACCAGTCCACTAGCGGGTGGCAGCCTTCACGCGGGCGCGGAAAGGCGCCGGAGAGCAGGCCCGGGCGCGGAGACTGGGTAATCGGAGGAGCTTCGGTAATGACTTGGCTCATGAGCAAAGAGAGAAAAAAGTTATTGGCAACAAGGGGTAATTCGTGGCTCGAAACATTTCACCAGTCGACCCACAGCCGTCTCCTATTTCAGCGTACCGAGATAGGCGACGAGATCGTTAACGTTTTCATCGGTGAGGAGGTCCTGTTTTTCCTTCAAACCTTCCATGTCCGGAAAACCGTAATACATCAGGTTGCCCGGTTTGATCTCCTCACTGTTTTGAATCCAGTGATGGAGGTTTTCGGCGTTATTCTCGAGCCAGCCCGCGGCAAGCGTCGAACGAGAAGCAATGTTATGCAGGTTGGGACCGCGTCCGGCGGCGTTGGGCCGAACCCGGTGGCAGGTCGCGCAGTTTTTCGTGAACAATTCGTGCCCCCGCTGGATTGCCGCGACGCGCTCTTGCCGGTCCTCACCGGTAGACGCGCGGCTCGGCGTTTGCGTCGGGTCCCGCTCGCTGGTTGCCAGCGTTTCTTCCAGCCAGGTTTCGTACTCGTCCGCTTCGCGAACGTGCGCGCGAAACAGCATGAACGCGTGGGAGTCGCCGCAGAATTCGGCACATTGCCCCCAGTACGTTCCCGTTTCGTCGGCCTGAAACCAGATGTCGTTGAGCTGCCCGGGGATCAGATCTACTTTACCGGCAAGCTTCGGGAGCCAGAAACTGTGGTTCACGTCGCCACTGACGAGCTCGACATACACGGGCCGGTCAACCGGCAACACGAGTTCGTTGGCCGTGATGAGGCCTTCGTCGAGGTATTCGAATTCCCACCACCATTGGTATCCCGTGGCGCGGATCTTGACGGCCTCTTCCATCTGCTGTGGCGGAAGCTCTTTCATGTACACGATCCCTTGGAGAGTCGGGACCGCGATGAAAACCAGCATGATCGCAGAGACGACGATCAGCCCGACCTCCACCAGGGCGGAGCCGTGCGTCTGCTTCGGCAGCGCCTTGTTCTCATCACCCGGGCGCGCACGATAACGCCAGACAGCCCAGAGCAACGCACCGCCAACCGTGACCCACAGGAAGGCCGTCACCCACAGGGTGATGTCGTAGGTCTCCTTCTGCTGCCGCGCGACGGGCCCTTTTGGATCCAGGGCCGACTGCTCGGAGTCGAAGTTGAACGCTTCGCCGCAGCCAGTCAGCAAAACGGCCAAACAGAGGCCGAGCAGGCTGAGGGCGCAGATGCGCGCAAGGCGGGGATGACGAGAAAAAAGGAACGAGCGAGGCGCTATCATCACAGCAGCAAAAATCGGTCGAGAACGAAGAGGACGAGCAACAGCGGCAAATAGCTGACACTCCGAAGAAAGAGCGAACGGGCGGCCGCAGCGCGGGCCCCGCCCTTGAGAAAACGATAGGCAGCACAAGCCTGCCAGACCGAGACCCCAACAGCGGCCAAGGCATACCAAATTGTAGCGGCACCCCACAGAAGCGGCAGTGGCGCCATAACGATCAGAGCCAGCGAGTAGCCCCACGAAATCCCGGCGACGCGGTCACCGGCCTCGTCCTTGACGGCCAGCATGGCAAACCCGCCGCGGCGGTAATCATCGCGGTAGAGCCAGGAAATCGACATGAAATGAGGGAGCTGCCAAAGAAACAGGATCGCGAACAAGTACGCCCCGAGGAGCGGCGACAGCTCCCCCGCCGCCGCCCAGCCGATCAGCGGCGGCAGCGCGCCCGATACCGCACCGACCTCGGTCGCAAGCGCGCCGACGCGCTTGAGGGGCGTGTAGGCGGCTGCGTAGATTGCCACTGTCAACAAGGCCAGTAACGCCGCAAGCGGGGTCGTGCCCACCCAAAGGATGACGACTCCGAGCAAGCTAAACACAAAACCGGCGACAGCGACCTCAGCGACATGCAGGCGGCCTGCTGCCAGCGGGCGGTCGGCAGTCCGGCGCATCCTGGCGTCCGGCTTGCGCTCGAGCCACATGTTGAGCGCAGCAGCGCCGCCCGCTGCCAGCGCGCTGCCAGCAAGCAGGCTCAACAATGTGCTCCAGGCCCATGCGGGCTTTGCAGCGAGATATCCGAAAAAGGCGGTCATCACCGAGAGCGTGCTCAGGCGCGGCTTCGTCAGCGCAACGTAGTCCGCCAGGCGTTCGCGGAGTGCGATACGCGGCACTTGGGCAACGGGGAGGCTGGTGGAAAGGGGTTTCATGAAACTAAGATTTCCGGTCAGGCGGGGCTAGCTTCAAGGGCTGGGGCGCGGCGAAGCGACCAGAGCGGCAGGCGGCCAACCGCAAGGGTGAGCCCCCATGAGAGCGCCAGGAGGTAGGCCCCGGTCAAAACATGAAAGGTGGTGACCCAGGGATTGCGAACGGTCCAGATCGTGAGAGCGCCGAGCAGGACTTGCACCCCTAATAGGGCGCAAAACGTGACGCCGAGGCGCCAGGAAGGCTCGGAACGAGGCACCCTTCGGAAAAATTTCCACGCCCACACGGCGGCTACAACAGTGATCACAAGGGCCATCGCACGATGAGCGAAATGGATCGTAACCGCAGCCGGCCAGGCATCCGGAAACAAAGAGCCAGAGGGGGAGAGCGGAAACGTCGGGATAGCCAGTCCGGCACCCTGGTGGCGCATGGCCGCGGCGATAATCAGCTGGCCGAAGATCAAAAGCGTTAGGACCGGCGTCAATATGCGGAGAGACCCCGTGTCAGAGTCGCCGGCATTGCGCAGGCGCAGCCCCGGTACGTGTGCAAAAACCATCGTAGCCAGCGCACAAAGGTAGAGCTGCGCGGTACAGCCGTGGACGATGGCGAGATCCGTGTTCACAAGAATTACGCGGAGACCGCCAAGGACGCCCTGAACGATGACCAGCGCCAGCATGACCGTTGCGGCCCGGCGGACCCATTTGCGGGGCTCGGCCAGCCAGGTCCAGACGGCTAAGGCCAAGGTCAACAGACCGGTTACCATCCCGAACAGACGGTGGGAGTGCTCCGCCGCCATGTCCTCGTCGGTCAGCCAGCCATCGGGGTTGAGCGAACCGTTGGAGAGGGGCCAGTCCGGAAAAATCATCCCCGCGCCGATCGTGGTTGTGTAACCACCGCTGAACAGGAGCAGGCTCGTAAACAAAAACACCGCCAGCGCAAAGGTGCGGAGGCGGGGCGAAGCGGAACCGTTGAACGTGGGATTGACCAAGACATTGCAAGCCTATCCAAAAGTCGGCTTCTGGGACAAGCCCCCGCCCAAAGGTATTACCCCGGCAAACCTTGCTAGCCGCCCGGATAAGACGTTCTGATTCAACATCAAGCAGTACCCGTCCGCCCAAATTTCCCAGCCGGGCCTTGGCAGAGCCGGGACCAGCAGCTATAATGAGGCGCATGTTCTCAAATTGTTACGCCGCCACAGGGATTTTGTGGCTCTTGGCCTTGGCTCCAGCAGGGCTCGCTGCCGAGGAGTTTGCTGGTACAATCACGCGGACCGACCCGGATACCGGCACGGTCACGCTAGCCGCCGCACCTTCGTCCGATCCCGTAACCCTGAAGGTGGCAGGCGGGGATGCGGTTATTTACGAGGAGGGCGCGCGGATTCGCGGTGAGCGCGACGGTGACTGGCTACGCAATATCTGGCCGGCAGGAAAACGCGACGAGGCGATCATGGAAGCCGCCGCCCGCTCATTGCGGGCTGACACTGTGCGGCGCGGGCGCGGCGTCTTCCGAAGTCTTGGCGAGCGGCTGCCGAATTTCGCCCTTTACAATCAGGCCGGGGAGGTTGTGAACAGCCGCGACCTGCGCGGTACCGATACCGTCATCAACTTCATCTTCACCCGATGCACCCAACCGGAGATGTGCCCTCTCTCGACGAAGAAGATGGCTGAGATGCAAGACATGGCGGAAGAGCGCAACATCGGCGACCTTCGCTTTGTCACCATCACCTTCGACCCCGCCTTCGACACCCCCGGGCGCCTCCACGCCTATGCCGAAGCCTACGGTATCGATACCGCCAACTACGATTTCCTAACGGGACCGGATAAGGTTATCGCCGATTTAATGAAACAACTCGGGGTCCTGCGTATGAGCGATGAAACCCTGATCTGGAACCACACTCTCGCGACAATCCTTGTAGCGCCGGACGGCTCGCTGTACTACCGGGTGCCGAACTCGCGCTGGTCTCCGGAAGACTTTTTGAACCAAATCGAAAAACGCCGACAGCACGCTAACGATCCCGCATGAGCCCGACGAAAAAACAGATCCTGGCTTTGACCGGCGGCTTCCTTGCCGCCTATTTGCTGATGCGGAGTTTGCCTGTGGAGCCCTGCGAAGTGCTCCACACCGAAAAATTGGACAACGCTGGCGTTGCCGAGTTCTGCGGCCCGGACGAAGCGGACTACTACCCCGTCACCCAAATGCGCTTTCCGGTTCAGGCAGCCTTTTCGCCGGACGGCCCTCTGGAAGCTAGGCAGCGAACGCGTACCTACTTGACGCTCACGGCTCCCGGGGGTTACCCGCTCGACGTAAGCAGCATCGCCACAAGCCACGGCGAAAAGGTGCACCTGATGCTGGTGGACCCGAGTCTGGACGACTATTTTCACCTGCACCCTGCCCCGACCGACGAACCGGGCGTATTTGCCTTCGATTTCGAGCCACGCCAATCTGGAACCTATCAGGCGTTCCTGGAGTTCGTTTCGGCGGAGACCACCCGGCGCATTCTCCTCGCGGATTCGCTCGAAGTCAGATCCGCCTCACTGGCAGCGGCCGTACCCTCCTCTGCCCCGGCTCCCGCATTCGCCGGTTTGCGCCCAGTCTCGGTCGGCGAGTTGCAGGTCCGCCTGACGGGCTTGCCCGAGCCGGGTATGCGGCCCGGCGAGCGCTTTACCTTCGGCCTTGAAGTCAGCCACCCGGATCGCGACGCACTGACCTTCGAGCCGGTGATGAACAGCTACGCCCACCTGGTCGTATTCGACGCGGATCGTGTGGGCCTGGCGCATGCCCATCCTCTGGACTTCAACCTCGCGACGCAGCCCGCGGTCAATCCTCCGCTGCGCTTCAGCGTGCGACTGCCGGAAGCAGGCGATTACCGCTTGTGGGCGCAGTTTCAGATCGATGGGAAGTTACATCAGGCACCCTTCGACTTGAAAGTGCGCTGATCCCAGCTTCCCTTTCGCAACATGGCCTCGACGTCTCCCGCCGGTTCGACTTCGCAACCCGCCACCTCGGCACGCTTTCCCTTGCGGACATTTTGGGGTACAGTGCTTGCCATTAGCGCGGCCGTAGTTGTTTTCCTGTTCTGGCTCATCTATTTCCAGCCGGTTAAGGATACTCCGCAGCCGTGGGTCGGCTACCTCCCCCAACTCAACGCAGCGTTGAACTTCACGAGTTTTTGCCTAGTTTTGGCGGGGCTGCGGGCGATTTTTCAGCAACGCTACAAACAGCACGGCATTTTGATGACCTGCGCAATGGCGGCCTCAGGCCTGTTTTTGGTTTCGTACCTGATTTATCATTACAATGCCGGTCATTCGACCTTCGAAGGCGAGGGCCTCGTCCGGGGTATCTACCTGTTCATCCTCATCACGCATATCGTCCTTTCCGTGATTTTGGTGCCGATGCTTTTGGGCACTTTTTCGCTGGCCGCGCTGCGTAAATTCAGCATCCACCGAAAGATTGCGAAGTGGACCTACCCCGTGTGGCTCTACGTCTCCGCGACCGGTGTGGCGGTTTTCCTGATGTTGCGGGGCTTGGGTTGAGGCCGCCGCAGAAAGGTCACCCGTCTTGGCCTAAAGGCGGCTGAGCACATGGGCGTTGGCCATGGAGATGCCACTGAGCATTGCGCCGGTGATTCCGAGGAATCCTTGGTCGGTCCCGCACAGGTAAAGGTTTTCCAGTTCCGTCGTGCCGGGCTTGTTCTTGCAGGGCGCGCCATAAATTGCGCCGCGCAGGTGCCCGGTGTAGCGCGTTATGGTGGTCGGCGAAAACATGTCGCGAGCGATCGTTTGTCGGCTCAAATTTTCCGGGTCCATCTCGCCTGGAAGGAAACGCAGAGCTTGGTCCTGCAGCCGCACGAACCAGTCGTCCTTGGCGGAAGTGTAGGCGCGCGAAGGGTCGTCGCCAAAAGTGGAGGCACCGCCGTCGGCAGCCCCTGTGCGGTCGCGTGAGCGCAAGGCCGCCCAACGGTCGTAGTTTGCCAGGGCGGTGACGCGCAACCAGCCCTCTTCGAGCGACCGACCTTCGCTGTACCGATAGTTGTTTGGAAAACAGATGACGCCGCTGCGCGGATCGACCAGCCCGGATGGGCAGGCGTAGGTAAACCGTTCTGCGTCATTGAAGAATACAATCGTATCCTCCCAGCCGTAGTCGACCGGCGGCCGCTTCAGCACGGCAAGGGTTTCCACAAACGAAAGCCGCCCGACCAAGGACGCGGTCTCGGCGGGGGGCTTGCCCATCAGGCGCAGCGTTTCCGCCCAGCCGATTGACGAAAGCACGTGGTCAGCGGTAACGGTCGACCCGTCGTCGAGCTCCAGGGCCGTAGCGCGGCCACCATCGTGATGGATAGTGGAGACGCCGCATTTCATCCTGCGCTCGCCTCCGGCTTCCTTGAGGCGCTCCCGCAGCAACCTCAGGATGCGGCGCACACCTTCAAACGGGCGCGCAAAGCCCTCGAAAAACAACGCGCGGAACATGATCGCAAACTGCGTCAAGTCCATGTCGTTTTCCCGCGCGCTGCCGTAGTAACAGGTTGGCAGCAGCAGCGCATCGACCAGCGGAGAATTCCTTAAATACCCCTTGAGCAGCGCACGGGCCGAATGCTCCTCGGTCACCAATTTCGTTTCGTCGAACTCGTGGAGCTTCGCGACAAGGCGTCGAAAACCGTCGACTTGCGCGGGAAACTCCCGGGCGACCTCGCTCTCGAGCACGGAAAAGTCGTTGGTGAACGCCAACTCGAAGCCGGGGAACGCGATCCGCGAGCCGCACTGCTCGGCCAGGTCCAGGTCTGCATGCTTGAGCCGGAGCTGGCGCAACAATTTCGTCAGCGGTGCTCCCTTCGCCGCTGGCGGGACGTAATTAGTCATCGCGTGCAGGCCCACGTCGTACTTGCGCCCCTCGAGGGAGTAGAAGCTGTTGAGCCCACCGACAGCGTTGTGTCGCTCCAACACAAGCACCCGCACATCGTACATCGCCAGGCGGATCGCCGCGGCAAGGCCACTCATTCCGGCGCCGATGACGATGCAATCGTAGTGCGACGCCATTACAGCTAACGAAAATTGGTCAAGTGACCGCAGGTGTCCTTACTGGCAAGCGTCGTCCCAACGCCTCCATAGCCTCCTGCCCATCCGCCGCTCGGAAGCAGCCGCACGCTGAAACCACCATTTGAGGCAGTGAGACCAGCCCCTACCCTGCGCAATTCGGCGAATGGCTCTATCCTCTTCAGCGAGCGCCAGCTGCTCGACGGGCACTCTCGCTCGAGAGGCAAATGCTGCTTTTCAAGAGACGGCCGGATGGCAAGGCATGCGCTCATAGACCGCAGGGTGCCAACCGGTCACGCGGTGGCGGCTTTAGCTTCGAATTTCGGCAGCAGATAATCGGCGCAACTGTCGAGGCTTGCCAGCTGGGGATAATCCTCCTCGGGAACTTCGATGCCGTGTTGCTTGCGCAACTCCATCACGATGTCGAGGAAGTCCATCGAATCGAGATCGAGCTGGTCACGGAGGCGTTCGGCCGGCTGCACGTTGGAAAGGTCTTCGTCGGGCGCGATATCGGCAATGATATCGAGCACGATTTGCTTAATGTCGTCTTTTGTCATGAAGGCTGGAAAGAAAAGCGGTCAGCGCAGCAGGATTCAAGCACCGAGGCGGCGAATGATCAGTGCTGAGTTAATCCCCAACATACCGAACGAGCTGTTAAGCAGGGTGTCAACCCGGTCGAGGGCTTTCGGCGAATTGACGACTAGATTCGGCACCGCGCAATCCGGGTCGAGCTCCTCGATGTTGATCGTCGGGTGAACCTGGCCGTCATCGAAGGCCGGAAGGTTGGCGGCGAGTTCGAGCGCGCCCGCAGCACCCATCGCGTGGCCGATATAGCTCTTGGTGTTGTTGACGAACGTCGTCGGGCACTCGCCAAAAACCTCTCGGACAGCAGCCATTTCCTGCTTGTCTCCCTGCGGAGTGGAGGTTGCGTGGGTGTTGACAATGTGCACATCACCGGATTGCAGCCCCGCCCGCTGAAGTGCGAAGCGCATGCACTGCGCCTGACGCTCAGGATTGGGCAGCACGGCGTCGGTGGCGTCACTGTTGATGCACCACCCTGCGAGTTCGCCGTAAATCTTGGCACCGCGCGCCTGGGCATCTTCGAGGCGCTCGAGGACAAACAGGCAGCCGCCTTCAGAGATAACGATGCCGTTGCGTCCTTTATCGAATGGCCGGGACGCCCGAGCCGGATCGGGATGGTGAGCCAGCGCGCCCTGGTTCTGGAATCCTGCAAAGATTCCGAAGGTATGGATGGATTCGCTGACGCCCCCGGCGATCGCCATGTCGACCTCGCC
>JBHJGW010000046.1:0-8224 GCA_050331415.1 Opitutales bacterium | reverse complement strand
GTTTCACGGATGGAAGAAACGCCTGGCCTGGTGGCTGTTCCAGAGGAAAGACTGCCATCAAGCCGCAGCCTTTCACGCAACGGCAGAGGAAGAGGCCGCGCGCCTTCGTGAATTGGGTTTCCGCCAGCCCGTCATCGTGCTGCCCAACGGCGTCGATCCCGTTCCCGAGGCGCCAGCGGAACCTGCCGCCGTCGCTGAGCCCAAGCCCCGTAAGATCGCTTTTTTCCTCTCGCGCGTCCATCCGAAGAAAGGCATCCCTTTGCTGCTGGAAGCGTGGGCGCGACTCAAGCCTGCCGACTGGGAACTCATTGTCGCTGGCAACGACTGCGACGGGCACACAGAGGAACTCCGTCGGCAGGCGGAACGGCTGGGCATTGGCAGCGACGTATCGTTTCCCGGCCCTTTGTTCGGTGCCGCCAAGGACACCGCATTTCGCCGCGCCGATCTCTTTGTCCTGCCAACTTACTCGGAGAACTTTGGCATTGTCGTCGCGGAAGCGCTCGGCTACGCCACCCCAGTGATCACCACCCACGGCACCCCCTGGGGCGAACTGCCGCGCACGCGTTGCGGATGGCACGTCCCCGTCAGCGCAGAGGGAATCTACGCCGCACTACGGGAGGCTTTCGCTCAGACAGACGAAGAACGCCGCGCGTTTGGAGAGCGTGGGCGTTCCCTAGTCGAAGGGCACTACCAATGGCCGGGTATCGCGGCCCAGATGGCAAACGCCTACCGGTGGCTGCTCGGAACGGGCGAGCGGCCCGTCTGCGTCCACTGATTTTCACCTGCGGCACATCGATGCAAGCAACTGTGCAGACCGACGTCGCCGGCAAACGCAAGCTGGCCAAATACTCCCGCGGGGAAATGGCTACGCGGATCGGCTGGGTGCTCGGCGCGCAGCTCTTTCGCCTGTCGCCACGGCCTCTCTGGGGATTCCGTAACGCGCTGCTGCGCCTCTTTGGCGCACGCGTGGGCCGGGCGGTTCGCGTTCACCCGTCCGTCGAAATCATCATCCCCTGGACTTTAACGCTGGACGACGAAGTGACGGTCGGCCACCGGGCGATCCTGTACGGACTGGGGCCTATCCGCATCGGAGCCCGCGCCACGATCTCGCAGAACGCGCACCTGTGCGCCGGAACGCACGACTTCGCCGACCCAAAATTCAAGCTGCTGAAACCGCCGGTGAGCATCGGAGAGGACGCGTGGATCTGCGCCGACGCCTTTGTCGGGCCGAATGTCACGGTGGGTGCTGGCGCGGTCGTCGGGGCCCGGGCGGTGGCGGTCAAAGATGTGTCGCCGTGGATGATCGCGGCGGGCAACCCCGCCAAGCCCCTCCGGTCGCGCGAATTACGCGCTCCCGACGCCAACCTTTCGGACCCGTGAACCTCGACAAACCGGTTATCATCCTGGGCGCTCCCCGCAGCGGCACCACCTTTCTCGGAGATCTGCTGGCCACGCACTCGCACCTGGCCTTTGCCAACGAACCCTCCCCCATCTGGCGCTACGGCAACGAACACCGCAGTGACTGCCTGCGCCCGGAGTGGCTGACGGAGTCCAAACGCCGCTATATCCGCGAGCGCTTCGAGCGGATTGTCACGGAGAACGAGAAAACGCGCCTTCTCGAAAAGACCCCGCAGAATTGCTTGCGGATTCCCTTTGTGGAGGCGGTTTTTCCTGACGCGAAGTACGTGCACATTTTGCGCGATCCGGTTGAAACCATCCTCTCGATTCGCCGGATGTGGGACACCAACACCAGCGGGTTTCGCGGCGTGCGCTTTTCGCAGCGTCTCAAGGAGATGACCCTTGCCCAGGCCCCGCGCTACGCCGCCCAGTTCCTCAAGCGGGCCTGGGGCAAGGCCACCGGCACCCGTACCGTCATGTGGGGGCCCCTGCTGCCCGGCATCGAAAAGATGGCGCGCGAGATGGACCTGCTCGAGGTGGCCGCCCTGCAATGGCGAGCCTGTACCGAGGCCGCCTGCCTGATCGGACGCACCCTGCCCCCCGAACGCTACCGAGAAATCGAGCTGGCGGAACTGGACGAAGCCAAATTGCGCGAAACGCTCGAATTTCTGGAACTCCCGTCCGAAAGCGAACTATTAGGCGCCTTTCGCACGGAATACTCCAGCTCCCGAGCCAGCCACCACCGCGCCAAGGCCACCCCGGAACAACTCAAATTAATCGAGTCATTCATCGCACCCACCTTGAGCTGGCTGGAAAAGCGATTGGGGGATCCTGCGTGCGATGGTACGAACCGCCAATATGGTTGATCAGCGGATGTCTAAAGAGTTCATGCGACAACCACTACTAAAAGATACAAAAGCGCGTGTCTAGAGCACGCTAACACGAACTCTTGCTATTGAAGATGGGACACTCCAAAGATTTAACAGCGAAGGCCAAAGCCTGTGTACCAAGTACTGTCGACCCGCCGATTTACATAGCATTTGAAACATTTCCTTCCACGATTCGCCCGCTGTGGCACAACTGACTCCAAATCTCCCATGACTGTAAAAAAATTCATCAAGAAGAAGTTACCGCCGCTCTTTTCACTCTTTGAGCAGATGGGGCTCGCTGGACGCCTGTTTTTGCTTAAAGCCCTCCCCCGAAAGAGCGTGGGTGTTGAAGTCGGCGTCTTTCAGGGAGATTTTAGTGAGCGTATTCTAAAGATCGTACAGCCGAAGAAACTCTACCTCATTGATCCCTGGGAATTTCAGGAACAAGAGGAAGTGGCAAGTTCGCGAAAATTCGGTGCTGCCACGGAAGGCGGTCACAAGACAATCGAAGACCGATACCAAATGGTATGTGAGCGTTTCCGTGCTGAACGAGAGGACGGTCAGGTGGAAATGATCCGAAAGTATTCAAAAGAAGCGAGCACTCACTTCAGTCCGGAATCTATCGACTGGGTCTATATCGATGGAAACCACCTTTACGAGTATGTAAAGGAAGACCTGGAGTTATTTTTCCCGAAGGTCAAGCCCAATGGGATTATCGCGGGCGACGACTATCACGATAAAGGATGGTGGAAAGGTGGCGTAAAAAAGGCAGTTGATGAGTTCGTGCAAACGGGGAAGGTCGATGTTGTTAAGATTGCGCATGGACAGTTCATTCTGCGCAAGCGCGGCTGAGATCACCCATGGCCCGGCCTGCCGTGTACGCGAAATTGCCCTTACCACCACAACGGTTCATCTTTTACCCGGATAACGCGACCCAGTAGTAAGCAAAAGCCTAGTCTTTCATCGAGAGCATCTGAGACACGTTCGACAAAGAGATTGGGCACTTTCGCCGGTATTCCAAACAGCTTTTTGCAGCGCTGCCGCGCGAGGGCGTGATCAACCTTTCAATCAAGTACCTTGATTGCGTCGGCTTCTTCGCGTCTCTCGCGAACAAGATGATGCTCCGGAAGGCGAAACCGACCAAGGAGCAGTTGCTTCTGTGGGATCGGCGGATGGTTCCGGTTTCTCGTAAGCTCGATCCCGTCGTCCTCAATACCTGGGGGAAAAGCGTTCTCGGCATCTGGAAACGTCAGGATTAGCGTTTGATTGCCCCTTGCCCACCAGCGCGGAGCACCTTCGAGCCTGCCCGCCACCTCGGGACCGCGAGTGAACCGTTTCCCGCTTGCGGGGAGCGCTTTCGCTGGACGAGCTGGCCTCTTCGCTGGCTGAGGGCTCCCGGCTTCTCGTTACCCCTTTCAGGCAAACTCCTTCATTTTGGGGGGTTAATCCGCGCAAAACAGGAGATCTACCATTGCCTTTTACCTTGCAGCCACTAAGGGTTGTTAGCATGAACCTTCCGCAACCTGTAGCATCAGTTTGCCTAGCCTTGGGCATCACGGGCGCAGTGGCCGCCGATCCCTTGTCGATCTACATGATCGGCAATTCGCACACGGCGGACTCAGAGGTTCGCCGTGGCCTCCCTGACCTGTTAGCCCAGGCGGGCTTTTCTCCAACCCTCGCCCATCATATCCGCTGCGGCTGGTCTTTGCACGAAATCGCGACCGATCCGTCGAACACCTGCATCGACCCTGTTCCGGAGTTCGGCGATCTGACGCAGGCACTGGTAAACCACGACTGGGATGTCATCACCATTCAACCGCATGATGGCGGTACGATTGCTGAGGAACTGGCGGGCCTCGAGGCGGTCCTGAATTTCCTCCCAGCGGATGCACAACCACGGGTGTTTCTCTATGTCAATTGGCCGATGGTCGACTGGCCGGAGGAGAGGGTGGGAAAACACCGTGCAAGTGTACCTTTTGAGACCCAATGGAACGCGCCACTGAGCGCGACTTCCGACCCCACCCTGCAGAGCTACCGCTTCTTTTTCTGGTTTTACCAACAGATGCGCGCGGCGGACATTCCGGCTTCGGAAATCAGCTACATCCCAATCGGCTGCGTCCTCGCCGAGCTGTACCAACGGATCGACGCAGGCGCTTTTCCTGGTCTGTCCGACCCGGACATCCTTTACCGTGACGGACTGCACATGAGCGCATTGGGCAAATACGTCACGGGGCTGACCTTCGTGGCTTCAGTTTACGGCTATGACGTGCGCCAGCTCGGAGCCCCGCCGGAGAATCCTGCTTACCAGGGAGCTAGGATTTATCCCTCCGATCCACTCATCCCTATCGACAAGGCAATGGCGGATTTCTTCCAGGAAGTGGTATGGGAAGTCGTTCAATCAGACCCGCTGGCGCCGGAGAATCTGCCCCATCGCCCGCGGGTGGTCACCGAGCAGGGGGCGGTGCGGTTCCGGTGGGACAGTTTTCTCGGTGCCGAGTATCGCATCCGGGAAGGAACCGACCTCGGACCGCTTCACCTAACAGATACGGCGAGCGGCTCGGGAAACCTGATGGAGCGTCCCGCGCCCGACAATGCAGACCGCTGGTTTTGGCAGCTTGTCGTTGACTGACGCCAGGCTGCATCTTATGGCGACCTTAATTCTGTTGATGCACGTTCCTCGTCAAGCGAACCATTTTCATCCAGAAGCCTTCAGCGGAATTGCGGTCGGGCATGGGCTGGCAAAGTCCCTGGCCCTTGCACTTTCGGTTCTGCTGCTGGCCATCGTCAGCCGGGCCCAGCCCGCATCGGCCACTGCACCCGATGCGCCCCCAAATGTGTTGTTCATCATGGTGGACGACCTGCGGCCGGAGTTGGGCTGCTATGGGGCGCAGCACATGGTCACGCCGAACATCGATCGCCTGGCCGCCGAGGGCTTCCGCTTCGAACGGGCCTATGTCCAGCAGGCTTTGTGCTCACCGAGCCGTATCAGCATCCTGTCCGGCTTGCGCCCGGACACGACGCAGGCGACCACGCTCCGCGACGATTTGCGGGACCGTACCCGCTGGGCGGAGACGCTCCCGCAGACGCTCATTCGGCAGGGGTACCGGACAGCAGCAGTCGGTAAGGTATTTCACTCCCGGCGCGCTGCTGACGACATGTCTTGGACGGACGGACAGGATTGGGTTTCCAATGTCAAGTACGCATTGCCGGAAAACCAACAGCTCGTGGCGGTCGAAGGCAGTGGACCCGCAGTCGAATTCGCGGACGTGGCCGATGACGCCTATCAGGACGGCGAAGTCCTGCAGGCGGCGATCGCAAAGCTTTCCGAGCTGCATGGCACCGGCGATCCGTTTTTCCTCGCAGTCGGCTTTTACAAGCCCCACCTGCCTTTCTCGGCACCGCAGCGATTCGCGGATCTCTACCCGGCGGAATCGATTGAGCTGACCTCGCAGCCCGGCCGTCCCGCTGATTTCGCCGACTTTGCCGCCTATGGCCGGCAAGAACTCGAAGGGTACTATGGCGTACCGCCGGACGATCCGTTCGACCCCGCTTACCAACGACACTTGACCCACGGTTATTACGCGTGTGTCTCGTATGTCGATTCGCTGATTGGCGAATTGCTCCAGGCCTTGGACTCAGCGGGTCTGGCGAGTGACACGGTGGTGGTCCTGGTGGGGGACCACGGCTTCCATCTGGGTGAGATGGGCGAGTGGGGCAAGCTGACCAACTACGAAAATGCCACCCGGTGCCCGTTGATCTTCAGGGTGCCCGGCCGCAGCGGCGGCGAAGTCGTGCAGGGGGTCGTGGAAGCTCTGGATATTTATCCGACCGTGGTCGAGTTGTGCGGTTTCGAGCCTCCGGTCTTTCTGGAGGGGACTTCGCTCGTGCCGCAGTTGGACGCGCCGGAGGCCCTTGGTCGAGACTTCGCGTTGAGCCAGATTGATCGCGGAGGTGGGATTCGCGGGTACACGATGCGCACTGCAACCTTGCGGTACACGGAATGGCGCCAGCGCCACGGAAGCCAAATTTTTGAGCAGGAGCTGTATTTCTACGGGGCAGGTGAACTCGAGAGCATCAATGTGGCTAACGACCCCGCCTTCGCCACCATCGTCGACGAGTACTCCGAGACCATGGCCGAGATCATCCAACGCGAGCGCTACGGGGCTATGGATGATCACATCGTCGAACTGCGCAATGGGGAGTTCGACGCGGGATCCGAGGATTGGTTCTTCTCGTCCGAAGTTGGGGCTTCCTACACCGTCAGCCCTTCCACACAAACCGCGCTCGGCGATGATCCGGCCGCGCATATTGGCATTGAAGGGCCTTCTGCTCGCTTTCAGACCCTCCTCATGCAGGAGGTCCCCGCCAACCGACTTGATGCCTACAGTCTGCGCGTCCAATTGCATTCGGATGAGCCGCAAGCTGTTCATTTCGGCTGGTATAGCGACATTCCCGATCTGGCTTCAGATCGTCGGCAGTTCTACTTTTCTGAGCGCGCTGAGATTCCGGAAGGACGGAGCGCCTACGAATTCCACAACTTCTCCCCCAGTCGATTATCGGGGCGCGACGACGGGGCGGTCTTTTTCATCAGCCCAACCGCTTCGTTGCAGATCGATTCCGTCGAACTGTTTCGCCAGCAAAGCTTTGAACTCTTTCTGCATCGGAGTCGTCTTCGCGAGGCCGATGCGCTGTTTTTTGCCGATCCCGACGAAGACGGACTCACGAACTACGAAGAATATTTGCGGATGAGCGAACCGCGCGAGGCGGAGCAGATCACGTCGGAGATTGCATTGGTTGCAGCCCCCCCGCCAGGCCAGGCGGTCGCAACTCAACCTCAGGTGTACTTGCGCTTTGAGCGATGGCAGGGTGCCGCCGACATCGTCTACCTGATCGAATCTACCTCCGACCTGGATGGGGAGTGGTTGCCCTCCGCGGAAGCGTTCATTGAGCCCGGCCCACATCCGATTACGTCCGTTGAAATCCCCCTTGAGCCAGGCGACCCCCAAAGCAGATTCTGGCGCCTTCGCCGTCAGTTCCTGCCCTGAACACCGCGATCCCGCACCCTCCCCCAAGCCCTTGAGGGTGCCAAGGCGTATGGTCACCCGTAGTTGAACTGCGCAATTGAGGGCGATTGGGTGGCTAGCGCCGATCGACGCGAGCGGCAACGATTCTGTCACGTTGGCAGATTCGCGAAGCCCCGAAGCGATGATGCTCCTTCGGAGGAAGACTGAACTGACACGTCGCCTTGCTGAAAAAACTTGAGTCTCGCGGCCACTGCGATTCGCTCGACCTTCACCCATCATGAGCAAACGTATCCTCGTCACCGGCGGCGCCGGGTTCCTGGGCAGCCACCTCTGCGACCGTCTTCTCGACGACGGTCATGAGGTCATCTGCCTCGACAACTACTTCACCGGTGCGCGTACCAATGTCAGCCATCTGCGGGAACACCCGCGCTTTGAGCTGATGCGGCACGACGTGATCGACCCCTTCAAGGTTGAGTGCGACCAGATTTACAATTTGGCCTGCCCCGCTTCGCCGGTTCATTACCAGTTCAACCCGATCAAGACGGTCAAGGTCAGCGTCATGGGGGCGATCAACACGCTGGGCCTCGCCAAGCGGGTCAAAGCACGCATCCTGCAGGCCTCGACCAGCGAGGTCTATGGCGACCCCGAGGTCCACCCACAGCCCGAGGAGTACTGGGGCAAGGTCAACCCGATCGGCATCCGCAGCTGTTATGATGAGGGGAAACGCTGTGCCGAAACCCTTTTCATGGACTACCACCGCGAGCATGGTGTCGACATCCGCATCGTCCGCATTTTCAACACTTACGGTCCGCGCATGAACCCTAATGACGGGCGGGTCGTGAGCAATTTAAATTTCCAGGCCTTTCGCGGCGAAGACATAAAGATATAAGGCCCCGGCTACCAGACCCCCCCCATCTGGTAAGTCGAAGATCT
>JBHJGW010000045.1:0-3202 GCA_050331415.1 Opitutales bacterium | reverse complement strand
GCCGGATTTGAGCCCTGCCTTGCCGTGTGAGCGCTTCATCGTCGGCGTGCAAAACCACGACTGGGTTGGCAACCATCCACAGGGACTGCGGCTGCCGCAGCGCACCAGCCGCGAGACCCACCTTGCTGCCTCCGCGCTTGTCTTGCTTTATCCCGCCATTCCGCTGCTTTTCATGGGCGAGGAGTACAATGAATCTTCGCCGTTCCTGTTCTTTACCGATTTTGGCGGCGAATCTCTCCGGCAGGCGGTCGACGAGGGGAGACGACGCGAACACCCACAGCACGACTGGTCTCAAGCGATTCTCGCTTCCAGTGAAGAAGCCTTCCTGCAAAGCAAGCTGCGCGACTTCGACGGCGGAGACGCGGGCATGCTGGCGTGGTATACCGCCCTTCTCAGCCTGCGCCGCGAGGGAATTGCCGCTGGCTGGCTGAGGGCGGACAACCTCACGGTCACCGCGGACCAACGCAATCACGACTTCCACCTGCACTATTGGCGAGGCGAAGCGGCACCGGTCACGGTCAGCGTCTGGCTTCGCCCGGAGAGCGATGTCAGCCTCGAAGACCCGCCTCGCAAAATCCACTTGCACAGCGCCGAGGAACGCTTCAGCGGGGGAGGGAAGATCCCCACGAAAGGGCCCTGGGCAGCGGTGCTGAGTTGAGGTCCAAATATTTTCCTCGGATGTTGTTTCGTCAGGGCAGCGAATCGAAAGCGCAATGAGCGTTCGATGCTTTTAGGCTAGACCAGATTCCAGCCTGCATCGATTTCGATCACCTCGCCGGTCATTGAGCGCGAGCCGTCCGAAAGCAGGAACACGCTGGTGGCGGCAACGTCTTCCACCGGAATGGTACCGCCAGCCAAGGGTTGTTTGCCCTCCGTGAAGGCGACGATCTCGGGGTTCTCGCTGGCGCGGGCGCTCATCGGGGTGTGCACGAGTGCGGGGGCGATTACGTTGAGCCGTACCTTTTGTGCTGCGTAGTAGGCGGCCGCGCTGCGGGTCATTGCGATGATGCCGCCCTTGCTGGCAGCGTAGGCGATGGCCGCGAAGTGGCGCGGCTCGGGGTGGATGCCGAGGATGCTCGCCATGTTCAGGATGACGCCGCGCTGCCCGTTCTCAGGGTGCGGCTCCTGCGCCAGCATCACATTGAGCACTTCGCGGCACATCCGGTACTGCGAGCCGAGATTGGTCTCGATAACTTTTTGCCAGCCCTCTTCGGTGCACTCGTGCAGGGGGCCGTCACCAAACTTGCGCCCGCTGATGCCAGCGACGTTGTACAGGCCGTCGATCCGGCCGAAGCGCTCGACGCAGGCCCGCACCCCATTAGGTCCGACGGTGGGGTCGGCGAGGTCGCCGCAGTAGTAGCCTGCCTCGGCTCCGCGCTCGCGCAACTCGTCGACGAGTGCGGTACAATTGCCTTCGGTGCGGCTCATCACAAAAAGGCAGTGGCCTTGCGTGGCGAGCATCCTGGCCGTTTCCGCGCCAATGCCCGTCGACGCGGTGATGAGGAAAGTGCGTGGCTCGGGCATGGTTTAGCGGGTAGCGGGCGTCAGTGCCTCGGGGTTGTGAAGCGTGCGGGCATAGCGGCGGCGCTGGTCGGCCAGCCACTCGTCATAGTTCACCCCGTAGCCACCGAGGTGCATATTGCGCAATACCGGGTGGGACTCGCCACGCGACAGGATCTCGCGCAGCGTCAGCTCGTTCAGCGACTGGATGATCGTCAGCGCGCCGATCGACGACAGAGGGCAGATGGCATACGATTCGTCCCCGCCTTCTAGGTGCACCGAGAGGTCGCCCATCGGCATGCCGTTATCCAAAAAGATGCCGCGTCTGGCCTCCTCGACGACGTGCCAGAGGTTCTTGCCGCTCGAGTGTTTAGTCGGGGCCTCCCGAGACTGCTCGGCACAGGCCAGCGCGATCAGCGGATTGTCCGGGTAGCGCCGGTTGAATTCCAGCGCCATGTCGACTGCCGCCTGAGTCGTACCGGTCGCCGTCACGACCAGCAGCGGCTCACCCGGGGCGACGCTGATTTCGTCGAGCATCTTCGCCGCCAGGCCCTCGACCTTCTCGACCTGCTGGTTGACGCGGATGCCGTTCATGCCGATGACATCGGTGAACGTTACCAGGCCGGTTGTCAGCAACGCGTGGAAACCGGTCAAGGCGCCCATGCGAATGCACACCTCCTCAACGCTGATGCGTGAATGTCCGTTGGCGTAAATGTGCACAACCCCGCCCTCAAGCAAGGCATCGGCGTAAATCCGCGCGACCTCCTGCAGTGTGGCCTCCTGTGCCAGGGCGTTGTCGCGAATGCGGTCGAGTTGGTGGGGAAAGGTCAGGCTCATGGTTTGTGCGCGGTAGGGTTGATTAAATCCGTTTCGTAAGTGTAGCGGTCCGCACGCGCGATCACTTGAGCCCATTCCAGGGGGCGGTCAGCGGCGTCGCGAGAGACGCGTTCAATTTCCAAAACAATTTGCGTGTCACGACCCAAATGCTGCTTCTCATCCCGAGTGGCTTTGCGTGCGGTGACGCGCTCGGTTGCGGCGATGAGCTCGAGGCCATAGCGCTCGCGCAGGCATTGATAAAGGCTCTCGTGGTCGAGCCCCTCACGCTCCAATCCGGGAACGGCGGCTGCGGGCAAGATATTGGTCATCAGGCACAGCGGAGCTGCGTTAGCCAGGCGGAGGCGTTCGATGCGAACAACCGGCTGCCGGCTGGGCAGCGTCAGAAGGCAGCGGATGCGCTCGTCCGGCTGAACTCGTTCCAGCTGTCGCCAGGCCGTGCTCGGCTGTTCGCCGACACCTGCCAAACTGTCCGTCCAGCTCGACACCCCTTGTCGGCGGTCGCGGACGCTCTTGCGTTTGACCACCGTTCCGCGTCCACGGACAGCTTCCACGATATCTTCACGAGCCAGTTCGAGGATCGCCCGCTTGATCGTTATGAGGCTCGCGCCAAACTGTTCCGCCAAAGCGGTCTGGGGAGGCAGAAGATCACCCGGCTGCAATTCGGCTTCGATCATCCCGAGGATACCAAGACGGGCTTCCTCGTAGCGCGGCAGGGAAGTGGGCATTTTTGGAAAAAAGAAAAAGTATACTGTTTACGCAAGGCTTTTCGTCGTGGTAGGACAAGGGCGTCAATCGCAAATCCGACTCCAGCAGGTAGGTTTTTCCCCAAGACCCCTGCTTGGGAAACGCCCTGAAGACGAACAAT
>JBHJGW010000044.1:0-4909 GCA_050331415.1 Opitutales bacterium | reverse complement strand
GCGGCCTTTTCATTCCCGGGTGGTCCAAGTTAAGCCGCAGGGCTCTGCCATGCCCTTTCGCCGTTCCGAAACCGGAGTGGTGCCCGACGTTTGGCTTGGTCTCGGACAAGGGCGGGACACCCTTCCTCCAACCCGGAACCTGCGGTGATCCCGCTTCGGCGCTTGCGCTTGGCGCACAACTCGCTGAGGGTCTGCGTCCCCGGATTTTTCCGCTATTATGTACCTGCTTGCCGCCGCGACCGAATCGCCTATCGTCACCAATCTCGTTGTGGGTTTGGTGCTGGGCTCGCTGGCCTATTGGCTGGGCTGGCGCCTGCGCATTCCTTCCATTCTCCTGTTGCTGCTGGCCGGGCTGATCGCCGGCCCGGGCCTGCAATTGGCGAACCCCGATCAACTGCTCGGTCCGGCGCTCTTCCCGCTGGTTTCGGCGGCGGTGGCCGTCATTCTGTTTGAAGGAGGCCTCTCGCTAAAGCTGCGCGACCTGCGCGAAGCGGCGCAGCCAATCTGGCGAATCACCTTTGTGGGCTTCGGCATTTCATGGGTCCTCACCTCGCTGCTGGCGTGGCAGTACCTCGAGTTTCGTCCTGCGCTGGCGGCGCTTTTTGGCGCACTGATGTCCGTTACGGGGCCAACGGTCATCGGACCGATGCTGCGCACTATCCGGTTGCCGGCACGGCTGAAGAATACGGCGAAGTGGGAGGGCATCCTGATCGACCCGATCGGCGTGCTCGCCGCCGTGTTTGCCTACGATGCCTTTCTCGCCGGTGGGCTGGAAGAGGCTCCCAAGGTCTTCCTGCTCGGCATTGCGCAGACGCTGGGCATCTCGCTGCTCTTAGGCGGTCTGGCGGCTGCCCTGCTGACGGCGGCGGTGAAGGCCCGCAAGGCGCCCGAGTTTCTTCACAATCAGCTCGTCCTGTCGCTGATCCTAGTGGTGTTCTTCGCCTCCGATGCGGTGCAAACCGAATCTGGCCTTGTGACGGTGACGATCTTTGGCGTGCTCTTGGTCAATCAGCGCATCTTCCGGGTCGAGCACATTATTCATTTCAAGGAGAACCTGCGTACGCTCTTCATCACAGGGCTCTTTTTGGTGCTGGCAGCCCGGGTCGACCGCGAAACGATTCAGCTGATCAAACTGGATAGCCTGCTCTTTGTGGGGGCGCTGATTTTCCTGGTCCGGCCTGCGGCGGTCTGGCTTTCGCTGATCGGTTCCTCCATGGCATGGCGGGACCGCGTGATGCTGATGTTCCTCGCACCGCGCGGCATTATCGCGACTGCTCTGACGTCGGTCTTCGCGCTGCGCCTGAGCGATCAGGGAGCGCCGGAAGCCGAACCAATGCTCGCGATTACACTGCTGGTCGTCGTCGGCACGGTCAGTTTTTACGGGCTGACGGCCCCGATCGCCGCACGGCAGCTGCGGTTGACAAACCCCCGTCCGAACGGCCTGTTGATGGTCGGGGCGCACTCCTGGGCGCGATATCTTGCCCGCACGCTGATCGAGGCCGGCGCCAAGGTGCGGCTGATCGATAACAATCCTTTCAATGTCAACGCGGCTCTCGACGAAAACCTCCCGGCAACGCTGGGGAACGTGCTTAGCGAGGAGTTCATCGAGGAGATTGACATGTCCAATGTCGGCTGGGCGATCTGTCTAACGGCCAATAATGAAATCAATACCTTTGCGCGAACGACGCTGACGGCGTTCATCGAGCGCACCCATATCTTCCGACTGACGCCTGAAGTGGCTGAGGGTGAGGCGCAACCGGTCATGCCGCTCAATCCGCTTTTCGACCTCCACGTCACCTATCCCTGGATGGCCCGTCAGATTAACCGGGGGGCGCGCTTCAAGATGATTTCCCTGACTTCGGAGGTGAAAGCGAGCGAAGTCAGCGGTATCCTCGGGCGCAATTGTTTGCCGCTCTGCTCGGTGGCTCCCGGCGGCGAGCTCTACATCTTCGCCAAGCACGACAAGGCGCGCCGCTACCCGCGCGAAACCCTCGTCTACCTTGAACTCGCCGACGACATTAACGAGACCGTGGCCGATCCCGAGCCGGAGTAAGGGTTTTTCGATACGGGGGCTGCTCTCTCCGCTCAACACTCCACCTCGGTTCCCTCGGAGCTCGAATCGCCACGCAGCCGGAAGATCAGGGTGGTATAGGCGGCAGGGGCGAAGACGACCGCGAGCGCAGTCGCACCAGCGGCTCCACCAGCAAGGACAATTGCGAGCGGTGGCCAGAACTCCCCACCCACAAAGATCAGCAGCGGCAGGAAACTTCCGATGGTCGTTAGCGTCGTGGACACCAGGTGCCGCGAAGTCCGCAGGACGGCGTCACGGGTGGCGTCGGGGTCGAATCGGTCGTGCGGGGCGTGAGCCCGGATGCTGGCCATGACAACGATCGCGTCATTGAGGGCCAGGCCGATCAGGCCGAAACAGCCCAGAATGGTGTTGAAGCTGAACGCGAGCCCATAGGCCCACGTTGCCAGCAGTCCGTAGCCCACTGAAAGCGCCGCTAGCACCCCGAGCGCAGCGGCGAGGCGGGCGCTGCGGAACGTCAGCACCATCACCGCAATCATCAGCACTCCGAGCACCGGAACATAAAGTAACAGGTTGCCGACGGCGTCGCTCTGGTTTTCGGAAGTGCCACCGGTGCCCAGCCGGTAGCCATCGGGCAGGGTCAGGCCGCTGCGCTCAAGCTCGTCCATCACCTCTGTAGTGACGTCGATCGGCAGGGCCTCATTTTTCACCCAGCCTCGGATAGCGTTTACGCGCTGCGCATTACGCCGAGTGATAGCACCGGGCTCGGGCTTTAGTTCAATTGTGGCCAACGCATCGAGCGGCACCCAGACGCCGGGCTCGCCTGTCAGCAGTGGGGCGCTTGCAAGGCTGTCGAGCGAGCCGCGCCACTCTGAAGGGTAGCGGACCCGTACCGGCAGGTCTTCGACGCCCTCGAGCAAGGTGCCGCCCAGCCGTCCGTCGAGCCGCGCCTGCAACTGGCCTGCGACTGTGCGCAGGGAAAAACCGCTGCCGAGGGAGGTGGCTTCATCCGCTATCACGCTCAGCTTCGGCTCACCGCCGGGCATCGTTACCCGGGTAGCGACAACATCGGGGTGCCGCGCGAGCACGCCGCGAATTTCTCCGCCGATACGTTGCAGCTCTGAGACGCTCGGCCCGAAAAGCCGGATTTCCACCCCGGCGGTGGCTGGCGGTCCCTGTCCAAACTGTTCGAAAACCGGCTGCGCCTCCGGGAAGCGCTCGTTGATGTGCGTCTGGAGTTGCGGGATGAGCGCCTTGACCGTTTGGAAGTCCGTGGCCTCGATGATGGCCTGGGCAAAAAACGGGCTGCGGTCCTGGTTTTGCAGGAGATTATAATAAACCGGCGGAAAGCTTTCGCCGACGACCCAATGCTGCCCAGTGACCCCTTCGAAAGTCGTGATTTCGCCTTTGATGGCCTCGCTGATCGCGATCGTCTCTTCAATCGGCGTCGAGGTTGGCAGCCACACCTTGAGGCCGAACATGTCGCGGTCGACGCGCGGGAAAAATTGCACACCGAGCGTCGAGGCGCTCAAAAAGCCCGCTGCAGGCACCACCACGCTCGCGAGGAGCGCCCAAAGCGGCCGACGGACGGCGAATCCCGCAAGCCCCCGCATCACGCGTGACCCAAACGGCCAATGCACGCCGCCGCGCCACCAGGGGCCGCGCCTGGCGTCGCTTTCGCGCCCGGGGCCCAGAAAACGGCCTGCCAGCGAGCTGACCAGAAGCATGGCGACGAAAAACGAGCACGCGAGCGCGACGATGACGCTGCCCCCGATCGATCCGACAAAGTCGCCCGCGTTGCCCGGCAGCAGCAAGATGGGCATGAAGGCCAGAATCGTGGTGACCGTGGAGGATAGCAGAGGCACAAATAGGTGCCGAACGGTCTGGCGCACGGCATCCATCGGTCCTGTGCCGCCGCGCCGCTCGTTGCGGATCTCGTCCGCGACCACGATCGCGCTGTCGATCAGCAGGCCGAGCGCGATGATCATTCCGAAAATCGACATCTGGTGGAGCTTGCCGCCGGTAAATCCGATCACGCCTAGCGTCATGGCTGCGGTAAGCGGTAGCGCCGAACCAACGATCAGCGAGGCCTTCCAGCCCATGGTCACCAGGATCACCAGAAAGATGACACAGCCGCCAAGGAAGAGGTTGAAGGCCAGTGAGGCCAGCCGGTCAGCGGTGTACTCGTTCTGCTCGAAAACGGTCCGCAGGCGGATCGTCTCTCCGAGCTCGGCCTGCATTTGGTTCACCACCGCTCTGCTTTCGTCCGTCCACAGGCCGATGCGGCGGTCGTCGAGTACGCGAGCTGCAACGAGGAGCGTGCGCTGTCCATTCGTACACGCCACCGAGGCAGGTGGTTCCTGCCAAGCACGCGTCACCGTGGCAACTTCACCAAGGCGCAGGACCGCGCCTACCTGACTTGTCAGCAGCGGCACCTCCCGAATTCGTTCGGTCGTGTCGAAAGCGCCTTCGACCTCCACAATGAGGCTCGCGGTCTCGCTGCGGAAACGTCCGGCGGCCACACGCGCGTCGGCGTTTTCCAAAGCCCTTGCGACACGTTCGACGGTTAGGCCCGCGGCGCTGATGGCTGCCGGGTCGAGTTCCACGCGAATTTCCTCTTCGGGCTCGCCAACCACATCGACGATGTCGGTCCCGGAAACGTTTCGCAAGCGATCGCGAAGGGACTCAGCGGCGCGGTTGAGCACATTCAACGGCGGAGCCTCATCGTTTGCGCCTTCCCAAGTCAACCCGATGATGAGCGTGTATGCCACCGCGCCTCGGTCATCGTTGAGCACCGGGGCTAGGACGTCGGGCGGGAATTCGCGGGCTGCTTCATCAAGCTCATCCCGGAGGCGCGAAAAAATCTCGTCGTTGGTTTCG
>JBHJGW010000043.1:0-22159 GCA_050331415.1 Opitutales bacterium | reverse complement strand
GATCCCGAGCACGGCGATGGCTACCTCGAACGGGCAGTCGCCTTTGAAGAAAAGTTGGACGCCCTCGACGCGTACGCTGAACGGGTGCTGGGCACGATCCCGAAAGCGCAGCGCATCCTCGTGACCGCGCACGATGCCTTTGGCTACCTCGGTCGCGCGTACGACCTCGAGGTACGCGGGATTCAGGGCCTGAGCACCGAAAGTGAGGCCGGGCTGCGCGACATCGAGGAACTGGTCGATCTGCTCGTTGAGCGCAAGATCCCGGCGGTTTTCGTCGAGACGTCGGTGTCCGACCGCAACGTCAAGGCGCTGCTCGAAGGCGCTGCAGACCGCGGCCACGAGGTCCGCATTGGCGGCGAGCTGTTTTCGGATGCCATGGGACCTGCGGGCACCTACGAAGGCACCTACATCGGCATGATCGATCACAACGTCACGACTATCGCCCGCGCCTTGGGCGGCAGCGCCCCGGTCGGCGGCATGCAAAGAAAGCTGGCGCAATGACGGGCCGCAGGAGGCCCATTTCACAATTCGACTTCACTTACCAATCCACGCCGATCACTGCCCCGAACCGGTAACCTAATTATTTTCCCACCATGAAGAACCTGCTGCGCTTCCACCGCCGACCCGAAGAAGAACTCGGGCCCGAGCATTCTTCCGACTCGCCCCTTTCGATCCACGACCTTACGGTGGCCTACCATCGCAAACCCGTTGTGTGGGATGTCGACCTGGAGATCCCGGAAGGCAAACTTGTCGGCGTAATCGGCCCCAACGGTGCGGGCAAGAGTACGCTCATCAAAGCCTGTCTCGAACTGGTCCCCCGCGCCAGCGGCGCCATCCGCGTATACGGCGAACCATACGCAAAGGCGCGCAAACGCATCGCTTATGTTCCCCAGCGCGAAAGCGTCGACTGGGATTTCCCGGTGACCGCTCTCGACGTTGTCGCAATGGGAACCTACGGCCACCTCGGCTGGTTCAAGCCGGTCAATACCCGGTGCAAGGCGCTCGCCCGGCAGGCGCTGGACAAGGTAGGCCTGGCGGCCTTCGCCGACCGCCAGATCAGCCAGCTTTCCGGCGGCCAGCAGCAGCGGATCTTCCTCGCACGCGCTCTGGCGCAAGACGCTGATCTGTACCTGATGGACGAGCCGTTTGCGGCCGTCGACGCGGCCACCGAACGGGCGATCGTGGCCTTGATGCGGGAGCTGCAGAGCCGCAACAAAACCTGCGTTGTCGTTCATCATGATCTGGCGACCGTGCGGGAGTATTTCGACTGGCTCGTCATGCTCAACATGCGGGTCGTCGCCGCCGGCCCCACGGAAACCGTCTTTACCGAAGAGAACCTTCGCAAAACCTACGGTGGCCGCCTGAGCCTGCTTTCACAGGTTGCCGAGGCCGCCAAGGCTGGCTAGAACCGGAAACGCGTGAAACAGGAGATGGATGAGAGAGGGCAACCTAGAGGCCTTCTCCTCGCTTCGTCTCAACCGCATCGTTCCCTCCTCTTTCTGCTTCCCTCGTGTCGGACTTTTGGGAAATCGTTACGCTCGCGAATTATAACACGCGGCTGGTCGTCATGACTTCTGCGCTGCTGGGGGTGTGCAGCGGGATTGTCGGAAGCTTTCTCCTGCTGCGAAAACGCTCGTTGATGGGCGACGCCCTTAGCCATGCAACGCTGCCGGGCATCACCCTGGCATTCCTGGTGATGGCCGGCCTGGGCGCTGACGGCAAGTTCCTGCCCGGGCTGCTCACCGGCGCCGGCATCTTTGGCGTGCTAGGCTTCGCGACTGTCCTTGTGCTCCGCGAGCAGACGCGCATCAAGGACGACGCTGCGATGGGCATCGTGCTGAGCGTCTTCTTCGGGCTTGGGGTCGCGCTGCTGGGAATCACGCGTCAGGCCGGAGGAAATGCCGCGGGGCTCGAAGGCTTCATTTACGGGCGGGCAGCATCGATGGTTGCAGCGGACTTCTGGTTCCTCGCCGGGATCTGCGGAGTCGCTCTGGTCGTCGCGTTGCTCCTGTTCAAGGAGATCCGGCTGAGCTCATTCGACGAAGCCTATGCCGCCGCTCAAGGCTGGCCTGTGCGCCGGCTTGAGATCGTCGTCCTGGCCCTGGTAACGCTCGTAACGGTAGTCGGGCTCCATGCCGTAGGCCTGATCCTTATCATTGCCTTTCTGATTCTGCCTGCCTCGTCGGCCCGCTTTTGGACCCACCGATTTGCGCCGATGCTGACCCTCTCGGCGGTGTTTGGAGCGCTCAGCGGTGCCCTTGGGGCGGTTCTCAGTGCGCTGGCCCCAAATTTTCCGGCGGGGGCAGTGATGGTTCTGACCGCTACGGCCCTTTTTGGCGTCAGCCTCGTCGCCGGTCCCGAGCGCGGGCTGATTGCGCGCTGGATGCGGGCGCGGGCCCTGCAGGGCAAAATCAGCCGCCAGCACTTGTTGCGCGCCATGTACGAGGCCCGAGAAAACGCCGCTGACCGCTCCGGGGGCGTCGACCGTCACGCCCTGGCGCGTTCGCGCGATTGGGGCGGCCACTTTCACCGCAGCCTCAGGCAGGCCTGGCGCGAGGCCCTGATCGAGGAGCCCGGTGCCGACGTCATCCGCCTGACAGAGGCGGGGCAAGAAGCCGCCGCACGGGTTACCCGTAACCACCGCCTGTGGGAAATCTATCTGATCGAGCATGCCGACATCGCTCCGAGCCACGTGGACCGCGACGCCGACATGGTTGAGCACGTTCTCGGCAACGATCTGGTGCGCCAGCTCGAACAACACCTTTGGAAATACGCACCCACTGGCGGAGGCGTGCCGGCCAACCCCCACGGCCGGAGCGACTGAAGCTCCGCAGCGAAGGGTCGCGTTGTCCCGCAAAAGGTGATAGGTCCCAAAAATGGACCCTGCAGCATTTAACACGCTTTTGGAAAAAGCCCCTTTGATCACCGATGGCGGTTGGGGCACGGAATTGCAGCAACGCGGCCTGGGCTCGGGAATCGCCCCGGAAGCCTGGAACCGCGACGCACGGGACAACGTCCGCGCTGTGGCCGAAGCCTACGTTAAGGCAGGATCCCAAATCATCCTGAGCAACACCTTTGGCGGCTCGTCGATCAAGCTGGCTGGCTACGGCCTCGCCGACCAGGCTCGCGAGCTGAACCGCCTCGGCGCGCAGATTTCCAAAGAGGCAGCTGGCGACAAGGCGCTGGTCTTCGCCTCGATCGGTCCGTGCGGCAAAATGGTCATGATGGGAGACATCGACGAAGACGAAGTTGAAGCCAGCTTTGCCGAGCAGGCCGAAGCTCTCGCCGAAGGCGGCGCCGACGCCATCGTCATAGAGACGATGACAGATCTCGAGGAAGCCTCTCTCGCGCTCAAGGCGGCGCGCAGAACCGGGCTGCCGGTAGTGGTGACCCTTGCCTACGACTCGGGCCCGGAACTCGACCGGACGATGATGGGCGTAAGCCCGGCGCAGGCCGCAGAACGGCTCGGCGGAGAAGGCGCAATGGCGCTCGGCGCAAACTGCGGCCAAGGGGTCGAGGCCTTCATTGCGCTTGTCGAAAAGCTCCGCGCCGCCTCCACGTTACCGGTATGGGCGAAGGCTAACGCAGGCATGCCGCAGCTCGTCGACGGCAAGATGACTTACGCGCAACCGCCCGAAGCATTTGCTGCCGAAGCGCGTAAGCTGGTGGAAAAAGGCGCCAGCTTCGTCGGCGGCTGCTGCGGCACCAACCCCGCCTTTATCGCAGCCTTGCGTCGGGAACTGAATCAAAGCTAGCACCAACGGCTCTCTGATCCAAGCCTGCCCGTCCGCAGGGAGCAACGCAGAACCGGTAAACGGCGGGTTTTGCGTTGCTGGTTTGTCGGAGAGTGTGGATGATCTCCGTTTTCTATGAGCGCCGACACTTTCAAACAGGCCATCCGTACGGTACCGAATTTTCCCAAGCCGGGCATCAACTTCCGTGACATTAGTCCGCTCGTGCGCGAGCCTGCGACCTTTCGTCGAGCGGTAGAGGCGTTCGCGGAAATCGCGTCAGACGGCCTCTACCGAGCGTTAGCGGGCGTTGACGCGCGGGGCTTTATCTTTGCCGGAGCCGTCGCCAACGAGCTTTCGCTGCCGCTGGTAATGATCCGGAAGAAGGGCAAGCTGCCGCCAGACACCATCAGCGTGGACTACGAGCTCGAGTACGGCCATGCCTCTGTGGAAGCCGCTCGCGACAGCGAGCTCGAAGGCGTCCGCTGCCTGATCGTTGACGATTTGCTCGCGACCGGCGGCACCGCACTGGCGGCTGCGCAGCTCCTGCGCGAGCTCGGGGCGAAATCTGTAGGATTCGCCGCCTTGATCAACCTCTCCGACCTCCCCGGCGAAACCCGACTGAGGGAGGCGGGCGTCGACGTGCACAGCCTCTGCAGTTTTACTGAGGACGAGTAGCCGCGTCCGTTACACCGTCGCCGGGCTTCGCAGCCAGAATCGCCCTGAGGGACTTCCGGCGCCCGAGCTGCCTTCCAGGGCCTGTCCTTGGCACTCAACTTGCGCTGAGTCGGGCATGCAAGACCGACTCAGTGGACACAAAGTCGCGGTGCTCGTCGCCGACGGCTTCGAACAAGTAGAACTCACCCAACCCGTCGAAGCGCTCCGTGATGCGGGCGCCAGCGTGGAAATTGTCTCGCCGGTGGAAGGCGCTCAGGTACACGGCTGGAATATGCCGGTGTGGGGCGACCCCTTTCCCGTCGACCGCCACCTTGGGGACGCCAATCCCAGCGCCTACAGCGAGTTGCTGCTGCCCGGCGGCGTGCTCAACCCGGATACACTGCGCAAAACGCCCTCTGCAGTGGCGTTCGTCAAGGCGTTTGTCGACGCCGATAAGCCGATTGCCGCCATCTGCCACGGCCCGCAAACGCTGATTGAGTGCGACTGCCTGAATGGGCGCAAAGTGACATCATACCCCTCCGTGAAGACAGACTTGATTAACGCAGGTGCCCTGTGGCTCGACGAGGAGGTTGTCCGCGACGGCAACTTTGTTTTCAGCCGTCGGCCCGACGATCTCCCTGCCTTTAATGACGGGATGGTGCGCTTGTTCGCCGAGTTGGGCGCAACCGCCGCCGTGGCTTAGGCTCCCCGGCCATGGGAGCGGAGCCGGATTGCACCCGCCAGGCGAAGGTGTATTCACCGAATTAGCGACGGGCAAAGCCCGGGCACCTTAGCCCGGGCTTTTTCATGACGCATCCTCCATGCGCTGGGTCTTACAAATGGCGCCCTCACTCGGAGGCGCGGTCTTCAGCAGCGGCCTTGACCGCGGTCAGGTACAGGTGAGCAAGAATCCTTCGTTGCATCCGCTCCTGCCGGGTCAACTCTTCGACGGGCTTCTCGATCAGCTCTTCGAGCTTTTCGTTCATGGCCATCATCGCAAGGCGGATATTCTCCTGCACATAGGAGAGGTCGCGCCCTTCAAATTCTTCGGCCATCCATGCGTTGAGCTGCGTTTCGAGCTCCGCCATCAATTCAGAAATAAAGAACTCAGCGAACTCCTCGTTCGAATTCGCCTCTGCAAACGCTTTGAGGGCCTCCTCGTTCTCCCGGAGGTATTCCCGGATGATGGTGGAAAATTCGGCGCTGATCAGCGGCAGGTCCTCCTGATAGGTGGCATCGATTTGGTTTCGCGCCGCCGCGAAGATCTGCGGTGCCAGCTCCAGAAAACGGTTGCTGAGCTCTTCGGCCTGGTCGTCCGCAGTGTCAATCAGGTAATTCTCCAGTTCGGAAACCAGACCGGGGACCTGCTCTTCGGCGCTGTCCCCAATAAACATGGCGAGTTGCTCGGGGTCGAGTACCGTCTGGTTGAGATTATAAAGCGCCCATGCCATGTAGCCACCCAAAATCAGGCAGACGATCAGCCCGAAGGAGTACGTCATTGTCACCCCTCGCTTGGCCTTTTTGATCTCGTCCTGCAGGAACGTTACCAGTCGGGTGGTCTGCTCGGTGGAAAGGCCCTCGGCAATCGCTTTCGGGTCGAGCGCCTCGGCCTTCGTTTCGGCGGGCTTCTCCTCTGATTGTGAGCCGGTTTCCGGACGCTCACCGGACGCCTCCTTGCCCGAGTCGGACGTCTTGGTGTGTTCGCTCTCGGAACCGTCTGACGGCTTTTTCGGCTCCTTTTCCTCAGATTTATTCTGGTCGTCGCTCATGGTAGGAGTGGGTAAAGAATGGGGTTGCCGGAAGGCATCAGTAGTCGAATTGAGCCTCTGCCTCGCTGTTGCCGCTCAGTTCGACGGCGTTGCGCTGCATCTCGTAGCCGAGCAGTTCAATCATTATGCCGAGGCTGAACAACGGGTTGGCGATACCGGGATCGGGCTCTGTTTCGGCCACCTGCTCGAGCTTCATCAGGACATTATCCGCAAGAATGATTTCTTGTCCGAAGTTCTGCTCGAGAAAACTTTCCATGTAGATGTTGATCTCGTTGAGATAGGCCTCGTTGACAGCGCGCAATTGCTCGGGCTCGAGATATTGCGAAAGCTCATCGCGGGTCACCTCCACCTGCCTATCCGCCATGCGGGCGATTTCTTCCTGAATGCGCGGCCAGGCGTTCATGGCGTGGGACTCCAGCTTAACGAACTCCTCCGCGATCATTTGCTGATAGGCGTCGGCGTTCCTGTCCAACGTTTCCGCAAAAACGTCCTGATACGCTGGCACAATACGCTCGGCGCTGCTCCTGATCTCTTCCATCAGGACAGGCTGAATATCCTGAGTGACCTCCGCCTGAAGGGCCTCGTTGAACTTGGCCATCTGTTGCTCGTCGCTTAGGCTCTCGACTGACACGTAGCCGAAGTACAGAAAAACGACCAGAACGACCGCGAGCAGCACGCTCATCCAGTTACGCGCATGGCGGCGCTCCCGCTGGGCGTTTTTGAGGCTCTCGATAAGCTGTTCCAACGCAGCTTCAGAAGATTGTTCGGATGAATCGCTCATGCAGAAGAAGGGTAGACAGGAAAGAGGAGAAGCCGGCCGGTCGCCAAATGCCAGCACCCGATTTTGTGAATGACCTGTGCCTCAATGACAAGGTTGGTTTGCGCCCGCTGTCAATTGTCACTTGCGCGCAACAATAAGCGGACCTCCCCGATGGCCTCAGTGCAGCTGATAGCGACGGCCATGCAAAAGCGGCTTCGGCCTTGCAAGCTCCGGCGACATGGGCCGAACGTCGATGAATGGCCCAACGCCCGCACTTTTTGCTGACTAACGACGACGGTATCTGTTCGCACTTTCTGGGCGCGCTGGCTCATGCCCTTGCCGAGCGCGGGCGCGTGAGCATCGTCGCGCCCGCCTTCGAGCAGAGCTGGATCGGCCGGGCGATCACCCGCCACAACCACCTTGAGGTCACCGAAACCAACGGCCTTCCTGGCCGGGCCTTTGCCGTCAGCGGCACACCGACCGATTGCGTCAACCTGGCTCTGGCCCACCTGCTCGCCGACGACCCGCCCGACCTGGTCTGCAGTGGGATCAATGTTGGCTTCAACTGCTCGATGCCGATTTTGCTCAGCTCCGGGACCTTCGCCGGTGCGGTCGAAGGGGCAGCCTGGGGGAAGCCAGCCGCTGCCTTTTCTCTGGCCGTTGCTCAGGCTTACTACGAAGCCCGCCTGTCCCCGGAGTCTCCATTGGACGAGCTCACCGCCGCCAGCCTGAACGCTGCTGCCGGGCACGCTTCCAATATCGCCGCTGAGTTGGCTTCGGAAGCTAGCGGGCGGCCGGCGGTCGTTCACAACGTCAATTTCCCGGCCAACACGACACCGGAGACGCCGATCGAGGCGACACAGCCAATGTGGGTGCCCGCGCCGGGGTGGTTTCAGCCGGTCGAAGCGGCGCGCTACGCCTTCGAGTATCCTGCCCATGCCTTGAACCGGCAGTTTTCCGGCGACATAGGCGCAGTGCTCGGCGGAAAAATCAGCCACAGCCGCATTGACCTCAGCAGCTGGAGCGACTTTAACGCCTAGTCGATGCCTCGAGCGGAGATCACCTTCGAACCGACGCCGCGCGAGCGGGCCGAACCCCACATCAGGCTTTGGCATCGCAATGGCGAATTTCGGAAACTTCGCTGGCGTGCCACCCTTTTTTCCGCTGTTCTGGCAGCGGTCATCATCGGCCTCATTGACTCTGCATTCGAATCCGGCTTTAACTGGATCGGTGCGCTCGCGGTGGGACTGCTTGCGGGAGGCTTCAGCTTCGCTCGGTACCGGAGGTACTTGATCAAACACACAAAAAACAGCCTCAAGCGGCAGTTGAAACATCACGTTGATCACGCCACGACTGTGACGATCGAGGATGACAGCTTCATCAGTCGCTCGTGCGGAGCCGAGGTGCGTCTCCCGCTTTCGGAACTAACCGAGCTGTCGGAGGATCCCGAGTACGTCGAAATCGCTTTCGGCAGCAAAAGCCTTTGCACGATCCCGCAACGCGCGTTCGCTTCGGAAGACGCAAAACGGGATTTCCTGAATACGCTGCGTGGGGTAGCCAAGGAGTGTGGCTAAAACGTTTGACTCTGGCGCGGAGTCGGTTGCGATAGCGCGTTTGACTCCGAAGCCATGGCGTTGATTGTCCAAAAATACGGCGGCACGTCCGTCAAAGATGTCGAGCGTATTCAAAACGTGGCGCGCCGCATCGAGCAGACCCACGCAGAGGGGCATCAGGTCGTGGTGGTGGTCAGCGCTCGCGGCGGCGTCACCAACGAACTTATCGAGCGTGCCCGCGCCATCAACCCGCGCCCCGACGAACGCGAAATGGACATGCTGCTCACCGTCGGCGAGCAGGAAACCATCGCCTTGACCGCAATGGCGCTACACGCCATCGGCGTGCCGGCGGTTTCGCGGACGGGCCCGCAGGCGGGCTTTCGCACGGACACAGCCCACGGAAAGGCCCGCATCGTCGAGATAACCGGCGGTGACATCCGTGAGCGCCTTTCAGAGGGCAAGGTCGTCATTGTCGCCGGTTTCCAGGGCTTGAGTCAGGAGGGCGAAATTGCTACCCTGGGACGCGGCGGCAGCGACCTTTCAGCCATCGCGCTCGCCGCGGCGCTCAAAGCCGATCTCTGCCAGATTTACACTGATGTCGACGGCGTCTTCACCGCCGACCCCCGCCTCGTGCCCAACGCGCGCAAAATCGACGAGATCAGCTACGAAGAAATGCTCGAGCTGGCCAGTATGGGCAGCAAGGTGATGCAGGCCCGGGCCGTCGAGTTCGCCCAGAAATTCAACGTCACCTTCGAGGTACGCAGCAGCCTCAACCTCAAACCCGGAACGATCGTGAAAGCCGAAGTGCCCTCCATGGAAGACGTCGTCGTCGCTGGCGTCGCCGTCGATAAAAATCAGGCGCGCCTGACCATCAACGACGTCCCGGATCAGCCGGGCGTAGCGGCAACGGTCTTCGAGGCCCTGGCCAGCGCCAACATCACGGTCGACATGATCGTGCAGAACATCGGGCGCGGCGGCACCGCCAACCTGACGTTCACCGTCGGCACTGACGACGTGCCGAAAGCACAGGAAGTTGCCGAACAGGCGCTGCAGAAGTTTGGTTCCGGCAGCGTGGGCCATGCCGGCAACATCGCCAAACTGAGCGTCGTAGGCATCGGGATGCGCAGCCACGCGGGCGTTGCGGCCAAAATGTTCAGCCTGCTCGCCGAGCACAAAATCAATATCCAGCTGATCACCACCAGCGAAATCAAAATCTCGGTAGCTATCGACCTCGAGGACGCCCAGCGCGCCGCTCAGCTCATCCATGATGGCTTCGAGCTGGGTGGTTAGCGAATTTGCCGACAGACATAGCGGGCGCGATTGAGCGCCAAGCACAGGCCATCTACGTCTTGCGGAAAACCGTTGGCCCCCTGCCCTTTCTGTGCTAACTGGCTCTCCGCATGGGGGAGATCGATCCAAAGGCGGTCAAGGCACAACTGACTTGGCGGGCGGTGCTCACGGGTATGGTCATTGGAGCCATCCTTACCCCGTGCAACATTTACGCGGGCTTGAAAGTGGGATTCTCGGTGAATATGTCGATTGTAGCCGGGCTGATCAGCTACGGTCTGTGGATGGGGCTGCACCGTTTTGCGGGCGCCCGCTACTGGGGCATCTACGAAAACAACATGAATCAGACGAGCGCCTCCGCGGCAGCCTCGATTCTGTCCGCCGGTCTCGTTGCTCCCATCCCCGCGCTGACGATCCTGACGGGCTATGTTTTCGGCTTTCCGGAACTGGTCTTCTGGGTTTTCACGGTAAGCATTTTTGGTGTCGTCGTCGCAATGGGCATTGCGCGGCAAATGCTCGAACGCGAGGATCTACGCTTTCCCAACGGGGTCGCCACCGCTGAAACCCTCAAGGAAATGTACGCCTCCGGTCAGGAGGCCATCGCCCGCCTGAAATGGCTCATTGGCGCTGGCATACTCTCGACCGGACTGACCGCGTGGAACCTTTTCGTGACCGCCATCCAGCCACTCACCCTGCGGCTCGAAAACGGGATTACGACGCCGTCTCCGCTGGTTGCGCAAGGCTATCCGGAGCGGATTCCGCTGACGAACTATGGCTTCCTGCTCAGCCCGTCATTGCTGATGGTGGGCATCGGCGTGATCGCCGGCTGGCGCGTCGCTTGGTCGATCTTGCTGGGGACGATCCTGGCGTGGGGCATTGGCGCGCCGCTGCTGCTGGAGCACGAATGGGCAATCCTGCCCGATCCGCCAGAAATTCCGGCGGCCGCCGCGGCAACGCTCGACACCGAGCAGCCCCTGCCAGAACGCTACGAAGCACTGTACAACGCCGAGCTCGACCGCGCCCCCGGCGAGCGCCTGATGACGACCGAGACGCGCAACGAACTCTACCGCTGGCTCGGAAAGGTCGGCGGGTTCTGGTATCAGCCGCTGCTGGAGTGGCTGCTGTGGCCAGGCGTGGCACTGATGGTGGCGGCGGCACTGACGTCTTTTGGCGTCAGCCTCGGGAAGATGATCCGCAAGCGACCTCGGAAGAATGGGGGCCCCGAAAACCCAACCCAAAACGAAACCGCTTCCGCCGCTACGGCCGAACGCGATATTCCCGCCATCCGCACCATCCCTACCCGCTGGTTCTTTTTGGGCATGGCCATCGTGGTGCCGGTGTCAGTCATTGCGCAGGGGACACTGTTCGGTATCCCTATCTGGCTCGCCGTCAGCGCGATTGCGTTAACATTCATCCTTGCTGTGGTGGCGGCCAGGGTGTCCGGCGAAACCGGCATCCCTCCCATCGGCGCGCTCGGCAAGATAACGCAAGTGAGCTTCGCCGCGCTCGACCCCGGTAACCTGACCACCAACCTGATGGCCGCCAATGTTACTGGCGGAGCCGCCGGACAGTGCTCGGACCTGCTCCACGACCTCCGCACCGGGCAACTGATCGGCGCCAACGTGCGTGCGCAAATCCTCGCACAGCTCGCCGGAGTGCTGGCTGGCGCCCTGGCCGGCAGCGCGGCTTACTTGATCCTCGTGCCCGAGCCCGCGCTCATGCTAGGCACCGAGGAGTGGCCAGCCCCCGCTGTCATGACGTGGAAGGCAGTCGCCCAAGTTCTCGCCGAAGGCTTCAACGCCCTACCGCCAGGCGCGGCGACTGCCTCGCTTGTCGCAGGTGCCATTGGGGTAGCCCTCGCCATCATCGAGGCCCGCGTGCCGCGCGAAAAGCGCAACTGGGTGCCAAGCGCCAGTGCAGTCGGGTTCGCTGCGATTCTACCACCTTCGATCAACCTTGCCATCTTCCTTGGGGGGGCGATCAACGCCCTCACCGGTCGTTTTCTGCCGGACTGGCGCGCCCGCTTTGCGATTGTGATGGCAGCCGGACTCGTTGCCGGCGAAAGTCTTGTCGGCGTGCTGGCTTCGCTGTTCGATATCCTGACGACGGGTATTGATGGCTGACAATCAACCCGACCTTCGGCAGCGCTCACTGCAATATTTTACAGCCTCCCAGTCCCTCCCCCACCTCTTCCGCCACGAAAACGGACGACCGCAGACCGGACAAACCTTCTGCGGCAAATCAGCCTTGCGAATCCCGCGCACAGCCTAACCGAGTTCCAGAAAATCACGTTGTCAACTGCCAGTCTCGGCGAAACAGTCTTCGAACCTCGAAGGTTCCGCTTCACGCCGAAGACGAGACCGAACAACTGAACAACTGCCCCGTTTAAAACGGTAAGCTCCAGCCCTTCATCTTGCGATGGTGCTCGGGGAGGGATTCGAACCCTCACACCTTGCGGCACTGCCGCCTGAAGACAGCGTGTCTGCCAATTCCACCACCCGAGCAGAGACAAAACGAAATTAAAGCACCGCGGGGGTTGGTGCGTCAAGCCGTTTTTGAGTCGGATTCCGGTTTTGATTGGGGCGGAGGCGAGGAATGTCCAGCAAGGTGGTGCAGCTCCCGGGCTTGCCTGTTGGCGGGCTGCCGGGCAGGCTGACCGCATGGGTGGAGATGCGGAGACGACGTTTCAGGAGATTAAGGATCGGGTGAAAGCATTTGCGGAAGAGCGGGACTGGCTGCAATTTCACTCGCCGAAAAACCTCTCGATGGCGCTGGCTGCGGAAGCGGCCGAGTTGATGGAGCCGATGCTTTGGACGGAGCCAGCTGACTCTCACGAACGTGTCCAGGAGCCGGCGCGGGGGCAGGCGATTGCCGATGAGCTTGCCGACATCCTCATTTACGCGCTCGAATTCGCCAACGTGACCGGCATCGATGTTTGCGACGCCATAGCCGCTAAAATGGCACGCAATGCCCAGAAGTACCCGGTGGACAAGGCGCGGGGCAGCAGCGCAAAGTACACCGAGCTGTAGGTGACCTTCCCGCCTGCCCGGCAAGGTCCTTCAGACAGGCGCTGGCTCTGGCTCGTCAGCGCGCCCGGGCGGTTTGCTCGCGCTCGACCAGCTTTACGACGAGCATGCTGCCCCTTGGAGGTCGGATGACAAAGCCGCCGCCCTCGTTGATCCATTCGCTGTGCCGCTGGCCGGGGTCGTCAATGAGCTCGATCCACTGGACCGGTTCGCCGTCGTAAACGCCAGGGACCACACGTCCGAAAAAGCGAGAGCCCCAGGTGTTCAGGATTACGTTGCCCTGACGGTCGCAGGACACCAGTGAGACCCAGTGGCCTTCCTCGGGTCGGCTCTTCTCCATCGTCTCAAGGCTGAGCACCACCATGTTGCTGCCCTCGCAGGCGCTTGAAGCTGCCTCAAACGTAAAATCCACGCTTTCCATTTCGATTTCGAAGAAGGGCGACGGATTCTTTTCGAAATACTCGGCCAGACCTTCCTGCATGGAGGCGAAGTCCGTGCCGTCATCGCTGGACATGTAATGATCGAGATCTCGATGCAGGTTGTCGCACTGCTCCGTTCGAGAGTCCTCGCGCTCCAGGGCGATCAACCCGAGGTCGGCCCACCAGAGCAAAAAGTTGATGCAAGCATTGGGGCCGCAGGTTTCGTCGTTGCTGTTTCGACCAAAGGCGCCCTGGTCGACACTCGGCATGGCAAACCGTTGCTGAGGCGTTACTTTCGCCTCGGGATGGGCATATTCGGGGTCACCTTTCGAGCGCAGGAAACGATTGATAAAAACGATCTCACGCGGGTCGAAAGCATTGACCGGCACCTGAATGCGCTCGCGGTCCGTGCCTTCGAGGATAACCATGTGATCCCGGACGGACTTCAACTTGCCCACGAAGTGCTCGCCGTTGGCACTCCTCCACTCGCGAAAATTGTCCTCGAAGTCACGAGCAGTTAACCCACTTGTGACAAGGCAAAGGAACAAGGCGAAGCAGAAGAGGTTCATATTAGTCACTATTTACCCGGCACACCTGATCCGGCAAGCCAATTCGGCGCCAGATCTCCTGGGCCAAGCAAACAGTTTCACGCGTTCCGGCTTTGACCTTCCGGCGAAAGTCGTCGATTGTTACACGCTTGAAACACTTCGATTGCATCGTCGTCGGCAGCGGGATTGCCGGGCTGAGTTTTGCGCTCAAAATGGCCGGGCGGGGCTACGCGGTGGCAATCATCACGAAAAAGAACCGCGCGGAAAGCAACACGAACTACGCCCAAGGCGGAATCGCGGCGGTGACTTCGGACTCCGACGACTTCGAGCTGCATGTGCAAGACACCCTCAACGCGGGGGCCGGGCTTTGCGACGAGGCCGTCGTGCGGCGGATCGTTGCCGATGGCCCCGAGCGCATCCGTGAGCTTGCGCAAATGGGCGTCGACTTTACGCACCTGACCGACGGGCGCGTCTCGCTGCACAAAGAGGGGGGGCATAGCAAGCGGCGCATCCTTCATGTCAAGGATATGACCGGCGCGGCGATCGAACAGGCACTGCTCGCCGCGATTGACGCGCATCCGAAAATCGAGATGCACGAGCACATGCTCGCCATCGACCTCATCACCCGGCGCAAGTTGGCCCGCGCGGGAATGAGCCTGGCTTCAGGCCCGGACCAGGTACTCGGTCTGTACGCCTACGACCGCCAGCGGAAGCGGGTGGTGACGTATAAATCCCCCGTGGTCATGCTGGCCACGGGAGGCGCTGGCCAGATTTACCTCTACACTACCAATCCCGATATCGCCACCGGGGACGGCGTGGCGATCGCCTACCGCGCCGGAGCTGAAGTGCGCAACCTGGAGTTTGTCCAGTTTCACCCGACGAGCCTCTACACCACGACGCAGGAGCGGTTTCTGATCAGCGAGGCGGTTCGAGGCGAAGGGGCCGTTTTGCGCAACCTCAAGGGCGAGGCGTTTATGGAGGGCTACGACCCGCGCCGTGATCTTGCTCCGCGCGACATCGTTGCCCGCGCCATTGACGCGGAGATGAAAAAATCCGGCGCTCCGCACATGCTGCTCGACATCACCCACCGCGGCGAAGCTGAGCTCCGCGAGCTTTTTCCGACGATCTTCGAAGGCTGCCTGAAACACGGAATCAACATAGCCAATGAGCCCATTCCGGTCGTTCCCGCCTGCCACTACTTCTGCGGCGGGGTACGGACTGACCTCGAGGCGAAGACGGACCTGCCGGGTCTTTACGCCTGTGGCGAAGTTTCCTGCACGGGGCTGCACGGGGCCAACCGTCTGGCCAGCAACAGCCTGCTGGAGGCTTGCGTGCTTGCCCACAATGGCGCGGATGCCGCTGACGACTACCTGAAAAAACGCGCACCGCGCAATGGCTTCCAACTACCCGCGTGGATCGACGGCGATTTTCGCGATGCCGATGAGCGCGTGGTCCTGACACACAACTGGGACGAGCTGAAGCGAATCATGTGGGACTACGTGTCGATCGTCCGCACGACCAAGCGCCTGGAACGCGCCCGGACTCGTATCCAAATGCTGGCACGCGAAGTCAACGACTACTACTGGAACTTCAAGGTAGAGCCCGCCTTGATCGAGCTGCGCAATATGATTCAGGTGGCGGAACTGGTCGTGACCTGCGCTCTCCAGCGCAAGGAAAGCCGGGGCCTGCACTGCACGCTCGACTATGAGAGCGATCGCGAAAAACCGCACGACAGCACCGTGCGCCTGCGCTTCACCGAGCCCTCCGCCCACGCGGATCCGGTCGCCGTCGGCCATTGACACCGCGGCGTCGACACGCGCCGTTCGGCGGACAGCGCCCAAACGTGGAGCTCTGGCGCGCCGTTAGGCGTTGTCCAGAAGCGACTGGTTATCCTTTTTGGTTAAAATGTATCGGTCTTTAGTTCCAATTCGACATTCATCGAACCGCTGGAGTAGTCCTTCAATGCTCTCTTCAATTTCATGTTCTGGTTCGTCTCCCGCCCAAAGAGCTGCAAAAGTGATTCCTTCTGATGAGTCCGAGTATTTTTTTCTGATTTGTTCTTTTACTTCGCTTAGCTTTTCTTTTTCGAAGTCCCAATATTGGTCGTCCCAATCAGCATCATCCGTGAGAGCATCGTTGAGTGAGTAGTCCATTTCTTTTCTTCTTCCTCCAAAAAGGCTCTTTGTGCCTAGATATTCGATGATGGTCTGAAGGCTCATTTTTTTCGGATAACAGCCTGAAGTGTCAACTGGACTTATACCATCTTGCCGGAGAGGTCGGGAAAGTGGTATTAATACCGCGGCATAGCCGGATCGATCTCGCGGGACCAGGCGTCGATGCCGCCAGCCATGGATTGCGCGTGGGTAAACCCCTGTTCGCGCAGGCGGCGGGTAGCCTGCAAGCTGCGCATACCGTGGTGGCAGTAAACAATCAGCGGGGTCTCGCGAGGAAGCTCAGGAACACGCGCGGCGAGTTGCCCGAGCGGGAACAGGCGCGCATCGGCGAGGTGTGCGATCTCCCATTCCACCGGCTCGCGGACATCCAGCAACACGCTTTCTGGGGCCCGCCGGACGGCTTCGTGGACATCGATTTCCCACGGCACTTCTGCCAATTCCGGCACAGGGGGCGCGCAAGTCTCCGCAGCTGCGTAGGCCGCCGGATCAATTTCAGTTATGCGGGGGTGTTCGCCACACAGGGGGCATTTGATGTCGCGGCGCACTTTGAGCTCCCGCCAGCGGGTCGAGCGGGCGTCGAGCGTCATTAACCGCCCTCCCAGCGTTTCGGGGAAACCGAGGGCGAGCTTGACAACCTCCATTGCCAGCACGCTGCCAACCATCGCGCACAGCGCGCCGAGCACGCCCGCTTCGGCGCAATTGGGCACGGTGCCCGGCGCGGGCATCTCCGGGTAAAGGCAGCGCAGGCACGGCCCCACCGGCGGGCGGTAGAGCGTCATCTGTCCTTCAAATTGGAAAATACTGCCCGAGATTAGCGGCTTGCCCTCAAGCACACAGGCATCGTTGACGAGATAGCGCGTTGGGAAGTTGTCTGAGCCGTCGAGCACCAAGTCGTAGCCCCGGACCAGCTCGCGGGCGTTTTCCGACGAAATTCCCGCGGGATGCTCGACAAGGTGCACCGCGGGGTTGAGCCGGCCGAGCCGGCGCGCCGCCGAGGCCGTCTTCGGCTCGCCTACGTTGTCCAGACTGTGCAAGACCTGCCGGTGCAGGTTATGCGCTTCGACCACGTCGGCATCGCACAAGCCCAGTCGCCCGAGGCCCGCACCTGCCAGATACAGTGCCGCCGGGCTACCCAGCCCGCCGAGGCCCACCAGCAGGACCGACGCGTTTCGCAGTCTCCCCTGCCCTTCGAGGCCGACCTCGGGCAGGATCAATTGGCGGGAATAATAAGCCTTTTCTTCGGAGGTAAGCGTCATCGTGTTAGCCGATACCGAAAGATGCTAAATCCCAAATCCTAAATCTCAAAAATTTCCCTACCGACCTCCTACTCAACCACTGGCAGCGCCGCCACATCCCACCTCGGCTCTCCGGCTTCGCCGGCATGTTCATTAAAGGCTTCGATCTCGGCTCGGGAAAAAATCAGACCGCCAGCGTCATCGCTGCGGCGAGCGGCTCGAGCCTCGATTTCGCCAGGCAGCAGGCAGCCTTCGTTGCCGTGGGCGCGGATGTCTTCGAGTACGGCGCGAACATTCTCGGCCTGGCTGCGGCCCAAGGCGAAAGCGCGTGACGAGAGGGCGTCGGGGTGGATGACCTGGAAGTAAAACGCCGGTGTGTGTTTCTCCTCGGGCTGGCGATCCCAACGGGAACGAAGGGTCGGCAAACTGCCTCCGATAAAGGCGGCAAAAAGCTCATTGATGAGCGACAAGCCGTAGCCTTTGTGCGCGCCGAAAGTCGTTAGTGCGGCTACTTTGGCAGGGGCGCTGGTGGGCTGGCCGTCGGCGTCAACGGCGGCTCCGGGCGGCAGTGGCTGGCCCTCACGCGCGAGCTGCTGGACACGGCCCATGGCGATCACACTCGTGGCCCAGTCAATCACGACCGGAAAGCCAACGGCCTCGACGGTCGGTAGGCCCCACGAATGCGGGTTGGTGCCGAGCGTGGGAAATTTGCCGCCGAAAGGGACGACCTCGGCGAGTGCCGCAGTGCAGTTGGTGTACGCAAGATACCCGCGAGTAGCTGCCTCCATAACGTACCCGCCGCCCCAAAGATAGTGGAAGGCGTTGTCGACGCTCACCTGCCCGACGCCGAATCGGTCGGCCAGGGCGATCGCTTCTTCGATCGCCGCGTAGGCCGTGCTCTGGCCGAGCTTGCGGTTGGCATTCCAGACCTGGGAGGCCTCGAACCGGCCCGGCAGGCGCTCAATTTCGGCGCCAGGCTCGCAGCCGCCAGCGCCAGAGCCGAAAAGGTGGTCGAGGTGCAGTGCTTTCAGCGCGTTGTGCGTTCGGATGCCGTGCCGGGCCGCGTGGGCGGCAAAGCGTGAGGCGTCGCAGGCCTCCTCTGAGGTGTAGCCGCGGTGGCGATAAACCGCTTCAACCAGCGCATTATGCTGGCCTACTGGCACAAGGTGAAAGGTTTCAGTCATACAAGATTACGCAAAAATTTTTCCTAGATCCCGTATTAGGGTGACTATCAGCTGCCGGGCGTCCAGCGTACGGCGCACCCGGCAAATCAGGCGTCCGCAAACGGTGACAGCGTCGACCCACTGTCCATATTTAGCGATTCTCGACGGTTTATGGAACCCCCATCTTCTCAATTTTCTGCCCCGACCAGCACCCTCAACCTGACGCGCCAGCTTGAGCGCTACCGGCAGGGACGGAGTACGGCCAATGTTCAAATTCCGTACGCGGTCGAGGAGCTTGAAGCCCGCGCTCGTGCGCTGATGAGCCCCGAGCACTACGACTGGGTCGCCGGCGCCGCCGGGAATGACGATGCAGCGCGTGAAAACCTGGCTGCTTTTGCCCGGTGGAAGATCGTCCCGCACATGCTCGCGAACGTGGATGCACGCGACTACAGCGTCGAGCTCTTCGGGCGAAAGCATCCGTACCCTGTGCTTATCGCTCCGATCGGTGTGCAGAAGGCTGCCCATGAGGAGGGCGAAAAAGCGACCGCGCGCGCGGCTTCCCGCACCGGCCTGACCTACACCCACAGCACGGTATCCACGTACAGTATGGAGGAGTGTGTTGAAGCTGCCCCGGACGTCCGCCGCTGGTTCCAGCTGTACTGGCCCGCGCCCCGTGTCCTGACGGAGAGTTTTCTCAATCGGGCCGAAAATGCCGACTACGAGGCCCTCGTCGTCACCCTCGACACGCAACTTTTTGGCTGGCGCGAGAGCAACCTGCAGTGCGCGTTTCTACCTTTCCTCAAGACCGATGGCATTCGCAACTACCTTACCGACCCCGTTTTCCGCGGGATGCTCGAACAGCCGCCGGAAGAAAACCCGGAAGCCGCCATCGAGAAATACTTCGAGGTCTATTCGGACAAATCACGCACTTTCGCCGACCTTGCCGAACTCAGGGAGCTGACCAACCTGCCGATCCTGCTCAAAGGCATTCAACATCCGGACGACGCTCGGGCCGCTCTCGATGCCGACGTCGACGGACTCGTCGTGTCCAACCACGGCGGGCGGCAAGTCGCCGGCGGCATTGCGACGTCCGGCAAGGCCCGGTGTGCGGACGTGTCGCGCGACGATGTCCGGCACATTTTGGCCTAAACGATAAATACAGGGGTACGGCAAGCGTGCCCACAATGGTTTTTCTTCGCCCTTGCCCTGTTCGTGCCGGCGGCTTTCTTTGTGGTTCCAATCCCAACACCTCCTGGAAGCATGAAACTAGCTGTACTGATTGGCCTCCTCGGCTCCGCCTTCGTGGTGCAAAATGCCTTTGCCCAAGCCGATGACGACTGGCGCGCGCGTGCCGAGGCGCGCATCCGCATGCACCGCACAAGCGAGGTCGCCCTTGCCGTCGCCGATGCCACGGGTGAACCGCTGGCCGAAGGTACGGAAGTGCGGGTGCGGATGACCAAGAGCGCCTTCCACTGGAGCGTCGCCACCGGTGCCGGTTCAATCAATGACTGGTATAATGACGGGCGCCTCTTCCAATACTACGACGAGTTGCCCGGCCTCGCCAACACCACGCAGGCCACCTCGGCGCAACAGTGGTGGATGACGCGCCAGAAAAACTGGCAGCGTTCCGAGCAGCGCTTCGTCGCCTGGGCCCGGGCGCGCGGCTTGGCCATCCGTGGGCACAATATGTTCTGGGCGCACCCGAACGAAGATTTTGTGGTGCCCGAGCCCTACCGGAGCTGGTTCACGGGCGACGCGCCCCCGACACTCGACCACGAGCCCGCTTTCCGCTCAGCGGTTGAAGAGCACATTCGCTGGATTGGGCGGCGGATGCCGTTCATTTACGAGTGGGATGTCGTCAACGAGCCCATCCACCGATCGGCGGCCTTCCGCTACCTCGGCTACAACACGATTTCCGAACAGGCCGAGCTGATTAGCGAATGGCTCGCCATCGCCCGCGAAGCCGCTCCGCAGGCCAGCCTCGTCATCAACGAATTCGGCGTTGTCCACGACGAAGGAGACACCGACGAGCGCTACCTCGAGCTTTGCCGAGCAATCGTCGAAGGCGGTGGCGAACTCGACGGCGTGGGCTTCCAGATGCACCAGTGGAACGGCAACCGCCGCCGCCATCCGGCCGACGTCTATCGACAGATCGACGCCTTCGCCCAGCTCGGCCTGACCCTGAGCGTCACCGAATACGACACCTACGGCGGAAATTGGGACGAACCTTCACCCTGGTGGAACGCGGAGTCGCCAATGTCTGCAGACGAGATCAAGGGGCGCTGGTTCGAAGACATGCTCGTGACCTTTTACAGCCACCCGGCGTGCACCACCTTCCAGACCTGGATGAAGGCCGACGGGGTAATCCGAGCACCGAAAGGCGTCTTCTTTTTCGACGACTTCTCGCTTAAGCCGCAGGGCGAAGCCTGGCACCGGTTTGTCTTGGGCGAGTGGCAGACCGATGAAACGTTGTCTGCCAACGCGCAAGGCACCGTAAGCCTGCGAGCACACCATGGCGAGTACGAGGTATCCGCGACCGTCAACGGCAGTACCCAGACGGGCGTCCTTACAATCGGGCCGAAAACCTCAGAGGCGGTGGTGGCACTCGCCGCCGACCTCCGACCGCAGATCGTCAGCGAAGAACTCCGCCCGGGCCTGGAGCACGTTCCGTACTTCGGCGTCGCACTTGTCGAGAGCGGTGACCAACCCCTCACCTTTAACCTCGTGGATGCGCCGGACTGGCTCAGCATCGACGCCGACGGCATCATCTCGGGCGAAGCCCCGAAGGGTACGAAGTCGGTGAACCTTGAAGTGGTGGTGGAAGATGCCGACGGCGACATTGATCGCAAGGCATTCGAACTGACCTTCTGGGAGAACCCGCCACGCTTCGTCGGCATCAGATTTCCGGAGGCTGAGGGAACGGACGCGGCCCCCCCCCGGCTGGTGGCCACCTACGGCGAGCCGCCGTACCGCTGGGAGCTGCTCGAAGGACCCACGTGGGTTAAGGTAACGGCGGACGGGTTTCTCCATACCGATCCAAACGAAGCCGGTAGGGAGGCCCAACTGCGCGTCAAGGTGACCGACGCCCACGGTGAAAGCGCCGAGGGCGACGTGAACGTCTCCCAGTGACGGGCTGACCAACCCCAGCCCGTTGCACCGGACCGGCAGGGGCGCGCATTTCCCCCTCGCCAATGGGTATGCGTGCTTGCTTGGCTGGCGGGATGGCAGATGAACCGCAGATCGTTTTACGGCATTTGGCGCTAGAGGATTACCCGGCGCTGCGCGAGGCCTATGTCCGCGCTTACGCGGCCACCGACAACGCATGCTGGACGGAAGCCGACCTCGCGCGCCTGCTCAACCTGTTCCCGGAAGGCCAATTCGGCATCGAAGTGGAGGGTACACTGGCTGCTGTGGCGCTGGCGATCATCGTCGACTACCCAAAGTTTGGCGACCGCCACACGTACAAGCAGATCACCGGGAGCTTCACGTTTTCCACACACGACCCCGACGGCGATGTGCTCTACGGCATCGAGATTTTTGTACACCCGGATTACCGCGGTTTCCGGCTCGGGCGTCGGCTGTACGATGCCCGGAAGGAGCTCTGCGAGAACCTCAACCTCCGCGCAATAGTCGCGGGCGGCCGCCTGCCAAAGTATGAGGACTATTCAAAGGAAATGACGCCCCGCCAGTACATCGACAAAGTCAAGGCTCGGGAATTTTACGACCCCACCCTCACCTTTCAGCTCTCCAATGATTTCCAGGTAAAACGCATCCTGCACAACTACGACCCGGAGGACAGCCAGAGCCGCGGCCTGGCTACCCTGCTGGAGTGGAACA